>CBINGY010000007.1:0-123510 GCA_966250325.1 uncultured Cytophagaceae bacterium | reverse complement strand
ATGTTCCACAAAACTCGGAATTACTTCTACATCCCCCAACTTTTAAACTAGATCCCTGATCACCTCTTCTGTTACAGGTAAAATGGAGCTTCCATTTTCCCAAAGTTCGATTTTGGGAAATATATCTTTAACTTTTATATCTGACTACCTGATTATTAAATTTTTTAGGAAACTGAAAAATGAACGAATGCTTGAATGATCAAATTGAAAAAGTATGGTTCTAAAGGTCAGAACTAATGGCATGTGGCCTCGTCAGCCCTCTTTAAACCCTCTTCTGTCCTCACCGCTGCCTTATAAAAATACAGAGAAATAAAATAGTAACTCAGAAAGCCGGTGGTAAGTGTCAGAATCTGTCGTGAATCAAAGTTTTCCAGAAGGGTACTAAAAATAGAAATTATATCAAAAGATAAATGGAGGAGGATTCCGGCCACACCTATACGACCAATATCCCTGTGTTTTGAGATGGGCCAAATGGAATAGAAAAGAATGATATTGGCTACGAAAAATATAAATACGGGAAGAAGAAGAATGGGCTCTGTAAAATCTACCAGCCATCTTGTAAATACCATCAGACAAATAAGACTTACCAGAACCAGACCTGCAAATGCAAGCAGTTTTTCAATAGTAAGAAAGCCATTAAGTGAGCGAAGGTTTTTTATCAGAAAAAATTTAGAAACCAAAAAACCAATCATTCCAAGCACAAACAAATCGGTATTTGGGTAAAAAGAAGAAAACAAGAAACCCACCACACCCCCAATAAGATAGCATTCACTGCTTTTTCTTATTGAAATGCTTCCTTCAGGCCAACTCCTCCTCGTATACTCCATAAAAAGCAGGAGACAAGGCAGAAAGTTGACTGCCACATCCAATTCTCCGAAATCAAAATAATTCACCACTGCCAGGATACCTAGCAGAACCAGGAATACAACAAAAAATGATGTGGTGGCTATTCGCTTCACCTTGCTATCTGTTGAACTAAATACATAAGTAACAGGGAATATGAAGGTCAAAATTACAAAGGCTTTTTCATTGCAACGCAAACCTGTAGTTTTGGCCATAAATTACTTCACAAATCCATGATGGATTGGCAAAAACTTTATTCAAACAAGCGATTTGGATCCCAAAACCAGGGCAATCAGGATGATACCCGCGGAGAGTACATGCGGGATTATGATCGCCTGATTTTTTCCTCACAGTTCAGACGTCTTCAGAATAAAACGCAGGTTTTTCCTCTTCCCGGGGCGGTTTTCGTACATAACCGGCTCACCCATTCTCTTGAAGTAGCATCAGTAGGCCGATCATTGGGAAGAGCCGTTGGAGATAAACTGGCCACTCTTCATGCTTCTGTATTCAGCTCAAATGCCAGAGATTTTTATCGTTTTGAGCTTTCAGACGTCATACAAACGGCCTGCATTGCTCATGACATAGGAAATCCGCCCTTCGGGCATTCAGGCGAAGATGCCATTCGAACTTTTTTTCGCGAGCTATCTGAATCTCACAGGAAGCAGATTGAAAAAGAACTTACGCCCAATCAATTAAACGATTTTCAAAATTTTGAGGGGAATGCCAATGCTTTCAGGATTCTGAGCACTCTTTTCAAAAAAAATGGTCTCAAACTTACGTACACCACTCTGGCATCAATTGTCAAATATCCGATAGACAGCACCCATGGCTTTGATAAATCTACCGGACTTATCTCCACGAAAAAATCGGGTTATTTTGATTCTGAGCTGGATGTGGCAGACCTGGTAGCCAAGGAACTTGGCATTATTTCTTTAAATAAGTCTTCGCACCATTTCGCCCGGCACCCATTTGTATTTCTGGTAGAGGCTGCAGATGACATTTGCTACCGAATTATTGATCTGGAAGATGCCCACCGTCTGCAGATTATTTCCTTCTCAGAAGTTCATGATTTGCTGCTGCCCTTTTTTAAAGGAACTTCTCAGGAAAGGTATATTCTGGAGCAGATGGTCCAGATAAAAGACGATAAGCAGAAACTTTCACTCATGAGAGCCATGCTTATCAATTTACTTACTACCCGATGTGCCGAAGTATTCATGGAAAACGAAGAAAATCTTTTAGGTGGAACGCTCAATAAGCCTCTGATTGATCTCATTGATGAACGAAGCCGTGAATTACTCGCCGAAATTGACCGGGTTTCCGTCGAAAGAATCTACAACCATAAATCGGTAGTTGAAATAGAAATTGCTGGTTTTCATGTAATTGGCGGGCTGCTGAAAGAGTTTGTGGAAGCTATACTTTTCAGAACACCTGCCAAATCCAAAAAACTTCTGAGACTTGTTCCCGAGCAGTTTGATTTGTCAGAAGAAAAAGGGCTGTATGAAAATCTGCTGGCTGTAATCGACTTTATATCAGGCATGACAGATATTTATGCCGTAGATCTTTACCGAAAAATCACGGGAATTGAAATACCTTCTCTTAGCTAAACCAACTTTTCGCAGCAAAAAGATGTTGATACACATAACTAAGCTAAAATCAAATAATGATGGAATTCAGATATCACTCTGGCATCTATACACTGGAAGCAGAGACTATTTTACCAATTACATTGGATCGTGCTTGGGAGTATTTCTCCAGTCCATCTAATCTGGCGGAAATAACCCCGCCACATATGGGCTTCAGGATAACCACCAAGCCTGCGAAAAAAGCGTTTTCGGGACAAATCATTTCCTATTCGGTGGCTGTTTTGCCTGGAATACGTACTAACTGGGTAACTGAAATTACTCATGTGGAAGAGGGAAGATACTTTGTTGATGAACAGCGATTTGGCCCCTATAACATGTGGCACCATGAGCACCATTTTCAGGAAACCGAGGGCGGCGTTCAGATGATAGACCGCGTAAGTTTCAAAATTCCTTTTGGTCCATTAGGTCATATCGCTTACCGCCTCTTTGTTAAGAAGCAATTGGAGCAGATTTTTAACTACCGGGAGCAAAAGCTTAAGGAAGTATTCAGATAGATTATTCCTCCTTTTTTGCTTCCTCGGGCTTTACAATTTCAAACCCGATTGCCAGGATTCCGATCAGGGGGTCTGGCCGCATGTTCTGTTGCATTTCAAAGGTATATTTTCCTTTGTAAGGGAATTTAAAATTACGGTATTGAGAGGCGGTAACCCGCTGGTCAAACAAATCACCCAGACCATCCCCGTACGGCTTCCCAGTCTTTTCTTCAAAAAGAATAACCTCCTCCATTCCCGATTTCAACTCTTTGCCGGTGGAATCGCGTAGCCAGGTTTTAAGATAAATATTGTAGAAGGGATAGTTTATGGCATTTCTGAGCAGGTAATTCAGTTGATAGGCCTGCTCATTATCTTTAATCTCAAACTCAAATTTCTTGATATCGTCGGCAGCCCACTCATAATTGTCAAATTCTGCCAGATCTTTGTGAATGGCCGACGAGTCGCAGGAAATACTGCCAAATACCAGTAGAGACAGGACAATAAGCTTATTCTTCATTGGTCTTGGGTGGTCTGTTTCTGTTCTTATTTCTGCGTTTCTTGTTTTTGGGCCGTTGAGTTCCGGCGGGCCCTTCTGCCTGCGGAGCAGTGGTAATCTGCTGATCTTTCACAGCAGGTTTCTGCCTCGGTTTCTGAGCAGGCTTTTGGTTATTTTCTCTTGCAGAAACCTCTCTTTCACCTTCTTTACCGCCCACATTTTGTGGTTTCTTATTCTTGCCCGATTTTTTCTTTCCTTTTGAAAGTTTTTTGTCAAGCTGCCGTAGTTCACTGTTTAACGGAGCTTTATTCTGCATCATATCTTCCAGGAGCGTGAGGTCTTCCAGACTTACCGGCTTTTGACCGGCCTCGTTCATCTCCATAATCTGCACTACCTGATCACAAGTTACCGAATACCAGTTAGAATCGTTTCTGTAACCAAACCACATGATACGCCTGAAAATATCCGTTTTCTGAAGCATGGCTTCACCGCGTTCAGTGAGTAATGGCTTCGAAACTTTAGGGATATCCTGCAAGGCATCCACATAGGTATCGAGCTCATAATTCAGACAGCATTTGAGCCTGCCGCACTGTCCGCTCAGCTTGGCCGAATTCAGTGAAAGGTTTTGATATCGGGCTGCGGCGGTGGGTATTGATTTAAAATCTGTGAGCCAGGTAGAGCAGCATAACTCTCTGCCGCATGAGCCCAGGCCACCCAAACGAGAAGCCTCCTGTCTCAGACTTATCTGCTTCATTTCTACTCTGATCCTGAATTCGGCAGCCAGTACTTTTATAAGTTCTCTGAAATCAACCCGATCCTCTGCCGAATAATAGAAAGTTGCTTTGGTATTATCAGACTGATACTCCACATCAGAAAGTTTCATATCCAGGCCATATTCTTTGACCAGCTCACGCACCCGGTACATGGTTCCAAGGTCGCGGTTAATGGCCAGCTGATGTTTCTCCAGATCCTTCTCTGTAGCCAGGCGAAGGATAGAACGTACTTCGGCGTCATCCTTTACCTTCCTTTTGATCATCTGCAAACGAACCAGCTCTCCCTGAAGGCTTACGGTACCGATATGATACCCGTTTGGCATGTCACAGACCACAAAATCTCCCGTGTAAAGAGAAAGGCCGTTACTGTTTCTGAAGTATTCTTTTCTACCTCCCTTGAACTTAACCTCTACAACGTCATAACGCATCGCAGAAGGCACATCCATATCAGAAAGCCAGTCGAAAGTATTGAATTTAGTACAGCCACTGCTGCAAGCTCCGCTACGGCAGCCGGCCGTGGTTTTATGATTTGTTTCTCCATCTGTACGAAGGGCATTCTTACTGCCACAACCTCCAGTGGAACATTGTCCACATGCCATATGTAATATCTTAAAAGCACGAATGCTCTAATTAATAACCCGTACCCTGCTGTCTCAAAACACTTCGAACGATCCTTTAACACTTCAGATCAGCAGGGCTTAACAAACTCAAAAATAGTTTATTTCTGCAGCAATGCCAGCAAATCTTTACCGATATCTTTCAGGTAATACTTCCCTTTGTACTTGACTTTTCTGGCCATACTCTGTGATTTTCGAACCGCTGCTACCAAAGATCTGGCCATGCCGGTCAAGGCCAGGACGCGTCCGCCATTGGTAACTACAGCTTCACCCTTAAGTTCTGTACCTGCATGAAAAAGAATGGTATCAGCTGCGGCTTCCGGAATTTCTATTACATCTCCTTTCTTATAACTATCGGGATATCCGCCAGCTACCACTACCGAAGTCACAGCCGTTTTAGGAGTTATTTTTAGCTTAATTTTATCGAGTTTTCCATCAGCGGCCGCCTTAAAAAGACGAACCACATCCGTTTGAATACGCGGGAAAACAACTTCTGTCTCCGGATCACCCATACGAACATTGTATTCAATCACAAAAGGCTCCCCGTCCATATTCATTAGCCCGATAAATATGAAGCCAACGTAATGAATCCCTTCTTTCTGCAAACCCTCAAGGGTAGGCTTAACCACCTTTTCTTCTACTTTTTGCATGAAAGCTTCATCTGCAAAAGAAACAGGCGAAACAGCCCCCATTCCTCCGGTGTTGGGCCCGGTATCTCCCTCACCAATCCGTTTGTAATCTTTGGCTTCCGGTAAAATCACATAATTTTTCCCGTCAGAAAGCACAAATACCGAAAGCTCAATTCCTTCCAGAAACTGTTCAATGAGTACCTTAGAACTGGCATCTCCAAATTTGGCCTCGGCAAGCATTTCATGAAGCGTCTGTTTGGCCTCATTGGAATCACCCGTAATAATTACACCTTTACCCGCAGCAAGGCCATCAGCTTTTAAAACAAAGGGCCCTGTTTGTGAGTCAATATAAGATTTACCTTCTTCCAGAGTCGCTTTGGTGAATGTTTTTGAAAAGGCAGTTGGCACTCCGTACCTGTTCATAAACTCTTTGGAAAAATCCTTACTGCCTTCCAGCCTTGCTCCCGATGCATCCGGGCCTATTATTCTTACCTTCTTTAATTTCTTATCTGCCTGAAAGAAATCGACAATTCCTTCTACCAAAGGGGCTTCAGGGCCTACCACCACCAGGTCAACAGACTTCTCTAAAACCAGCTCTCTGATTCCTTCAAAGTCAGTTACCTCAACCCGTACATTTTCTGCAATAGCTGCCGTGCCAGCATTTCCGGGAGCCACATAAAGGCGGTCGCATAATTTTGACTGAGCTATTTTCCAGGCCAGGGTGTGTTCCCTCCCGCCAGAGCCAATTATCAGAATATTCATCGGGTTCTTTTCCTCATTTTTGGGAGGGCAAAGGTCGGGAAGAATTTGATTTTTTCAGAATTACTTGCATTTAAAAACGAAGAAGGCTAATCATTACCAGGAAAAGGAGCAATTTGCCAAAGAGTATTTTGTGTTAATGCCAAGGATTCTTTATTTTGAAAGAAAAAAGAGGATGACAAAGGCCTGCGTCATTTTTGATATCTCTCACAGATTCCTGAAGACTGTAGTTTTCGACCAGTCATTTCAGGTACTATCGGTTCAAAGTCTTGAAAAACCAGAAAGTACCGATGAAGACGGAAACCGCTGCGAAGACCTGCTTTATCTAAAAAAATGGGTCCTGAGCACGCTCTACAGTCTGCGGGAAACCAACGAGTTTGAGATTGTGGCTGTAAATTTTAGTTGCTACGCAGGAACCCTGGTGCACCTCAATAGCAATGGTGAACCTGTTTTACCAGTTTATGATCATGCCAGGCGTATTCCTTTCCGGATAAAAAAGGCATTTGAAGACAAATTTGTAAATCAGCCAGACTTTCAGTTCAGGCTTCAGGTGCCCCAATGGAATCTGGAGAATACCGCTCTGCAACTTTTCTGGATAAAAAATGCCAAACCAGAAGGATTCAAAAAAATCAGGTACAGCGTCTCTCTGCCTCAATACCTCCAGAGTATTTTCACGGGCACACATCTGCAGGAAACCACGATGCTCGGCTGCCACAGCGGTGGATGGGATTTTACCAATGGTTCCGTGCATCATTGGCTGAAGGACGAAAATCTGTTTTCTTTCACGCTACCAGTTGTTAAATCGACGGAAACAGGCCTGAAAGATGAACTGGTAGTAGGTCCGGGAATTTACAACAAGGTGGCTTCTGCTTTTGCTCTGAAAAAAAGTATTTCAGAGCAGTTTGTTATGCTAAGTACCGGAGCCTGGACAGTCTGTATCAATCCGTTCAATCATTCACTTACCCCTTCTGATCAGTTCGTCAATAATTGCCTGAACATACTGGACGAAGAAGGAGGTATTATCAAGATGTCCAGACTGTTTAGTGGAGATGAGCATAACCGGCAAATCAGACATCTGGCATCTCACTTCCATGTGAGCGAAGATTTCTATCTGAGTCTAAACTTTGACAGAAACATCATCCGAAGACTCAGAACAGAATTTGTACAGGTAACACCACAGGCTACTGAGACAGGTGGTATGATGGATTGCCCATTTATGGACCGGAACATCAACAACTTCAGATCTGTGGAAGATGCGTATCATCAATTCATTATCGATCTCATTGCCCAGCAGATAGCCTCCATAAAACTTACCTTTGACCACCAGATAAACCGGAAAATCATGGTAGATGGCGGGCTTGCCAAAAACCCTATTTTCATGGAACTTCTTGCTGAGGCTTTCCATGATAAAGTCGTATATACAATTGGCTATGAGCATACGGCTGCTTTGGGTGCTGCTTCCGTAATAGCCAGCTCCTGGGGAGCAGACCTTTCGGCCATAACGGCTGATATGCTTCAGTTAAAGTACTGAAATTAGACGCTTTTAAATGTTAGGAAGTTTTCAGTTGGCTTTGTAAATTGCTCACCCTATTACACCCTTTTAATAACAGATAAGGGATTTTATAACCTATGAATTACTTCTTTAAATCTGCGATATTATTCGCCGTGGCATGCATTAGCTTATGGTCATGTAATAAGAACGACTCCTCTAACACTCTGGCGGCAAACGAAAAAATAGATTATAATTTTCATATCAGGCCTATACTTTCAGACCGCTGTTTTAAATGTCATGGCCCCGATGCCAATAAGAGAGAGGCAAATCTGAGGCTGGACACCGAAGCCGGTGCATACGCGGCGTTAAAGGATAACCCTGCTGCTCATGCTATTGTAAAAGGAAAACCCGAATTGTCTGAAGTTTACCTAAGGATCACCACCAAAGACAGTACGCAGCTGATGCCTCCGCCCGAGTCGAATCTGAAACTCTCTGAGGATGAAATTACGCTGATTAAAAAGTGGATTGAGCAGGGTGCAGAATATAAACCGCATTGGGCCTTCATAGAGCCACAAAAAGTTAAACTCCCCGATGCGGATGAAGACTGGATCATAAATGAAATTGATCATTTCACTTATTCCCGTATGCGGTCAAATGGTCTCAAACCAAATGAAGAAGCCTCAAAAGAAGTTTTACTTAAAAGGGTATTTTTGGATCTTACAGGTCTCTTGCCCACTGTCAAGGAACAAGAAGCTTTTCTGGCTGATGCCTCGGAAAATGCATACGAAAAAGTGGTAGACAAGCTTCTGGCAAGTAAACATTACGGTGAACAAATGGCTGTTCCCTGGCTTGACCTGGCACGCTACGCCGACTCACATGGGTATCAGGATGACGGATTGCGAACCATGTGGCCCTGGCGGGACTGGGTTATTCATGCGTTTAATTCCAATTATTCGTACAAGAAATTTGTTACCTGGCAGCTCGCCGGTGACCTGATAAGGAACGCGTCTAAAGAAAGTATTCTGGCCACCGGTTTTAACCGGAATCACAAAATAACTCAGGAAGGTGGTGTGATTGATGAAGAATACCGCATTGAGTATGTAACAGACCGCACCAATACCTTTGGTAAAGGAATTCTGGCTCTCACATTTGAGTGTGCCAAGTGCCATGATCATAAATATGATCCTATCTCTCAAAAAGAGTATTACAGCACTTTCGCTTTCTTTAATCAGGTTCCCGAAAAAGGAATATTTGGAACAATTGATGCTTCATTTGCCGACCCCCCCAACATGCGGATAAGCTCTGATGACGTGAAGTCAATTCTGAAGTTTATTAATAAAAAAGATACGGCTGCGGTAGATGTGATGGTAATGAAAGACTCTACGGTAAACCGCCCTACTTATCTTCTGGAACGAGGTATTTATGATAATCACGGAGAACTTGTTGATTTTGCTGTGCCTTCCAGCATTTTACCTTTTGACACAAAAAAATACCCCAAAAACCGACTGGGTCTTACTCAATGGCTTTTTGATCCGGAAAATCCGTTGACCTCCAGAGTTTATGTGAACCGATTATGGGAGCAGTTTTTTGGAAAAGGTCTTGTTAAAACCACTGGTGATTTTGGTATGCAGGGTGATTTACCTACTCATCCTGAACTACTCGACTGGCTGGCTGTAGACTTTCAGGAAAATGACTGGGATATCAAGCATCTGGTGAAGAAAATGGTAATGAGTGCCACCTATCGTCAATCATCAGATGTACATAAAGATCATCTGAAAACCGACCCCGAAAATATCTGGCTGGCGAGGAGCAGCCGGCTCCGGGTTTCTGCTGAAAATGTAAGGGATATTGTATTGCAAACAAGTGGATTACTTAATATCGAAATCGGTGGCCCCAGTATCAAACCCTACCAGCCGGAAGGCCTTTGGGAAGTGGCTACCTCGGGAAGAGGACTTTTGGCTAAGTATATACAGGATCATGGCAACGATCTCTACCGAAGAGGAATGTATGTATTTGTGAAACGAACCGTGCCGCCTCCATCCATGCTTATTTTTGATGCCAGTAACCGGGATCAATGTGAGGTTAGCCGGATTCGTACGAGCACTCCGTTGCAGGCACTCACGATGCTCAATGACCCCACCGTACAGGAATCATCCCGCGTTTTGGCCGAAAAGCTGACCACAGGAAAATCCGATATCAACGAAAAACTTCGCTTGGCTTTCAAAACAATCCTCTGCAGAGAGCCTGCTAAAAAGGAGCTTGCAACGCTTAGTTCCTATTTTGAGGACCAACTTAACTATTTCAACAAAAACAAAAAGAAGGCAGAAAGCCTAGTGAATACCGGTGAATATAGTGCTTCCTCCACCCGGTCAGTTACAGAAACCGCAGCTATGATGCAATGTTTGCAGGTATTGTATAACCTGGAAGAAACGCTTACCCGCATTTAACCCGAAGTGATATGAACAAAGAATTTTTGGATCATCGCCTAAACATAAACAGACGCCATTTTCTGGCAAAAACTGCCGTAGGTCTTGGAGGAGTGGCATTGGGATCGCTCATGATCCCTGATCTTTTCAAAGGTAGTGCCGAGGCCGGAGCAGAAGGCCTCCCCTTAGGTATTCCGCATTTTGCCCCTAAGGCCAAACGGGTAATCTATCTGTTTCAGAACGGTGCTCCCAGTCAGCTTGAATCTTTTGATTACAAACCTTTGCTGAATAAAATGCACGGGCAGGATTTACCTGAGTCAATAAGAAACGGTCAAAGACTTACAGGTATGACCAGCGGCCAGGATCGTTTCCCGCTGGTTGGCTCGGCTTTTGGCTTCAAGCAATATGGCCAGAACGGAACTTGGATAAGTGATCTTTTCCCGCATACAGCCAAAATTGCAGATGAGCTCTGTGTCATAAAATCAATGCACACTGAGGCAATAAATCACGATCCTGCACTCACTTTTATGCAGACTGGTGCTCAGGTAGGCAACAGGCCCAGCATGGGTGCATGGCTAAGTTATGGTTTAGGAAGCGAAAACAATAATTTACCCGCTTTTTGTGTGTTACTCTCCCGCGGGCGTGGAAACGGGCAGGGCGTTTATTCCAAACTCTGGACTAACGGCTTTCTGGATTCTACCCACCAGGGAGTGGTGTTCAGCAGTGGAGAAGACCCTATTCTTTACCTGAATGATCCTGAGGCCCTGGAAAAAACACAGCGTAGAAAAATGCTGGACAAGATGGCCGAGCTCAATCAAATGGGCTATGAAAAAAATCAGGATCCGGAAGTACTGTCAAAGATTAAGCAGTACGAAATGGCCTACCGGATGCAAACTGCCGTTCCCGAGCTCACCGATCTCTCTAAAGAACCCGACTCTATCATCAAAATGTATGGTCCTGAGTGTCTGGTACCGGGAAGTTATGCTGCCAATGTCTTATTGGCCAGAAAGCTCTCAGAAAGCGGTGTACGATTTGTTCAACTGTATCATCAGGGCTGGGATCAACATGATAATCTGCCTGATCAAATGCCCCTTCAAGCCGAAGAAACCGACCGGGCTTCTGCCGCTTTAATCATGGATCTGAAGCAAAGAGGTCTTCTGGACGAAACCCTGGTAATCTGGGGGGGAGAATTCGGACGAACCAACTATTGCCAGGGTAAACTCGCCAATGGTAACTACGGCCGGGATCATCACCCGCGAGCCTACTCCATATGGATGGCTGGCGGCGGAGTAAAGCCCGGAGTCATGTATGGAGAAACCGATGACTTTGGTTATAACATTGTGAAAGATCCCGTTCATATTAATGACTTTCACGCTACGGTGCTGCACCTTATGGGACTCAACCATGAACAGCTCACTTACAAACACCTGGGAAGAAGGTACAGATTAACAGATGTAGCTGGAAAACTCGTACCCGGGATAATTGCCTGAAAAATGCCAAAAAAAAGAATTTTACTTGCAATTCTATTGAATTTATTCTGTGGATTATTGCTTTCTGCACAGGAACTTAAACCCAGAGTACTGGTTCTTACAGACATTGAAAACGAACCCGACGACGCCATGTCTTTGGTACGTTTTCTACTGTATGCTAATCAATTTAATGTACGCGGTCTGGTAGCAACCACCTCTATTCACCAGCCAGACAAAGTAGCCGAGTGGAGAATCCGGGAAATTCTGGATGCCTGTCAGAAGGTATATCCTATTCTTTCTAAACATGAATCTGGATATCCAACTTTTCAGGAACTATCGGCCAAAGTCAGAAGTGCTCAACCCAGATATGGTCTAAATGCTGTAGGCCAGGAGCAGGACTCACCCGGTTCTGATCTGATTATAAATGAACTTAAAATTTCGGAAGAGCCTCTTTGGGTACTTGCATGGGGAGGGTCAAACTGCCTGGCTCAGTCGCTTTACAAAATGCGTGAAACCATGAGCAAAACCGAGCTAGAAAGACAAATATCGAAGCTGAGGGTTTACACCATTTCTGATCAGGATAACTCTGGGCCGTGGATCAGGAGAAACTTTCCGGGAGTCTTCTACATAGTAAGCCCCGGTACCTGGGTAGAAAACCATGACGGTTATTTTTATTCTACCTGGGCCGGAATATCAGGAGAAGGCCACTACGGATTTGCCACCGGAGCAGATACTTCTCTGGTGAATAACGCCTGGGTTGATTCCAACATTCAACACGGCCAAAGTGCTTTGGGGAATCAATACCCCGACATCGAATACATTATGGAAGGTGATTCTCCTTCTTTCATGTATCTCATCCAGAACGGTTTAAATTCTCCGGAAAATCCCAGCTTCGGGGGATGGGGAGGACGATACGAACTCTATCTTCCCAAAACTGAAAAATGGTTCTGGGAAGATGAAACCAGACCCATCTGGACGAACGCCATTGACAAGGTTGCCGGAAATGACGGAAGATTTTATGCCGATAACCGAGCCACCATCTGGCGTTGGCGTGAGGCTTTTCAAAATGATTTCAGAGCTCGTATGGACTGGACCTTTAAAGACTACTCCTCGGCCAATCATCCACCTCTGGTAGAAGTGGATAATGAAGAAAATATAACTCTCAAAGCGGGTGAAGCTATTCAAGTAAGTGCAAAAGGTTCGTCAGATCCTGATGGTGATAAGTTACGCTTTGACTGGCAAATCTATTATGAAGCCGGAAGTACCTTCAGAAAGGCTTTACTGGAAAACACAGACGCTTCCACCGTCAAATTTACGGCCCCAACCGTTTCTAAAACCGAAAATTACCACCTGATTCTCAGTGTTACAGATAATGGCACTCCGGAATTGACAAGATATAAACGTCTAATAATTGAGGTAAATCCATGAATAAAGTAAAAAAGCTACTTGACTTCACCCTCATCGGGCTGCTGGCTTTCCTTTTTTTTATTTTCCTTTTCGAATCAAAACTTGAAGTTCCTAATTTTCTGATTTCTGCGGGAAGACTGCATCCGCTGTTGCTACATTTACCCATTGGCATTTTTGCTGCAGCCGGCTTACTCATCCTTTTTCAGAGGGAGTTTGAACCACAGGCTTTGAATAAGATCTTCTCGTTCCTGATCCTGATAAGTGCCTTTACAGCCACTCTTACCGCTATTTTCGGTCTCATTTTATCCAAAGAAGGAGGATACGACCCCACCTCACTCGACTGGCATAAATGGCTGGGGATTGTCTTTGCCTTTTTGTGTACCTGGTACTATATGTTCTGGCAGTTTCGTCCTGCCACCGAGCGTACGGGCGTTTACTTTCTTACGTTAGTTATCATGGCTGTGGCGGGACATTATGGCGGCGAACTTACCCATGGCGAAAGCTACCTTTTTCCGGTAGAGCAAAATAAGGCTGAGACGGTTTTTGACCCTCAAAAACCAATTTATCAATCGGCTATACGGCCCATTCTGGAAAAAAAATGTGTCAGCTGCCACAATGATCAGAAAGCAAAGGGTGGCCTAAATATGAAAACCCTCTCTCTCATGATAAAAGGTGGGAAAAACGGGCCGCTCTGGATACACGGAAAACCTTTGGAAAGTCAATTGATGCAAAGACTTCTTTTGCCTGAAGATGACAAAAAACATATGCCTCCAAAAGGCAAACCACAGCCAAACAACCTGGAAATCACCCTGCTTTCCCAATGGATTGCCTCTGGAGCTGATACTTTGATCACTTTTAACGCTCTTACTGAAAAGGATACCCTGAAATATCTGATCTCTCAGATTTATCCCCGAAAGGCTTTAAATGTGAACAAGAGCTATTCCTTCGGGGCTCTTGACGAATCAGAAATTGAAAATCTAAATACCCCTTTTCTCAAAGTGGAAGCACTGGCCTTAGGCAGCCCTGCCCTGAAAGCTTCCTTTTACGTAAGCCAGAAATTTGATAAAGAATCGCTGAAAAAGCTGGAAAAAGCCGGTGAGAATCTGGTTGAACTTAGCCTTAATAAAATGCCATTGACCGATGAAGACCTGGAATTGGTGGCACGGTTTCAAAATCTGGAAAAACTTAGTCTGAATCAGACAAACATTACAGGAAAAACGTTCTCAGTACTTTCGAAACTAAAGTATCTGGAGAGTCTGAGCCTATCTGGCTGTGCACTTCAGGAAAGTACACTTTCTCAACTGAGCTCTTTGAAATCATTGAAGGAGCTTTTTGTCTGGAGCACCGGCCTGCCTGCCAGTTCCTGGGACAAGCTGAAGAAGCAGAATCCGAAACTTCATATTGAACTAGGATATGTGCCAGACCCCACAGATAAACTTAAGTTGAATCCGCCAATGGTGGTGAATAAGACGCGTCTGGTTTCAGGCAACGAAAAGGCAGAACTAAAACACAGCCTGCCGGGGGTAAAAATACTATATACTACAGACGGTAGCGTGCCCGATACGGTAAATGGAAATCCCTATAAGATGCCGCTGGAAATATCCGGATATACAACAATCAATGCCGTGGCAGTAAAAGAAGGCTGGCTGGCAAGTGATGTCCGTAATTTTTCCTTTTTCAGATCAAGGGCCACCGCCGATTCTGCCATCCTGATCAGCCCTACCAATAAAGAATATCCTGGTAAGGGAGGAAAAACTATTATTGACCTTAAGCAGGGAGATATTGATAATTTCAGAGATGGCAGCTGGCTGGGTTACAAAGATAACCGTGCCGAATTTCTGGTAAAATCTCCAAAAACAACGAGCCACAAGGGCCTCACATTGAGCTATTTGATTGATGCGGGCAGTTTCATTATGCCACCTGTGGAAGTGGAAATATGGGGTGGAGAAACGCCAGAAAAAATGTCCCGACTTGAGGTCATAAGACCGGAACAGCTAACAAAAATTATCCCCAAACAGGCAAAAGGACTCTCCATAGATTTGAAAAGTACGTACACATGGTATAAGTTCGTGGCGAAACCCATTCCTTCCCTGCCGGTATGGCACCCGGGTAAGGGTCAGAAAGGATGGTTTTTTGTGGATGAAATCTATTTCTGGTAAACCTCTAATGTAATGAGACAATTTCTGGCGTTTTTGATAGGGCTTTGTATTTCTAATCTGGTCAATGCCCAGAAAGAGCCTGCTCCCTACGGAGCAGTTCCTTCGGAGCGGCAGCTAAACTGGCACGATGTGGAAGTTTATGGTCTCATACATTTCACGCCTACCACCTTTGAAAATAAGGAATGGGGGTATGGTGATGCCGATCCTTCTATTTTTAATCCCACAGATTTTGATCCGGACCAGATTGTGGAAGCTGCAAAAGCTGGCGGTCTGAAAGCCCTCATACTGGTAGCTAAACATCATGACGGCTTTTGTCTCTGGCCTACAAAAACAACGGATTACAATATTTCAAAAAGCCCCTGGAAAGGAGGAAAAGGGGATATGGTCAGAGAAATTCAGCTGGCCTGTAAACGTGCCGGACTGCAGTTTGGGGTCTATTGCAGCCCCTGGGACCGTAACAGTGCAGTTTACGGAACACCAGAGTACCTGGCTATCTATCGTGAGCAGTTACGTGAACTTTACACCAATTATGGTGACATTTTTATGAGCTGGCATGACGGAGCCAATGGCGGTGACGGCTACTATGGCGGTGCCAGAGAAATGAGGAAGATCGACAATACTACGTATTATGACTGGGACAATACCTGGAATGGAATCACCCGAAGACTACAGCCTAATGCCAGTATTTTTTCAGATATCGGGCTGGATGTGAGATGGGTGGGAGGTGAAGAAGGGTACGCCTCTGAAACACACTGGGCCACGTTTAGTCCACAGCCCAATACGGGCACTGTACCGGTTCCTGGTAATGTAAACACCGCAGTAAGCAGCACAGGCACCCGCAACGGAAAATACTGGATGCCCGCTGAATGCGATGTTCCATTAAGGCCAGGCTGGTTTTATCATCCAGAGCAGGATGGCAAGGAAAAATCTGCTGAAGAAGTATTTGACCTGTTTCTGAAAAGCGTAGGCCGGGGTGCCGCCCTGGACCTTGGTCTGGCCCCTACTCCAGCGGGAAAATTACATTCCAATGACGTACAGATTTTGAAGGAATTTGGTGAAAAAATGAAGGCCAGTTTCAGTAACAATCTGCTGGCCAATGCCCAAATTAAGGCTACCAAAAACAGGGGATCTGCTTTTGGGGTTCAAAACCTGACAGATGATAGCAAAAAGACGTACTGGGCTACCAAAGACGGCAAACACAGCAGTGTTTTATCGTTTAAACTGCCCGATACGAAAGAAATAAAATACATTCAGCTACGCGAATACATACCGCTGGGTCAGCGGGTAACTCATTGCGATGTGGAAGCCAAAATAGATGGCAAGTGGCAAAACGTAGCCAACGCCACCAGCATTGGTGCACGCCGTATTATTGCTTTAAAGAACTCTGTTACCACCGATGAGCTACGCATTCGTCTACATGGAGACGCTCCTCTTTGTATCAGCGAACTGGCGGCTTTTTAGGATGCCGCAACCTCTTCCATTGGAATTCGGTTTACATAGTTCCAGAAGGCCGAAACATTCACAATTTTCCATTCCTGATCAATTTTCTCCATGAGCCGTACCTCTTTGGAATGAAGAAAATATTTCTGATGGCGGTCACTGTTGTACTGATCCCAGGTAAGGTGAGCAGCGTTTGTTCCGTAAAATTTGACCCGAAGGTTTTTCCGCAATACCACAGGGTGACTGGAACCTGGCTCCTCTGGCTCTGCGGGATTTTCCTTGATGTATTTCCCCAGATTTTTCTCGATATTCTCCCAGCCCACTGTAGCATCAAAGGTGCCGTCTGAGTTACTCCAGGCCTGATAAGAATACTCAGTATGCGTAAATTTATCTTGCCAGCAATCATAATCTCTACGGAAGAAACAATCGGTTTCCCCTTCAATAACCTCCATGATGGCTTGGGTTTCTTTCTTCTCGTCAAAAGATGGACTACAGGATAGACACAAAAGGAAACTACCGGCTGTGAAAGTCAGATGACTGATATGTGTTTTCATAATTGAAAATTAGTTTGGTGAAAAGTTTAAAAAATGCCGGCGTTATGCGGACAGCGAATCTTTTCAACACATATCGAATGAAACTTACCTATTTTTTAGAATATATACAAGCGAGTTTTATAGATTTAATTAAATTTTTTCTTGGATAGTCAATATTTTTCACTCATTAAAAGGCACCTATTCCTGCTAATTTTCTTGTAATTTCGAACCAAAGAAATACGAGAATTTTGCAAATCAATCCTGAAATCCTCAATCAATGGGGTATTGATTCATCCCATGTTACGCTATCCAGATTTGGATCTGGCCATATACATCAAACGTTCCTTCTCACTGTACAAAATACTCCTGCTTATATCCTTCAGAAACTGAATACCGATGTTTTCAAAGCCCCGGAAGCCATTTCTGCCAATATCAAGGCTATCTCGGATTATCTGAAAAAGAATCATCCGGAGTATCCGTTTCCCGGAGCTATAGCAACGTATTCAGGAAGCGAGCCTTTGGAATTCAATGGTGAAGCATGGAGGCTTACGTCCTTTATACCGAATTCATACAGCCCCAACGAACTGGTTAACCCTTCTCAGGCTTTTGAAGCCGCAGCTGCATTTGGCAAACTCACCAGACTGCTAAATTCCATTTCTCTGGCGGGATTCAGAGAGACCATTCCAGGTTTTCACAATCTTCGTGATCGATTTGATCAGTTTAAAGTTGCCTTAAATCAATCATCCGGAGAGCGGATTGCACAGGCAGAAAATGAAATTTCCTTCTATCTGGAAAATGAATATCTGGTCAACATATTCGACGAGATCAGATTAAACGAGTTTATTCCCAGGCGTGTACAGCATCATGATACGAAAATAAATAATGTGCTGTTTGACAAAGATTCGCACAGGGCTCTGGCGGTATGTGATCTGGACACGCTCATGCCCGGTTACTTTATTTCTGATCTCGGTGATATGATAAGAACCTATACCTCGGCAGAAAATGAGGAGAGCACAAATTGGGATCAAATTAAAGTACGACCAGAATTCCTACAGGCTCTAAAAGAGGGTTATCTGAGCCAGATGGAAGAGTTTCTTACGCCTGCAGAAAAGAATTATATTCCGTATTCCGGAGAGTTTATGATTTATATGCAGGGTATACGCTTTTTATCCGACTTTCTGAACGGAGACACGTATTATCCGGTTTCTCATGAACTTCATAACCTGTTTCGTACCAGAAATCAGATGATTTTACTGAAAGATTACAGAAAGTACATGTAAGCTTCTATTCAAAAACAAGCTGATAGAAAGCCCGGGTCAATTTCCGGTGATGGCCACCCTGTTTAGAATTTTGTCAATGATCTGACCAGTGGTGATGCCATCAGCGTCTGCTTCATAATTGAGAATGATCCGATGATTGAAAACATCTTTGACCAGAGGTTTGATATCTTCGGGCAGCACGTAGTCACGTCCATCAAAAAATGCCAGGGTTTTAGCGGCATTGTACAGTGCGATTCCCGCCCGCGGAGAAACACCAAACTGCACGTAGCGGGCTTCTTCCGTTAGTCCGTAATCCTGCGGAAAACGCGAAGCAAAAACCAGCTCAATGATGTAACGTTCCAGCACATCTGAAATCTCTACCTTATTGATTGCAGACCTTATCTCCAGAATATCCTTTGCCGTAAGAATCGGATTCGGTTTATAACTCCAATCCATATTGGTCATGCGGCGAATCACCTCCAGCTCACTCTTTTTATCCAGGTAATCCACAAATATTTTCATCATAAAGCGGTCTACCTGAGCCTCTGGCAAGGGGTAAGTCCCCTCCTGCTCTACCGGGTTTTGAGTAGCCATTACCAGAAAGGGTCTATCGAGCTGATACGTATCAGAGCCAATAGTTACCTGCTTCTCTGCCATAGCTTCCAGCAGGGCCGATTGTACTTTTGCCGGAGCCCGGTTTACTTCATCGGCCAGAATGAGATTTGCAAAAATGGGCCCTTTTTTTACTTCAAAATCCCCCGACTTCTGATTGTAAATCATAGTTCCTATCAGATCTGCCGGTAACAAATCTGGTGTAAACTGCAGACGCTGAAACTGCAATTCAAGCACCTGAGCCAGCGTATTAATAGTTTTAGTTTTGGCAAGGCCGGGTACACCCTCGAGCAGAATGTGACCGCCGGTAAACAACCCGATTAACAGGCGGTTAACCAGGTAATCCTGACCTACCACTACTTTGCTGACTTCTTCAAAGACAGAACTGATTTTTTTCTGAAGCTCTTCCCGTTGACTCATACGGCTGTGAAATTAGTCATTTCGACCATATTATCTCCATGCTTCGTTTTTTTTGCTTTCACAAACCGATCACGCCCATAAAAATCTCGAATGATTTCGACCTCTTCAAAACCATAATCTGCAAAAAGCTGATACGTCTCTTTTCCCAAATAGCTGTTTATTTCGGACCAGATATACCCCCCCGAAGTAAGTTTGTTGGCTCCGAAAGAGGCGATAGCTCTGTAAAATACAAGTGGATCTTCATCACTTACAAACAAGGCCACATGAGGCTCATAATCAAGTACATTGACCTCCATTTCAGCCTTTTCAAGTTCCCGGATATACGGTGGATTACTTACAATAACATCAAACGTTTGCTCAGAAAGATTTTGGGAAACATCCAAAATATTCCCCTTTTTTAACTCCACCTCAGAGCCCAGAAGATCAGAATTTCTTTGAGCCATAACCAATGCCCGCTCAGAAATATCTATACCTGTAACCCTGGCCCCCGGAATCTCTAGTGCCAGAGAAATGGCCAGGCAGCCGGTGCCGGTGCCAATATCCAGAATCCTCGGATTCTTAATACCAGATTGTTTGACATGGTCAACAAGTTCCTCTGTTTCAGGTCGTGGAATTAACGTATCTCTGTTGACCAGAAATTTTCTTCCACGAAACCAACTAAATCCGGCTACATGCTGTAGCGGCTCGCGGGCATTCAATCTATCCATCAGATCTTGCCAGTGCCTTTGGTCAAATTGAACTTTCTTATTGAGTAACAGGTCAGTCTTGCTTAACCCGTAAAGGTCTTCCAGAAATGCGTAGGTAAAGGATACCCGCTCATCTTCAGGAATCTGGGTTAAACTGGCTTGTGTAAGTGTAAGGAGCTCCCCGGCAGATATTTCCATACTTCAAAGAAGCAAAAAGCCCCGGAAATCTGGCAGACTCCGGGGCGTAAATTTTATTTCCGCGAAATTACAAAGGACGAATCCAGATATTTCTGAACTGCGTTTTATTGCCATGATCCTGAAGATGTATCACATCATCACCGTGAGCTTCGGGATATAAATGCAGGCCAATGTAATTGGTAAGACCTGCGATGGTTGAATTATTTTGTACCAAAACTCCGTTCAAGAAAACGGTGATGCGAGCCGGATAATCGATCAGGCCATCTTTTCCGAATCTGGGTGCTGTGTAAACCACGTCATAAACATTCCAGGAAAGCGGATCTCTCATTGGATTTACCAGCGGTGCGTGATCTTTATAGATGGAGCCTGCCTGCCCGTTACGATACGTTCTGTTATTGTACGAATCCAGAATTTGAAGCTCGTATCTGTCCTGAAAAAATACCCCTGAATTTCCACGACCCTGGCTAACACTTTCTACCTTATCGGGAGCAGAGAATTCTAAGTGAAGCTGGCAATCGCCAAACTTCATTTTTGTCTGGATGTCACCCGTTCCTGGCTCTACTTCAAGATGATCTCCCACAATTTTCCAGGGAGCGGGTTTTGTCTTGTCTTTGCTGCTTACCCACTGATCCAGGTTTTTGCCATCGAACAGAATAATGGCATCTGAGGGTGCATCTCCCGGATTTTTACCCGGAGTTACCACGGCCACTTCCGGCTCCCAGATTTCTGTCATCTCAGGTTTCATAGGCATAGGCGATACCGCCGGCGGTGTACTTGAATATTGAGCAGAAACCTGTGCAGCAGATACCGCCACTACGGCCGCCGAAAGGATAAACTTCATTTTTTTCATAGGTGATATAAGAAGGTTAAACATTATAGAATTCAAACTTACAAATTACAGGGTAAAGGGCTTAATCTGCCAGAAGATTTATTCGGGATAAGAACATCCTTACGCCTTCCCTTCCGCTTTTCATCATGGCCAGTTTTTCCTCTTCGGGCACCCTGCGGGGCCGTGCACCTTTGCCAAGATCATCAATATAGATCGTTCGGTCTATATCCCGAGGATCTGCCTCATTTACGTTTCTCATAATCAGGCTTCCCAAAGCAGACATATACGAGTTAAAATCTTTGATTTCGTAGGGAGCTATTCCGTATCCGTTGTCCAGTTCCTGATTGATTTGCTCAGGCCGTTCCAGACGCAGACCTATTGTTTCCTGATTAAACATATCACAATACTCCTCGCTGCAGGCCGGTATGTATTTTGAGTT
Organism: uncultured Cytophagaceae bacterium; assembly: GCA_966250325.1. Lineage (GTDB taxonomy): Bacteria > Bacteroidota > Bacteroidia > Cytophagales > Spirosomataceae > Jiulongibacter. Next base: position 101,908 of record CBINGY010000007.1, on the reverse strand, counting down.
ATCAAAAAGATCAATCGGGAAATTCCAAAGAATTCCACCATCCACAAAAAGATGACAATTATCTTCCGGAGTGGGGTTTTCAAAAACTTTCCCTTCCTTATTTAACCAGACAGCCCGATAATACAAAGGGATGGACATAGACACCCTCACCGCATCCGCAATACGCATATTTGGGTGAGTTTCATGCGAAAAAACCACGCTACGCTGGGCCGAGAGATCTGCTCCCACCACATACAGATCACGGAAAGGGTACGTTTTCGCCAGATTATGAAGCTCTGCGAAGGTGAGGTTGGCATTTCCCGTACGGTCAAAGATGAGCTGCTCCAGGGTTCTCAAAAAACTATCTCCCTGATACCAGCCATACTGAACAAAAAGCCTTTTTGCACCTCTGGAAACAAAGCCGTCATCATTGAAAGATTCAATAGGCGTGTTTGCGGTTATTTCAGAAATCTCCTCTGCCGAATAGCCGATGGCGAGCAGACTGGCCTGTATAGCTCCAGCCGAAGTCCCTGCCACCCGAACCACATTTTTGAGCACTCCCCGCTCTTCCAGCTCGGCCAGAGCTCCTCCGTAGACAATACCCTTGATACCTCCGCCTTCCATAACCAGATTTCTGTAAACCGGAAGATACTGAGCCTGAAGCTCTGAAAATAAAGTAATTAAAACAAAAAATAAACTACGTTTCATAAACCAATTAGAGTCTGATCACCTCGGCCTTTGACCAATCCACTTGTTCTTCAGCAGTTTTGAGATCGATAAATTCGAAGTGATTTATCAAGGAAACAAGTTTTTCTTCGGTATGTTTCAATCCGTAGTAAGATTTAAATCTTCTTAATGCATTCAGGCCCTCTACCACCGGCTGACCGGCGTCAAAATCACGTGGATGAAAGTAAGTCATGGTGTAGGTACTGCTACCAAATAGTTTTTTGAGCAATGCCTCGGGAAAAAACCGGAAATAACCCCCACCAGAAAAAATCAGATTTTGACCCAGGAATGAAGTCAGATTGATCGGAAACTCTTTCAACCGATAACCATCAATATCAATCCAGCATGGCCTGGCCGTGCCAAATTCCTCAAATCCTCCGTGACCCCGCTTAGCCGGAAAAATCGAACAATCAACCTCAATCCCATTCTCCGCAAGAATCTCAAATACCCATCTATTCTCCTTCTTGAATGAAAACCCGGGTGCCCGATACGCTCTTATTTTCTGACCAATGATGTCTTCCAGAGTGTAAATAGATCGCTCCAGATCTGCCCTGAACTCGGCCCGACTTTGTTCATATGCCAGTTGATGCAAATCTGAATGACTGGCTATTTCGTGTCCGGCTTCATGAATACGTCTTATAACCTCCGGGTATTTTCGGGCTATCCATCCCAGACAAAAAAAGGTAGCCTTTTGATTTTTTGTCTCCAATATCCTGAAAATGGTATCCATATTCTGATGAATACGTGAAGGATACTTCACCCAGTCTGATTCATGCTGCGTGGCTTTTACATCAAGCAAATGAAACCAGTCTTCTATGTCAAACGTGAGTATATTCATGGTCAAAAAAATCTTTTGCCAGCCGCTTTGAAGGCTTTCACATCGTCTTTGGTAGGAAAACTGAAATACGTCTTTTCCTCCTCAGGATTTGGAATGAGCACGAAATCTCCGCTATGAATTTTCTCTATAGCCTCCAGTATACAATCCATCCCGATCTGCTTGGTATCTCTGATCAACTGCTGCTGACTGCGGTTACCTATTTCTACTTTTTTCTGAACAATGATCTCTCCGCTGTCAATGCCTTCATCTACAAAAAATACCGAGACTCCGGTATATTTTTCATTGAAACGCAAAACCCAGAATGAAGGCATGAGACCGCGGTATTTGGGCAATAAGGCCGTATGGAGATTAATGCATCCATGCGTGGCACTATCCAGAAGCGGGCGTTTAAAAATCTGATTCCCACCAATTGAAATCAGCAGGTCAGGTTTTAACTGCTGAATAATTTCCAGGCTTTCCTTATGATTTACGGGCTTTTCAAGTTGAATCACCGGAATTTTATGTTTTTCAAGTACCCGGGCTACCGATGTGGAAGGGCTCAATTTTGCCTTCAGAAATTGAAAACCGTAGTAAAGGAAAAACTGCCACCCAAAAATATCCCATGTCTTGAGCATCTTCTCCCTGAAACTTTCCCTTTTGCCAAAAGGAGAAACCTCAAACAAGACAGTAGCCACTACTTCAGAGTGAGATGGCAGATTATTGACCAGGTAATCAATGTTTTTACCTAAAAAAAACGGATCGTCCTGCGTTAGAATAACTAATCTCATGAGGGGAAAAATTGGTGTAATTTGGACAATGGTTTCATAATCAGCGTGTACCACCTTGGCTTTAAGTCATTGATAATCCAGGCTTTCTTATCTTCCCGGTTTGCACGCCAGCGGTTTTTGAAAGACGCCGTACTGGTACCGCCCGTTCGCATAGTTACGGTGAGTTCTGGCAGATAATCTACATTCAACCGATACTTGTACATCATTCTGAGCATAAGTTCATAATCACCTGCAGATCTGAATTCGGTTTTGTAATATCCATACATTTCAAAATACTTTCTGCGAATATAAAAACTCAGATGAGGGGGCATCCAGCCTTTGAGCCAGTTTTCGTGACGATAGGCCCCGCTAGTCCAGTGACGAACCACCCGGTTCAGGTCATCGGGATTGACATAATTTTTATCCGAATAGAGTACATCAGTATCCGGATTTTCGAACCTGGCCGTTACACGCTCCAGCACATGATCATGCGGATAAAAATCATCTGCCCCAATTGTGCCAATGATCTCTCCCGTCGCCATTCTTATGCCCTTATTGAGGGCATCATATATTCCTTCGTCTTTTTCTGAAATGTACCGTATACCCGGAAAATCAGCGAGAATTTCCAGGGTTCCATCGGTAGAGCCGCCGTCTACCACAATATGTTCCACCTCACAATTCTTTTGAGAATCAACACTTTGCAGCGTATGTCTTATCGTCTCCTTATTATTGTATGATGCGGTAATGATCGAGATTTTCATTTTGTTTTTTATTAGCCCCTTCCCCACTATTTGCAGGAGGCAGATTAAGAAACATCCAGCAGGGTCACGGTCTTATCTCTGAATAGAACGGATGCTCCTTTTGCCTGACCCAAAACGGCCTTCCCCAGCGGCGACTCGGGCGAGAGCACCATAACATTTGTATTCCTCAGTTTAATCACACCCACACTTACAGCCAGAAACAAAAAGCCGATTGAGGTCTCTACCAGCGAGCCCAGGCCCACTTTCTGATATTGAGCCGCCGGATTAATTGACTCCAGTATTCCCAGCTCGGCCTGTGCTTCGTGTAACTGTCTGGCATACATATCGCGGTCATTCTGAGCCATGGCTCTGCCTGTTTCATACTTATCACCAGCCGAGCTTTTGGTTTCTTCATTGGCCGAACTCTGGGCTGCATCCATTGCCTTTTGGGCTTCAGCAATCCGCAGGCCAATTCTTTCCTTTATTTCGCGAATCAGTTCTTTTTTCACTTACCGTATTTGACCTTTACCACGTACTACCCATTTTTCTGTAACCAGTTTTTCCAGAGCAAAAGGCCCTCTGGCGTGCAGTTTCTGGGTGGAGATACCAATTTCTGCTCCCAGCCCAAACTCCTCTCCATCTGTAAACCGGGTAGATGCATTATGGTACACACTGGCCGCATCCACTTCCTTCAAAAATCTTTCTGCCAGCACCAGATCTTCGGTAATTATGGCTTCTGAATGACGTGACGAAAACTTTTCAATATGATCCAGGGCTGATTCCAGGCCATTTACCGTTTTGACAGATACTTTAAAATCAAGCCATTCTTTGCCGAAATCTTCTTCCGAGGCGTGTTTCAGTAAAGCGTATCCGTTTTTCTCAAAAATACCATAGCTCGCTTCGTCGGCATAAACTTCAACGTTAAACTTCCTGAAACCTTCCAGCAGTTTAGGAATTACCTTTTCCAGTTGTTCTTCATCGAGAAGTGCTGTATCCAGCGAATTACAGACAGATGGTCGCGTGACTTTTGCATTGACCAATATAGCCGCTGCCATGTCTGAATCGGCCGTTTTTTCCACATAGGTATGGCACACGCCTGCCCCTGTCTCAATCGTAGGAATCAAAGAATTTTCACGTACAAAATTGATCAAACCTGCGGAACCTCTCGGAATAATAACATCCACGTAGCCTTCTGCTTTTAGCAAGGCTTCTGTAAATTTTCTCTCTGCAGGCAAAAGAGTGATGATTTCTGCAGGTAATCCGTTTTTCCGTAAGGCCTGGTGAATGAGAGATACCAGAAATGTATTCGAGAAATCGGCTTCTTTTCCACCTCTCAGAATAGCTGCATTGCCTGAACGCAAACACAATGAAGCCACATCGACCGTCACATTTGGCCGCGATTCGTAAATAATTCCCACCACACCTAAAGGATCAGCTATCTTGGTCAACTGAAGGCCATTGGGTAAAGTACGTTTGAGAAGTTCTTTCCCAACTGGGTCTTCCAACCTGGCCACAGCACGGAGAGAATTTGCCAGACCCTGAATGCGGGCGTCGTTAAGTAAGAGTCTGTCGTACTTGGCATCGGCAGGATCCATCCGGTCCATGTCCTTCTTATTCTCTGCCTTAATTTGTTCTGTAGCCTGCTCAAGAAGAGCTGCCAGATCTTCCAGAACTTTGGCCTTCACTTCTGACGACGCTCTTCCGATAAACTTTGAGGCTTTTCTGCTGTTGATAAAATAAGATTCCAAAATACATGGTTTTGACAGGGGGCAAAGGTCAGAAAAAAAATAAGTAAGGCGATAAAAAATGTAACCAATCTCAGCAGGATGTCTATTTTTGAGTGAAATACAATTCAAAACTTGCAAAGCCCTATGTTTTCAGAAAAAGATATAACCCAGATTCAGAAACGTGGCAGTGACGTACAAACTGTTGAGGAACAAATTCAGAATTTCAAATCGGGCTTCCCTTTTATAAAGGCCAAAAAGGCGGCTACCATAGGCGAGGGCATTATCAAATTGTCAGATTCAGAAGTGGTTGAATACGTGGAATTATTTGACCGGGAATCTTCAAGAAAGAAGCTACTGAAGTTTGTACCTGCCTCTGGTGCGGCTTCCAGGATGTTTAAGGCCCTGTTTGCTGCGAAAGACGAGGGAAAAGCCGGAAAAGATGTGGATCAGTTTGTGGCAGAAATAGAGAGGTTTGCCTTTTACCAGAGTCTGATGAAAGTGACAGGTGGCAAAAAAGATACTCAAAGCTTACTCAATGGCCTTTTAAATGCAGATGGCCTCGATTACGGGAGCCTCCCCAAAGGTCTGCTTGAATTTCATTCATATGGATCGGAAGTTCGTACTGCGGTAGAAGAACACATGGTGGAAGGTGCTGCCTACGCAAACCGTAATGGCCGCGTACGTATTCATTTTACCGTCTCTCCTGAACATAAGCGTAAATTCAAATCGCTCATTGACCGCGTGAAAGCCAATTATGAAAAAAAGTTTGAAGTGCAGTTCCTATTCGGGTTTTCTGAGCAGAAAAGCAGCACAGATACCATTGCTGTCAATATGGATAATACGCCGTTCAGACTCGAAGATGGTTCTTTGTTATTCAGACCGGCTGGTCATGGGGCTCTTCTTGAAAATCTGAATGATCAGGACGCAGATGTTATCTTCATAAAGAATGTGGACAATGTGGTTCCAGATCACCTAAAGGAGCAAACCATTACCTACAAAAAGGCTTTAGCCGGTGTTCTGCTGAGCTATCAGAAGCAGCTTTTTAACTTCGCAAAAAGACTTGCCAAACCCGATGTTTCCGATTACACCCGGCAAAAGGCTCTCAGTTTCCTGAAAAACGAATTAAATGTGATACCACCGGCAGGCTTCAGGAACTGGTCAAATGAAGACAAGTTAGCCTATGCCCGGGCAAAAATAAACCGCCCTATCCGCGTATGTGGAATGGTGAAAAATGTGGGAGAGCCAGGCGGCGGACCTTTCTGGATTCAGAATTCCGACGGTTCAGTTTCTGCACATATTGTAGAATCTGCTCAGTTTAACTTCGGTAGCAAAACTCAGACAGAAATCTTTAACGGAGCCACCCACTTCAATCCCGTAGATCTGATCGTGGGCTCAAAAAATTATAGAAGAGAGAAATTTGACCTGATGAAGTTCCGCGACCCTAAAACCGGATTCATTACGGAGAAGTCAATGAGTGGCAAAAATCTGAAAGCTCAGGAACTCCCCGGCTTATGGAACGGGTCTATGGCTGACTGGAACACCTTATTTGTAGAAGTACCTCTCATCACATTTAATCCGGTGAAAACCGTGAATGATCTGCTGAGAAAGGAACACCAGCCTGCCTGATCAATTTATTGACCTATTCGATGATTAACGCCCTCTTTTTCCGCGAAAGAGGGCGTTTGTATTGTAATATTACCTGAAAGCTCATGCAAACGTTTGCGAAAGGGCCTTCGTAGACTATCCACTTAACTTACTGAAAATCATCTACTAATGTCTATTTTTATTCCAGGTGAAATGAATTAGCTCAAAAAATAATACCCAAACTCCCAGGAAATTGTTTGTATTTTTTAAAGAATTGCACTTTTAGAAGAATTATTGCATTAATTCAATAAAACTTGATCATGCTTTGAAAACAATCTTTCACCTTTGTAAGGTCAAAACAAACTAACTGTTATGTCAAAGAAAAAAGTAAACTTCCAACTAGACGCTACTATTGCCGGCGAGGCTTCAGGGGCTATTTTGTTGGGCGACTTTAATAATTGGGATTCAGAAAAAGGTTCGGCTCTAAAAAAGCAAAAAGATGGCTCGTTTAAAGCGTCTATTGAACTTGAGGCCGGTCAATCATATCAATACCGTTATCTTCTGAACGACGGTAGATGGGTAAACGACTCAAATGCAGATGCCTACGTATTTGATGCATATTATCAGGTAGACAATTGTGTAATTAGTGTACCAGCGGTAAAGGCAGAAGCCAAAACCACCAAGCCAAAGGCCGAAGCTAAAGCGAAGGCTCCGGCGAAAAAAGCAGAAGCTGCTGCCCCAAAGGCAAAGAAAGCAACTGCCTCAAAGACTAAATAATAGGTTAGGGTTAAATATATTATTTCAATAGGGTTGAATGAAAGGCCGGGTGCTTTGCACTCGGTTTTTTTTTATCTTTCGGACTGAACCTATTGAAATGAAAAAGTACTTTCCCATAGTTTGTATTCTCTGGACTTCACTGCTCGCATGCCAGAAAGATGAGGTTCTGCTTTTTCAAATTGACGCACAGGCATCAGGGTTTGTCAATACATTTTATGAGGAAGCCGAAAAACGGGGAATACTGCTTCCCAAGGAAAACCTCATTCTTGAATTCACCTCAGACCCTACCCTCGAATACTGCGGGCAATGCATTAAGCCAAAAAACAACCGGAGCGGGCAGAGAACCGTGCAAATCAATTTGTCTGGAGACTGCTGGCAAAATGAACCCGATCAGAACAAAGAAGCTCTTATTTTTCATGAACTTGGCCATTGTCTGTTAAATCGAGGTCACAAGGATGATGTTTTCCCATCAGGTGCCCCCAAATCACTCATGATCACCCAGATAGATGGCCCCTATCAGCCTTGCGATTATGTACTGAGCGATGACCCCGAAGCTGTAAAAAAATGTAATCTTACGGTGAGAAGGCCATATTATCTCGATGAACTCTTCAATGAAAACCTGTCGGATGTACCCGATTGGGCTAATCAATAAATGAGGACATTCGGTGTCTTATTCCATATAAAAATTATTGACTATCAACCCTTTAAAACTCCCTTTGAAAATGAAACGTTCTTCCTTTATCAAGGCTTTAGGATTCGGCACGCTGGCTGCAGGTATTCAACTGCCCGAAATCCACGCCACTGAAACGGCCTCTTCCCTGAAAATAGGTATGGCCTCCTATACCTTAAGAAAATACAGTATAGACGAACTCATTGAAATCTGTTTACGCCTTCAGATCAAAGACATTGCCTTAAAGAGCTTTCATTTGCCTTATGAAGCCACTCAGGAAGAGCTGCAGTACATCATGTCAAAGTTAAAAGCCCGCGGACTCAACATTTATGGAGGTGGTGTCATATACTTGAAAACCGAGGCAGACGTAGAGAAGTACTTCACCTATGCAAGCCATGCAGGTTTACCCATGATTATAGGTGCTCCTGAACACCATCTGCTCAAATTGGTTGAAGACAAGGTAAAGGCCACCGGAATTAAACTGGCTATACACAATCACGGGCCCGAAGACAAAATATTCCCTTCAGCTGGAAGCGTTTATGATAAAATTAAAGACCTGGATTCCCGGATAGGCCTGTGCATTGACCTGGGGCATACCTACAGACTCGGATTAGATCCTTCTGCAGAAGTGAAAAAGTATAAGGACCGGCTTTTTGATGTTCATCTGAAAGATATGGACAAACCTATACCCAACGGCCAGTCCGTGGAGATAGGTCGGGGCGGTATGAATATTCCGGCCATACTGAGAGCTCTTAGCGAAATCCAATACTCCGGTATAGTGGGTCTGGAATACGAAAAAGACGGAGATCATGCCGCCTATGGCCTTGCCGAATCGCTGGGATATGTGCGGGGAGTATTAAAAATGATCTGACAACTGATCAGCCGTATCAAGGTCACTGAGCACGGGAAGAGTCCCGTACCTTATTTCGTTCATGTTAAAGGCAGAAATAGCTTCCTTACAAACCTGATCGTGAGACCAGCTTTTGTTCAGGAATACGTCACTCAGGAGTTTTCCTGTGTTATCTTTCAACAGACCGAAATTAAAACCTATGCTATAATATCCTCCGTCTTCGGCAGGCCCGATAACCGCTTCGTTCTCATTAAGCAGAATAAAGCCGTTTTTTACTGTTTCTGCACTTAGTGCAGGTATATCTGAGCCCACAATCAAAGCATGATTATAGCCCAGCTCGTTAACAAACTCAAAAGCCGCAAGCATCCTTTTCCCCAGATCGGGATCCTGTAACTGTACATGTTTGGAATACATATTGGCGTCCCATGCGTCTGAGTCATCCATATACTCGCTATAAAACAGAAAACGATCTGCATGAACCTCTCCGCAAACCTGCCGGGTGTGATTCATTAATTTCAGATAGATCTCCAACGCCCGCTGGTCACCAATACCCGCTGCCAGTCTGGTTTTAACCTTTCCCAGCTGAGGATTTTTAATAAATATAATCAGTGCCTCTTTCAATGGCTGTTTTGTTAGATTTGTGAATAAACAACAAGACAAATGCAAAATCAAATCATATATACGGAAAAAGCCCCCGAACCGATCGGCCCCTACTCACAGGCCGTGCTGGCAGGTAATACACTGTATGTTTCGGGTCAAATTGCGTTTCAGGAATCTCAAACCGGAAACCTGACAGCCGAAACTGAAAAGGTTTTGGAATACATCGGGCACATTCTTGGTGCTGCAGGATATTCCTACGAGGATGTGGTAAAATGTAGCCTGTTTCTGAAAAATATGGATGATTTCACCACGATCAATGAAATTTATGGTCGGTATTTCAATAATAAGCCACCTGCCAGGGAAACTGTTCAGGTGGCTTGCTTACCAAAAAATGTAAATATCGAAATTTCAGCTATCGCTGTAAAATAGGTAGGGTTAAGGTTGAATAGGTGGCCAAAAATATGGTACTTTATTCATGGGAAATAATAATTAATCAATATTCTTTCTGTCAGCTTGATAACTCTCTAAAAATCAACCCATTTTGAAATTTATGCCTTCAAGAAGAAATTTTCTGAAAAACGGAGTCCTGGCTGCTGCTGCCGTGCCGGCAACTACGCTTTCCTCTTTTGCCGTTAGCCCCGGAGCCAATACAGCAAATCCTTTTAAACTTTTGTATGCTCCTCATTTTGGTATGTTTAAGCATTCTGCAGGAGATGATCTCATAGATCAACTCAAGTTTATGCACGATGAAGGCTTCAGGGCCCTGGAAGATAATGGGATGATGGGCCGCACAAAAGAAACTCAGGAAAAAATTGCCCGGCAAATGCATGCAACCGATATGAAAATGGGCGTGTTTGTCATTGACGGAGGTGATAACTGGAAGGTATCACTCACTACCGGAAAAGATGAGTTTAAAGAAACTTTCTTAAAAACCTGCCGACAGGCTGTTGAAGTAGCAAAACGTGTAAATGCACGCTGGATGACCGTGGTGCCCGGTTACTTTGAGAGAAATTTACCTCTTGGAATACAGACAGCCCATGTGGTAGATGCTCTGCGACGGGCAGCCGATATTTTCGAACCGCATAACCTGAGTATGGTTCTGGAACCTCTCTCAGATAACCCCGATCTTTTTCTGCGGTACTCCACCCAAACGTATGAGATCTGTAAAGCAGTGAACAGCCCTGCCTGTAAAATTCTTTTTGACATGTACCACATGCAGAAAAATGAGGGCAGGATGACGTATCACATAGACCAGACCTGGGATGAAATCGCCTATTTCCAGATCGGTGATGAACCGGGTAGAAAAGAGCCAACTACCGGAGAAATCAATTACCGCTTTCTGTTCAAACACATTGCAGAAAAAGCACAAGAGAATAAACAGGAATTTATTCTGGGTATGGAGCATGGCAATTTCTTCCCTGGAAAAGAAGGCGAGCGTAAACTCATTGAAGCCTACCGCTGGAGTGACGATTTCTGAAAATTATGTACCTTGCAAAAGGTATTGAGCTATCAGAAATTTTGAAAAAGCAATTGTGGATTAACAAGTACTGCCTTATTGGGCTATTCTTTTATTTGACTGGCCTGGTTGCACAAGGGCAGGTTAAATATTCGGCCGGTAAATCAGTTTACTCTTCTCAAGTTATTGATCCATCCCTTTATCCCATTTTTGACGAGACAGGTACTCAAAGGGATTTTCTGGAGGTTAATGAACTCATGGCTGACGGAAAAGCCAGTCTGAAACCTCTTTTTGGTCTGGATGGACGTATCGAAAGACTTTTGCTCACTTCAAGCACAAACCGTATTCTGGAGATGGAAGTAAACGGATCTCCGAAACCTGGTGACTACTTACCTTCTTACATCTTTGAAGATTCTGACAGCCGTGTTTACGCTCTGGAGGAAATGAAAGACTACTATTTTCTCATTTACATGGAACTTAGTAGCAAAAATTCCATGGTTGACGCGAGCGTTGTTCGACGTCTCGATCTGGCCATTCAGAATTTTGCAGAGAAAGATAAGCTGATTCCTTTGATGTTTTATGCCGCCAATGATGAGCAGGAACCCATAAACTCTGTTTACTTTAAATCTGCCAAATTTGGTAATGCGTTTTTCAAGCTGATGAACATTCGGGTTTTTCCGCAGATTCTGGTGATAGGTAAAAATGGAGAGGTGAAAGATGTCTGGTCTAAAGATGATCCTTTTGATTTATCTGTTCTTTTGAAATAAAGCGTACTTTTGAGCAACAAACAACAGAATTTATGCGTGAAATTTTATTGAACCTTCACCACTACCTGGCTTTCGCAGCCATTATCCTTCTGGCCTGGGCAACGATCAACGGCTTCAGCGGTAACTCCAAGGAGAAAATCTGGGATGACAAACATCGCAAAGTGAATCTTTTCGGGCTTATTGCCACTCACACCATGTTTCTCCTGGGGCTCGTATTAATGATTATGGCTCTGAGCAATGCCGATATGGGAGAGATTATGAAAAACAGTGCCGCCAGAAAATCTTACATTGAGCATCCCACGGTAGGTATTCTGGCTGCTATACTGGTGACTATTGGTAATGCCAAGAGTAAAAAGGAGCTCAGTCATGGTAAAAAATTCAAATCAACCTTGATTTTTTACGGTCTGGCCCTGGTTCTTGTTCTAAGCAGGTTGCCTTTTGATAAACTTTTCTGAGATGAAGCTTATTCTCTTTGATGGCGTATGTAATCTCTGTAATGGATTTGTGCAGTTCATCATCAAAAGAGACCCAGATGCCACATTTATGTTTGCATCGCTTCAGTCGGAAACTGCCGTAAAAATTCGTAAAGAGAACGGATCTGATTCTTTTGAAGCAGACTCCGTTCTCTTTTTTGACGGTTTCAAACTTTATTCCAGATCAGATGCGCTACTGGAAATTGCCCGCGACTTACCAGGTTTTAAATGGCTTACATTTTCCCGTTTTCTGCCCTTATGGATTCGTGACTCTGTCTACGAACTGGTTGCCAGGAACCGCTACCGCCTGTTTGGCAAGAGAGAAGAGTGCATGATTCCCACTCCAAAGCTCAGAGGCAGATTTTTACCTTAGACTTTTTGATAATTGATGGCCTGAAGCAAGGCTTCCATGTTGGTATCACTCACCGGAATGTCAAATTTATCAATAGTGATTCGATGATTTCTGATACTTTGGATTTTCTCCAGATTCACAATGTAAGATTTCTGAACCCGCATAAAATGGGGCGGAAGACGCTCTTCAATCCCTTTCAATGTTGACTTAGTTAAAATAGGGCGGGTTTGGGTGGTTACAAAAATCTTGATGTAGTCTTTAAGCCCTTCTATATGAGTAATATCACTGAAGACAATTTTTACCAGGGAATATTCCACATTTACGAAGAAGTAATCCTGCTCTTCTACCGGAGGCACACTTTCAATACCACCAACCGTTCTGCGACTTTTCTTATATAAATCAAGAGCCTTATGGGCGGCTTTTGAGAATCGGTCAAAACTTACCGGCTTCATCAGATAATCTACTACATCCAGATTATAACTCTCAACGGCGTAGTTATCGTAAGCCGTAACAAGTATGACCATCGGTTTTTCTGTGAGACTTGCCAGAAATTTGGTTCCCAGCATTCCGGGCATCTGGATATCCAGAAACATGAGGTCAATTTTATGCTCCTGAAGAGCCTCCATGGCTTCGTATGGGTTTTTGCATACCTTGACCAGATTCAGAAATGGAACCTGCTCTATGTTTTCCTGAAGCAGCTTTCTTGCCAGACTCTCATCATCTACTGCTATGCAATTCAGTTTCGTATTCGACATATTCAAATTGATTATTTCGTTTTAGGTTGAGCGAAAGGTTGGCCACAAAAACCGATCCCTTGTCCTGAATCACTAACTTATGACTCCCGGGATAAAGGAGTTCCAGTCGTCTTTTTACATTTTTGAGGCCGATCCCAGAGCTGAAGTCCTTTGATTCACGGGTTTCGGGAGCTATTTTATTCTTAACCATAAAATTAAGAAGACTGCCGTCGTAAGTCAAATTAATATCAATCACGGGATCATTAACCATACCTATTCCATGCTTAAACGCATTCTCAACAAAAGGTATCAATAGCATAGGTTCAATGGTGAGACTACTGTCATTTCCTTCAATGTTTACGCTTATGATCACATCATCGCCATATCTTAGCTTTTGAAGATCAATATAATTTTTGAGGTAATCCACCTCCTTACTTACCGGCACCTGTTTGTTGTCTGTTTCATACAGCATGTATCTTATCAGTTCTGAAAGCTGAATGGTGACGGGTTCTGCCAGATCTGACTTTGACCGAATGAGATATACGATGCTGTTAAGCACATTAAAAATAAAATGCGGACTGATCTGCGATCTTAAGAAAGAAAGCTCAGACTGCATTCTTTCCTGCTTCTCTTCCCGTGTACGCCGTTCTTCCTGAAGAAATTCTGTCACCAAACCATAACCCGTAGCCATGGCTGCCACAAACATAACCGGGAAGAAGATGAAAAATGTGAAGCTGTGTTTATAATCGGGATTAATTAAAAACTTGATTTTATCTTCCAGCAATATGTATACTCCGCAGATTACAATGAGAATGAGAACATAATAGGTGGCTCCCTTTTTCCGGAATACCTGCGGAATAAGGTAATGAACAATGAGGTAAAACAGCGGAATTTCTACTGCCCGTACGGTAAGAAGCATTTTTAAAAAAACCACCGCATCCGGGTTGTCGTAATCGGCGTTTATGAGTGGATAGCCAACCCAAATCACCCACATAAATACCTGAAAGAGTATTTTGTAGGCATTTTCATTTCTTGGGTTTTTAATTGAAAATTCCATAGGCAAAACAATTCTCAAACAAATGAAATCGCCATTTGAAAATCAAATATTCCTGATAGGCATTGGCAATCCGAAGATAAAGGTACCATTAATGTCGTTATGTGCATACGTCTTCCAGCTATGCCACTACATCTGTCTCATTCGATAATTTATCTACGTGCGTGACTATTTACTTACCCTATGTGTTCTGTAGAGTAATTTATCGGTTTTGTAGAATAATAAGGGTAGCCGGTCGGCAGGCTATGCAACTATTCCTAAAGTAAAACGTATTATTGTTGGTCATATGTTAAAACATTAAATATTAGTACACATGAAAAAAGGTCTTTTAATTCTTTCTTTATCCCTTTGCTCTGTCATTGCAGTTCATGCTCAGAAATGGGCCATGGACAAAGCCCATTCAAACGTAGGCTTTACCATTACACACATGATGCTTTCTGAGGTAGACGGATCATTTAATGAGATAGATGCCACGGTGACTTCCTCAAAGGCCGACCTCTCAGACGCAGTTTTTGAATTTACTGCTCAGGTAGCCAGTGTAGATACCCGAATTGAAAGACGCGACACTCATCTTAAGAGTGCCGATTTCTTTGATGCTGAAAAATACCCAACCATCAAATTCAAAAGTACTTCCTTCAAAAAAGTAGAAGGTAAAAAATGGAAAATGACGGGTAACCTGACAATTAAAGATGTAACGAAGCCAGTAACTCTGGATGTTACTTTGAATGGCCCGATTGAAAACCCAAGAAGTAAGAAAATGATGATCGGACTTAAAGCCAGTGGTTCTATCGATCGTTTTGACTTTGGTGTAGGCGGTGAGTCTGGTGCAGGCCAAAGCCGTGAGGTTCTTATCTACGCTAACGGTGAGTTTACGAAAGAATAATTCGATACCCACCTAAAGAAAAAGGAGGCCAAACGCCTCCTTTTTCTTTGTATCAAATTCTTACATATCACATATTTAGCAATGTACTCTCATCTCAAAGAAAAATGGTTAAGTATTTGGTAGGATTGAGGTGAAACCTTTATTCAGTACCGCTCAGCTTTTCCTGAACAAGGAATCTACAAATTCCATTTTATTAAAAACCTGCAGATCTTCCATACGTTCACCCACACCGATATACTTGACCGGGATTTTAAATTCATCAGATATTCCAATCACCACTCCGCCTTTGGCTGTGCCGTCCAATTTCGTAATAGCCAGAGAGTTCACATCAGTAACCCGTGTAAATTCACGGGCCTGTATGGCGGCATTCTGGCCTGTGCTTCCATCCAATACCAGCATCACTTCATGAGGAGCCTCAGGCAGAATCTTCTGGATAACCCGCTTGATTTTACCCAGCTCATTCATCAGATTTACCTTGGTGTGAAGTCTTCCGGCGGTGTCAATGATGATGACATCAGCATTTTTTTCTTTTCCTACTTTCACGGCATCGTACGCAACCGATGACGGATCGGTGTTCATGCCATGATCAATCACCTCTACACCTACCCGCTCACCCCATAGTTTCAACTGATCTACTGCCGCTGCACGGAAGGTGTCAGCAGCACCCAGTACCACCTTTTTACCGTTTTTCTGAAAGTTATAGGCCAGTTTACCGATGGTAGTCGTTTTACCGACCCCGTTCACTCCCACTACCATGAGCACGTACGGCCTGGGCAAATTGTCTGTCTCGAAACTGTTTTGTACGTCCTGCGAGTTATTCTCTTCAAGTAATGCAGCGGCTTCTTCTCTCAAAATACGATCCAGCTCCTCTACCGATGTGTATTTATCCTCAGCTACCCTGCGTTCAATCCGCCGAATAATTTTAACGGTTGTATTGACACCCACATCTGAGGATATCAGAATTTCTTCCAGTTCATCCAGAACTTCTTCATCCACCGTAGATTTCCCTACTACAGCCCTGCTTATTTTTTCGAAAAGGCCGCTCTTTGTCTTTTCAAGACCCTGATCCAGCTTTTCTTTTTTCTCTTTGTTAAAAAAACCGAAGATGCCCATGTGGTTTACTAATCTTTCTGTGTTAATCTATTGACGTAAAAATAGTAAGCATAATTCAATTCGACTCAAAAAACAGGTCTGCTACTTCTTCGGGTACCCTCGTGGGTTTCATTTTGCGGGCGTCCAGAGCAATCCAGAGGGTGCTGGCTTTTACAATCAGATCCTGATCTCGCCAGATTTCGTAGAATCGTCTGGAGCTCACCGCAGTGAATTCATCAATCCAGGTTTTAATAGACAATGTATCTCCTTCAAAAGCAGGCTTAAGATATTCTATTTCGTGTTTCCGTACCACCCAGCGAATGTTTTCGGCTACCCGGGCAGGGGCCATTCCATACCAGTGCGAAATAGCCGCTTCCTGCAAAAAAGAGAAGTATACCACATTATTCACATGCTTCATCTCATCCAGGTGATGTGCCTCTACAAGTACCTGAAGCGTATGTACAATAGGATTTCTCATGATGGAATGAGGTAAATCAAAACCAAAAAGCCTTTCCGGTATTCGGAAAGGCTTTTTCTAATTTTCTTAGGGTGTACCCTCAGGCCTTTAAAACCTCATTCACCAATTCTACAGGTACCATCTCCTCTTTAAAGGAATAGGCACCGGTTTTCGGTGATTTAACCGCTTTCACGATTTTCGAGAAGTTTTTAAGTTTCGATTTATCCTGTAGGGTCGCTACTACCTTCTTTGCCATGATTTTATACGTTTAACCGGTACTCCAATTACTTAATTTCCTTGTGAACAGTGTATCTTCTCAGAATGGGATTGTATTTTTTCAATTCCATACGAGCCGTCGTATTCTTACGGTTTTTAGTGGTGATGTAACGAGACATTCCCGGCACGCCACTTTCTTTGTGCTCTGTGCACTCCAGAATTACCTGAACTCTATTACCTTTCTTAGCCATTGCTGTATCTTAATTAATGCTATTTTCTAAACAGGGCTGCAAAGATAAAGAATATTTATCCCAAACCAGCTATGTGCCTGTAAATTATTTGAAAAATCAGAACGGAAGATCATCTTCCCCTTCCATGCTTGCAGGGAGATCAACCGAAGCCGGGGTAAAACCTGCTTCCGAAGTTGACGAGCCCTCCGAGGCATCGAGTCTCCAGGCACGTACATCAGTGTACCAGCGACCGTTGTATTCTCTTGATTCTACTTCGATTGAAGCCTTCACTTTGTTTCCCACCTGAATTAATCCGGTATCCACTTTATCGCCCCAAACCGATATACATACTTTTTTAGGGTACTGGCTTTCCGTTTCAATTACAAAGTCCTGTTTTTTCCAGGAGCCATTTCTTCCTTCGCCTGTTTGAAGTGGCAGTACCTGAATAATGCTTCCGCTAATTTCCATTGTCAGTTATTTCGTATAGATTTTACTTAATTTGCCTGCAAACTTACATAAAATCGAACTGAATTTCCATTGATCGCTGAGCTTCTTAGAAATATTGAAAAGGAACAGTCAAAAGGTAATAGCCTCTTTATGAAAGGATTATTTTTTGCTTTCAGAACCAATACTTTCTGGGCGTATGTGAGACCCGATAACAATATCTTCTCTTCACTCTGTACTGCATTCATTTTGAAGAACTACCTTCATGAGCTGCAAAAAGACGAAATGATGCTGGCTCAGAAAATGATCGGTGGAGTTATTGCCTGTTTACCTAGTTACAAAAACGCAAAAGGAAGGAACACCTATAATTTCTGGCAAAACCAAAAGAAAAGCCATTTTCCCTTTGGCAAATTCATGCGTCACCTGAAGCACTTTAAGCTCCCTGATGATATCGACGACACTTCTCTGGCATTTCTTGTAAAGGACTACACTGAAGATGAAATTCTGGAGTTACGCCAGTTACTGATTGAGCATGCTCACCCTGATCTGGTTTATGATACCTGGTTTGGCGTAAACATGCCCAAAGAAAAAGATGTGTGTGCCCTCTGTAATTTGATCTATCTGCTATTTGAGTCGGGTACTTCATTGAATAAAAATGATCACGCTACCCTCGCCTATTTAAATGATGCCATAACATCCGGGAAGTACCTTACAGATACCTTCTGGGTATCTCGCCACTATGCATCGGTTCCTTTGATAGTCTATCACTATACCCGCCTTATTTCCCGATTCAACCCTCCTCAACTGGCCGGGGCAAAAGAGCATCTTCGCTCTAATTTAACTTCACTCCTTTCTAAAGAAACAACCAAAACGGAAAGGCTACTTCTTGAAATATCTGCCAGAAAACTCAAAGTATCCGTTTCTCACACCGGGAAATACAAGTCGGGCACTTTTTATTCGTTTATCGGAGCTCCGTTTGCCCCTCTGAGAGTGCCTTTCCTTAGAAAAATCGCATCGCATCGCAGTGTATGGATAGGCTGGAAATGTCACGCTCACGAACTGGCCCTCCTCTTTGAAAACGAAGTGCTTAAAAACAGATAAAAAACGTAGCATTTTCTGAAGGCAGACCACTAATTGACCTGAGATTGACTAAATTTGCCGATTGCAAAAAGCACCATCCAAGTTGGCAGAAAAAGCACTTTCAGACATAGAACTCACCGGTCATGATTCCATCGAAGTTTACGGAGCCCGTGAGCATAATCTTAAGAACATTGATGTGGTAATTCCCAGAAATAAGCTGGTTACCGTAACCGGAATCAGCGGTTCAGGGAAATCGTCGCTGGCCTTTGACACCATTTATGCAGAGGGTCAACGCCGCTATATGGAAAGCTTTTCTGCCTATGCCCGTTCTTTTATTGGTGATATGGAACGGCCTGATGTGGATAAAATCAACGGCCTTTCTCCGGTAATCAGCATCGAGCAGAAAACTACCTCAAAGAACCCCAGATCTACGGTAGGCACTACCACAGAAATTTACGATTTTCTTCGTCTGCTATTTGCACGGGCAGGAATTGCCTACAGCTATGTGACAGGCAAACCTATGATCAAGCAATCGCAGGATCAGATCGTGGAACAGATTCTGGAAGAAAGTGAAGGTGAGAAACTTACGCTGTTGGCTCCAGTGGTCAAGGGGCGTAAAGGACACTACCGGGAGCTTTTTGTTCAAATAAGAAAAATGGGTTACACCAAAGTTCGCGTAGATGGTGAAGTGCAGGAAATGACACCCAAAATGCAGCTTGACCGCTATAAAATACACGACATCGAAATTGTGATTGACCGCATTGTTCCCAAAAAAGAAGATCGTTACCGGGTAAGTCAATCGGTAGGCACTGCCCTGAAGGTAGGTAAAGGATCCATGCTTCTCCTGAATGAGCAAAATGAGGTAAAATACCTCTCTCAAAACCTGATGGACCCCGAAAGCGGAATAAGTTATGAGGAGCCTTCCCCAAACTCGTTTTCGTTCAATTCTCCCTATGGCTCATGCCCTACCTGTAATGGTTTGGGAAAAGTGGAAGAAATTACTGAAGATTCCATTATTCCTGATAAATCGCTCAGTATAAGTCGGGGGGGGATTGTGGCTCTGGGAGATTACCGCGATCTCTGGATTTTTAAACAAATAGAGGTAATCCTTAAAAAATACAAGGTCAATATCAGTACCCCGATCGAAAAAATACCCGAAGAGGCTATTCAGGTTATTCTCTACGGCAGTGATGATCCTGTGGCTGTACCCTCAAAGAAATATCCCGGCGAAGAATGGAATACCAAATTTGAAGGAATCATCAATTTCCTGAAACGCCAACAAGAATCGGATAATGATAAAATACAGGATTGGCTGAAAGATTTTCTGATTGTAAAAACCTGTCCCGATTGTAACGGGGCTCGTCTGAAAATCGAATCGAGGCATTTCAAAATTGCAGAAAAAAACATTTCTGAACTTGCCGAAATGGATATTGCCGAACTCGCTATCTGGTTTGATCAGGTAGAAGATCGGCTTACCGACAAGCAAAAGCAAATCGCTATCGAGATTTTAAAGGAAATACGGAAGAGAATCGGCTTTCTCAACGGCATTGGCCTTGATTATCTTACCTTAAACCGACCCCTGAAATCGCTCTCCGGCGGGGAAGCCCAGCGAATTCGTCTGGCTACCCAAATAGGCACCCAGCTGGTGGGCGTGCTGTACATCATGGATGAGCCGAGTATTGGCCTTCATCAGCGTGACAATGTCAAACTGATCAAAGCACTGAAAGATTTGAGGGATCTGGGAAATACCGTGCTCATTGTAGAGCATGATAAGGACATGATGCTGGAGTCTGATTATATTCTGGATATCGGGCCCGGAGCCGGGCGGCACGGGGGTAAAATTGTGGGCAAAGGCACTCCGGAAGAATTTTTGAAGAACGGAAGCCCCACAGCGAACTTTCTAAGCGGGCGAGAGAAAATTGAGGTACCCGCAGAGCGGAGAAAAGGCTCGGGAAAAAGTCTGGTGATCAAAGGTGCCACGGGTCATAATCTCCGGAATGTGGACCTCCGCATTCCGCTGGGAAAAATGGTATGTGTAACCGGAGTGAGCGGCAGCGGGAAATCTTCGCTTATACATGACACCCTCTTTCCAATTCTTAATCAGCATTTCTACCGGTCAAAAAGAGAGCCACTGACTTTCAAAAAGGTAAGTGGACTCGAACATATTGACAAGGTTATTGAAGTGGATCAGTCGCCGATAGGACGTACCCCGCGGAGTAATCCGGCTACGTACAGTGGCATGTTTACAGATATTCGATCGCTCTTTTCTGAATTGCCCGAGTCTAAAATAAGAGGCTATAAGCCTGGCAGATTCTCTTTCAATGTGAAAGGAGGAAGATGTGAAGACTGCCAGGGAGGAGGAATGAAGAAAATAGAAATGGATTTTCTGCCCGATGTGCATGTAGAATGTGAAACCTGCAAAGGAAAACGGTTTAACCGCGAGACTTTAGAGGTACGTTTCAAAGGCAAATCCATAGCCGATGTACTCGACATGACCGTAGAAGAGGCACTGACATTCTTTGAGTTTCAGCCGCGTATTCAACGTAAAGTGGAAACACTTTTTGATGTAGGCCTGGGCTATATTACCCTGGGGCAGCACGCCACTACGCTATCGGGAGGTGAAGCACAGCGTGTGAAACTTTCTGAAGAGCTCTCAAAACGGGACACGGGAAAAACCTTGTACATTCTGGATGAACCCACCACAGGCCTTCATTTTCAGGACATCAAGAAACTACTGGATGTACTGCAGAAACTGGCAGATAAAGGGAACACCGTACTTATTATTGAGCATAACCTGGATGTCATCAAAGTGGCCGACCACCTCATTGACCTGGGACCTGAGGGAGGAACCCGGGGCGGAAACATCATAGCCGAAGGAACCCCAGAAGAAGTTTCGCAGGTAAAAGGAAGTTTTACGGGGTTCTATTTAAAGAGTGAATTGAACTACTACTCCTGAAAGTTTGTAGAGTTTTCTGAACTACTTCTCTTACATCTGAACTTCAAGTTCCAGGTTTCCTTTTAATTCTTTTTCTGTGTTTTTATCCCAAAGTCTGAAAAGGTAAAAATAGGTTTTCCCTTTTTCCATGGGTTTACCGGCAGTCAGATTAAATTTCAATTGCCGGGCATCCTCAGGTTTTACTCCTACATCTCCGTATTTCTCAAATAAATTAGTTGAACCATATACCACATTTCCGAATTCATCAGAGACCGCAAATTCTCCACCTGGTAATACATTACCATTTTCCATATTCTTAAAATCATCAATACCCAAAACCTCGATTGTCAACTCATCTCCAAAATTGATACGTTTATTGGTTTTAGGTAACTGATTAACATACACATGAATTTGATCTGGCGTTAATCCCTTATAGTCAACGTATAGACCTATGGTTTCATTCGTCATTTTATTGGAACATGCCCCTAATAAGCAGCTGAGAAGGATTAATGCAGTAGTTTTTATATTATTCATTCCAATTTTTTTACGTATACTTGTTACGCAAATAACCACGATTTAAGTGAAGTATTATAATTTCAGCCCCAAAACCTTCTTAAACACTTCTTTGCTAGTGGCCTTAATTTTACTCCAAAGTCAGGTCAGTAAACACAAGAAATCGCCGGCAGAACTTAATCAGATTCTAGGTTCTAACACCTCGGCCAAAAGTATTGCCGACCAGGTGGTAGCAGACGACATGATTGTTCAGGGAAGCATTTGTGTGGGCTTTGACTGTGTGAATAATGAGA
Organism: uncultured Cytophagaceae bacterium; assembly: GCA_966250325.1. Classification (GTDB taxonomy): domain Bacteria; phylum Bacteroidota; class Bacteroidia; order Cytophagales; family Spirosomataceae; genus Jiulongibacter. The sequence continues at coordinate 79,692 of CBINGY010000007.1, read as the reverse complement.
ATTTTGGTGCAGATACAGAACGACTTAAGGAAAACAACTTAAGAATTCATTTTGATGACACAAGTGCTACAGGCTCTTTTCCTTCCAATGACTGGAGGATAGTAGCCAATGACCAGGCCAACGGAGGGTCTAGTTATCTGGCATTCGAAGATGCAACCGCTGGAACTCAGCCATTCAGAGTAGCCGCCGGGGCCGGGGCGAATGCACTTCATGTAATATCTGGCGGAAATGTAGGTCTTGGTACTTCAAGCCCTGTATTAGAGCTTCACATTGCCGATGGTGACTCCCCTGCATTACGCATGGAACAGAATGCTTCCGCTGGCTTCGCTGCTCAAACCTGGGATATTGCCGGAAATGAAACTAATTTCTTTGTGAGGGATGTGACAAACGGAAGTAAGCTTCCTTTCAAAATCGGACCAAACTCTCCCACCAATTCCATATTCATCAAATCAGGCTCCGTTGAGTTGAGAAGTGCCTCTTTACTTGATGTGCATTCTCCTTTTGATATGGATCTAAACAAGGAAGTTTATGCGTTGAATGACGCTACAGCTGTAATTCAACAGTTAAAACCCGTTTCCTTTAAATATCGTGAAGAGTACATCAAGAGCTTAGGACTTCCGGAGGGCAAACAGTTTGGAATTTCTACCTCAGATCTTGAGAAATTGATGCCATCTCTAGTAAAAGAGCAAACCATTGGCAATAGTGATAAGAACTATAAATATCTTAACTATCAGGCTCTTGTTCCGATTCTGGTTCGTGCCATTCAGGAGCAACAGGATATTATTGATAACCAGGAAATAAGAATTAACCAATTAGAGGATATTTCAGCAAAAATTTCAGGGCTGGAGAAACAACTTCAACAACTTGAACAAAAAGCGTCTAGTAATTCCGTTTATTCTCTATCCAGAAATTAATACAATGAAAATACTATCAGCATTAATAATTACTTTATCAGTTATTAGCACTTCTGCATTAGCCCAGCAGGCTACCGATGAAAATGGAAGGCCTGTGGGAGCCAAACCTTCCTTTGCTGTTTCCTCGTTAGATGATGTTTACCTTAAAAAGGGCGAAACTTTGACCAGCTCAGATATCAAACTTGAATATTCTTTGCCGCAAGGTACGGCGGTTGGTAAAATTGTGCTGTTTCACCCACGCAGAGATGAGGAACTTCAGACTTTTAATCTTTCAGCCGAGACTGGCATTGTCAATATCAATACAAAAGAAATGATCGTAAACCAGTTTTCTGCTGGTCTTTACGATTCCCAGGGTAAACTTCTTAAATCTCTTACTATTTACTAGAGTTTAGTAAGATTAGACTGGCATTATTTCGGGCAGCGACCAGTTCGCTGCCCTTTTTTGTCTTTAGCGGAATTAAGCCAGTAGTTTGGCCGTCTAGCCAAATGCCACTTTGGGTATTTGATATGGCTCTGAATGAACCTTTGCTCTCATTAATAAGAACGAGACCTTTGGAGCCCTCAATGAAGCCGGTATTCGTGGGCTCTGTAACATAGCTATTGCCTGCCAGAATAAGATCTGGTTTTCCGTCCCGGTTTATATCACCGGAATGAATAGCCCGGATTGAAAATCTTTGAGCTTCAGCAGGCATTGGCTGTACCTTGAAATCCCCTTCCTCATTCCAAATAATGATACTTTTCATCTCAGTCACCCGTGCCGAAACCTTAGGAAAAACTTTCCTCAAAATGCTAAAGTCAGAAACCGCGTAACTCGAATAATCGGGAAACTGACTTCTTAATCCAGGAAATTGGCGGATAAGATCATCCCGTGTGGGCACCGGTACCTCTCTGTTATCCAGATAATACGCCGGTAGAAAGCCTTTGAATTTATCTCCGGTGTAAATACTAAGTGGCTGGCTGACCGAAAAAGAATAGCGGTAATTCTCACCTATATTTCCAAGAATTAAATCCTCGTCACCGTCGCCATCCAAATCTACGGGTTGAATCGCATTCCAGAGTCCGGATAACTGATCAGAAACTGGCCTGATCGTAAAATGAGAGCTCTTGTTCTGTAGCAAAACCGGGTTCTTATAATGCCCGCAAAGAACGATATCGGTATCGCCATCCTTATCCCAATCAAGTGCCGCGGCATCTGTTACAATTCCCAGTTTTACTGTCTGAAACTCCACGAAAACTCCGCCATTGTTTTTCAGAATAACAGATGGAGTGGCTTTCGGGAAATTCCCCGGCAAAACGCTACCTCCTCTGAAAATATCCAGGTCACCATCACCATCTATGTCTAAAGCACAAATAACAGAACCTGGAAAATCAAAATCAGGTAATTCCTTCGTCTCCACAAGATTTCCAAGTTTGTCGTTCAGGAATAATTTATCCTGGTAAACGCCTGCCGGTGTGGAATACTCATTACCTCCTTCAACCACGTATAAATCATTAAAACCATCGGCATTGAAATCGGTAAAGATCGCATCTGCATCCTCTGAGACAGTGCCTTGCCACTTCTTCAAAATAGTTAGTTCTCCCTTTTCATCAAAGCCGAGTAACTGACCAGGCCATTGGGCATTTCCACCCAGATAAACTTCATCTATTCCATCCTGATTGATATCACCTGCAGCTATTGCCGCTCCGGGCATCGAATATTTCTGGAGGAGCAAGTTTTCTCTGTAGTAATCAATATACCGGTTTTCCCGGTGTATGATTTCCGTTGGCTTTTGCGTAAACAAGGGCAGTATACTCCGGGAATTAACAAAAGCCGCTGGTTCTGCTTCCGATTCTTTTATGCCAATGGTTTGATTTACCTTAATATTTTTTAATAATGTCTCGTTACCAGAAGGCCAAAATACACGCAGTTCCTCGATCCTTTCAAATTTACCACAGCCGAAAATAATAGAGGGGTCCACGGATGACTGATATCCTCTGCTTAAATGCTGAAACCAGGTTTGTTTTTCTCCGCCACAGATTATTTCCACACGTGCTCCCTGCCCTGAAGGGTTCTCCGGTGTGCCCTTTAAAACTACTTTGAGATAATTATTCACGGAGTTATTTCTGAGCAGGGTGGCGGGTTCATTAATATTATTTACCACATAATCTACGTCTCCGTCATTATCCAGATCAGCAAAAACTGCTCCGTTGGAAAAGCCTTCTGAAGCTTCTGTCCATTGCCCCGTAACATTACTAAAATTTAGCTCTGAATTCTGTCTGAAAAACTGATTACTGGCCTTCAGGTGAGGGAGACTGGCCGCATTTCGATTCATAAATGCCCTCATTTCATCAGCAGACTTCACTTCCTTTGAATAGCTGAGGTTATACGAAACAAAATCTGAATTGGTAACATCTCTGAGATACCCATTAGAAACAGCAATGTCTTTCATTCCGTCGTTATCAAAATCAACCATCAGCGGAGCCCACGACCAGTCTGTAGCAGCTACACCCAAATACATTCCAATCTCTGAAAAGCGAGGCAACCCATTCTGGATTCCATCATTCAGAAAAAGCATATTCCGGGTGAATTCTGAATCGTATCCCATCTGATCTTCTGTTTCAAATACGTGATACGAAGTCATTAACATCCGTTTTTGAGCTTCGTTCGAGGTGGGCAGCATGTCAACAGTCATGATATCAGGCAGACCATCGTTATTCAGATCTGCGATATCATTCCCCATAGAAAAACGGCTTTGATAGGGTAAAATCTCTGATGTTTTTGCAGAAAAGGTACCATCTGTATTGTTCATGTAAACAATGTCATTTGGTAAAAAATCACTCGAGGCCAGAATATCATCCCAGCCATCCAGATTGATATCCGCTATCGCTAAACCCAACCCGTGATTATTCTGGTCAATACCCCTTTGCAGGCCCTCCTCTGAGAAATGGCCCGTTCCATCGTTTACATATAATCTGTCTCTGGCATACAGTCCATAACGATCCTTTTCATGAAGAAGGTTTGGATTACGGATATCATTAGACGTTGTAAGCAAATACATATCCATATCTCCATCTTTATCAAAATCAAAAAACGCAGCATGATTTGAATGTGTGGTATCGGCAAGACCTCTTTCAGCTGCCTCTTCACTGAAGGTAAGATCACCGTTGTTTACATAGAGCCTGTTTGCACGTTGAAGTGCTGGTTCATTGCCAGACTGACAAACGTATAAATCCAATAAACCGTCCTGATTAATATCGACTACAGCAACGCCTGTTGACCAACCTGGATTTTCAATACCCGCACGGGCCGAAATATCCTCAAATTGCAGGTTGCCTTTGTTGAGATACAATTTATCGTAAACCTGATTGCCAGTAAAATGCAAATCCTGCAATCCGTCGTTGTTGATGTCTATTACCGCAATACCTCCACCATTGTACAGGTTGTGGAAATCGTAAACATTGTATTTCTCATTCTCGGCCAGTCTGTTTTCAAAAAAAATACCGGAATGCTCTTTGGGCACGGCTGTTAAAAGAGGTGAGCTGGCACGCTTACATGAGAAAGCGGCCGCAAACAGGAAAATAAGGTATTTCAAGGTAATTCTGGCCAATCATCAAAACTACCCAATCCTTCTGTAAATCTCCATACAGGCACGCAAATTATGATACGGAGCTTTCCAGGGATTTGCCTTTGAGGTGGAAGTAAGCTTATGATTTTCGTCTACCCCTCCCCACCACTCTCCGTTAGGAGCTATAAGATAATCCTTAATAAACGCCCAGCTGTTTTCCGCCTTTTGCAGAAAATGAACCTTTCCTGAAAGTTGATATGCATTATAAAACCCTACCATCGCCTCGGCCATCACCCACCAGTCTCTTGAAAATTTTCCGTGACCTGTTTCTGGATTGACTTCATAGATCATGCCGTTGTCTGGCTGAAGGCCATCTGCCGCATCTCGGGCCATAGCCAGGCATTTTTCCTTGCAGTACGAGATAAAGTGCTCATCGCCTAAAATTTCGGCAGATTCCAGCACCAGCCAACTGGCTTCAATATCGTGCCCGTAGGAAATGGTGGGATCACGCGGCTGCCAGTCCTCGGTAAAAAATAGGGTCATTCGGGTTTTATCTTTTCCAATCACATGATCCAGCATCATTTTGAGGCAATGCTCCAGATGAAACCGCACTTTCTCCGATTTATCTACCCGGTACAGGTTCGCAAAACACTCCAGCAGATGCAGATGCGTGTTCATCGATTTTCGTAATTCACCTTTCGAAAGAACGTAGTCGTCTGTCTCTGACCAATCTGCCGCAAAACCTTCCACATAGCCGCCGTTTTTCTCATCAAATGCGTGCCTTGCGATTACATCCAAACCCTTTTGTGCCCATTCCAGGGCCGGTTTAAAGCCAGTAGCCCGGAAATATTCACTCATCCCATACACAAAGAAGCTATGGCCATAAAGAACTTTTCGCCTGTCCTCAGGCTTGCCTTCGGGGGTTAAATTCCAATAAACTCCGCCATTATTCTGGTCCCAGAAGTTTGTAATTATATAATCGAATGCTCTTTTACAGAGTTTTTCCAATTGCGGAATCCGATGAGCCTCATTTTGCAATTCCGGGCGGGATTTCAGAAAGTGTATGGCCGTACTGAACCCCCAAAGAATTCGGCCGGTAGCCACCATCGATTTACTGGTATAGCGGGGATTATTTTCTGAATCAATAGTCCCGAGAAAACCGCCGTATTTTTCATCCTCGCTATATTTCATCCAGAAATCAAGAAGGTCAAAAAATTCATCTTTTACTTCAGATTTAAACGAGTTCAGTGTCATAGGTTATAGGGTTAATGATTTGAATGTACTTATTAAACCGGAAAGTAAAAGGTATCGGATAGCGGGATATCGACCAAACTTCTGACTTGCTGGTTCAAATCCTTTCAATCAGGGTTTGAGTAATAGGGATCCTTTCTTTACTTTTTCAATTTCTCCCCGATTCATCAATTCTTTACGGTTGCCTCCTTCCACAAACATCTTTGCCTGGTCCTGGTAATGGTCACTGAAAAAATAGCCGCTTTGACCCGTCGGATTTACGCTATATCCGGTTTCCACATTGGCAAAATCAATGATACGACGAAGGGCAGGGCCAGAGCTAACCCGGTAATTTCCCGTGCTGTCCATATTGAAATCGAGATTATTGATGGTTTCTGTACCTCCGGGTGCTTCAAAAGGCCCCACATTGAAAAGTCGTTTTAAAGCTTTGACCTGGCCCATCGGGTGCGGATGCTCAAGCGTGTGGACGCGTTTCCATTGCCAGTTTGAAATGTCATTGCCCAGTTGATCTTCAAGAAATATAACGGCCTCGTTTAAGGCTGCACTGATGATCTGTCCTCTGGTTTCTTTCCCTTTTGTCTGGATATTATCCCACCACACAGAATTTTCATTCTGAAAGAAGGTACGCATACTGCGTTTAAAGGCATGACTCCGGTCAAAACTCTCAAAGAAAATTGGGCCCAGCTCATCTTTCATGGCCAGACGATAAATTTCATACATCCAGCGGTAGAAGAGTGCCGGTTCAGTACTTTCGAGGGTATGCTCTCCGGCCCATTTATCTATCACCGGAACGTACTTCAGGGTATTTTCTTTGAGTTCTGACTTATCGGCATAAACAATTAGCGAATCTATAATTTCCGGGTAAGTACTTGAAATTACATCATTTATAAGGGGCCTTAACGACTCTGCCGTCCAGTCCTTCTTAGGGTTATCAAGTAATTCATTGATTCTTTTGGCCCTGTTTGAAGGAACGTAATAGCCGGGTATCAGTCCGGTACCCATATCTGCCGGCTGGTTATTGGCCGTATATAAAAAGCCTTTCTCGGGATTTAAAATCTGAGGGTTCTGGTCAAAATCGAGGTATCCCAGCCATTCGTCTTGCCCGGAGCTGCCGTCAAGTATCACATAGGAATTTATATGCGGGGGCCTAATGGGAAGTTTACCCGCAGCCCACCAGGCAATGTTTCCTTCTGTATCTGCCCACATAAAATTTAATCCCGGAGCGGTGAGTGGTTTGACATATTCCCGGGCTTCTGCTGCGTTTTTTGCCTTGCACAGGCCATAGAATACATCAAGATGTTTTGAGGGCAACTGATGATAGACCCACTGCAGAGCTATGGGTTGGGCAAATCCTGCCACATCAGAAAATGCTCCATTAAGAATATAGCCATGCGGAGATTTTTTAACCACCACCGTGGTATCTGTTCCGTCCTTGACATGAATAACCTCTTTGCGGATGTCAAGTTTTACCCATTTATCTTTAAACCACACTTCATTTTCATTGGCCGGGTTCAGTTTTTCCTGATAGAAATCTGCCTCATCGTTTTCAAACATAGTGAGACCCCAGCCTCCGAATTCGGTGTGTGCAAGGGCAGGTACAGGCGTGCCGGCAATAAAATTTCCATAAACCTTCAGCGTAGGGCATTCCAGGTGGGCCTCATACCACACTGAAGGCTGAGAAAATGCCATGTGGGTATCGTTGGAGAGAATGGGTTTTCCAGATCTTGTTTTGGAACCACTTAATATCCAGCCATTTGACCCATGAAAAGGTTTGACAAATAAGGAGGAACTAATCGTTGCTATTTCCTTTTCAATGAGTGCGAGTGCTTTTGCCGATTCAGCACGGCCTGGCTGGCGGTCAACAGGAAGCTGTGCGTAATTATCCGGCCAGGTTTGACTAAATTCTCTGATATAATCTTCACCAAAGGTATTCTGAAGGTAGGTCAGAACGGCTTCCGACTGAAAGGCCCCTTCAAACGTATAACCCATAAAACCGACGATCATCTCCATGTCTGTCAGCGTAAATTCCTTTTTCGGGATACCTGCCAGCGTAAATTCAACGGGCGTCTTCCCTTCCCGGATATACGTATTCACTCCTTTCAGATAGGCCGTGGCGGCTTTCATCATGGGCGAATTGGAGTCTCTTGCATCAATAGCTTCGCGGGCATGCTTTTCAAAACTCAGGGTGCGGAAAAATACATCTGTTTTCAGAGCTTCATTACCGAATACCTCTGCCAAATTACCCCCGGCTACCCGCCTCAGAAGTTCCATCTGAAAGAGACGATCCTGAGCATGCACATAGCCAAAAGCCATAAATACATCTTCTTCATTCTGAGCATAGATATGCGGAATAGCGTAATCGTCATAGATCACCTCAACGGGTACAGAAAGTCCCTGAAGTTTGAGTTCACCGTTGTAGGTTGGAAGCAAATAACGGAGATAAATATAGACACCTAAGGCAAGTGAAACGAGCAGCAACAGAATAGCTGCAATTATTTTCTTTAGCATTCAAACAGGGTTAAATCAGAAGCAAGTTATACAATTTCGGAATCTGAAAATAATCCTGCAGGAAGCCGGGTTTCAATAGGTGGTTCCCCGTCCGTGACCCCGCCGCTTTTTTCGCTGGACGGGCTCACGATCACCATCAAAACTTACCAGTTTCTGGCCTGGCTTTTTCTTGAGTTTCCAGAACGGAATTTTAGAAAGTTCGTTCTTTGAATCTGATTTTTTGCTTGATTCACTCACTTTGATCAGACGCTCCTGTATTTCAAATTCATTCAGAGCAGTTATTGCTGCCTTAGCCTCACCCTCATCGGGCATGGTTACAAAACCATATCCTTTACTCTGCCTCAGTTTATGATCGACCACAATTTTGACCGATTCCACTGAGCCGTACTGTTCAAACAGTGCCCGTAATTCTCCTTCCTTCAGTTTAAACGGCAAATTGGTAACGTGTAGGTCCATATCAAGTCTATTTTGCTACAAAGTTAAACGAAACCTGCTGAAGGGTTTCAATTTATTCATGAAGTCGATTATTTACTTAATTTTGAGACCGATTGCAAACGCAAAATTTAAAGTTCAACTCGCATGAAATTCAACATTCCATTAAGTAGTCTTGCTCTGGCTCTGGCCATTTCTGCCTGCCAGCAAAAAACAGAATCGACCGAAAACGAAACTACCGAAAATGCGGCTCCCGAGCCTATTTCCCAGCCTTTGGTATCAGAAATTTACACGGCAGATCCCTCGGCTCATGTTTTCAACGGTAAAATTTATGTGTACCCTTCGCATGATATAGACACCGGAATACCCGATGATGACCTGGGCTCACAGTATGACATGAAAGATTACCGCGTCCTTTCAATGGATGAGCCGGGAGGTGAAGTAACCATTCATGATGTGGCTATTGATGTAAAAGACGTACCGTGGGCGGGCCGTCAGATGTGGGCTCCCGATGCCGCAGAAAAAGATGGAAAGTACTTCCTCTATTTTCCTGCAAAGGATAAGCAGGATATTTTCAGAATCGGGGTAGCTGTAAGCGATAAACCGGAAGGGCCTTTTAAGGCAGATCCGGAGGCTATCCCCGGAAGTTTCAGCATGGATCCTTCAGTTTTCCAGGATTCTGATGGCAATTATTACATGTACTTCGGAGGCATCTGGGGTGGTCAACTGCAGTACTGGTCAACCGGAGAGATGGTAAAAACAGAAGACCAGCCAGCGAACGATCAACCTGCCTTATTACCCAAAGTGGCCAAGATGAGTGCTGATATGCACACCTTTGCCGAAAGCCCTAAAGATCTGGTGATTCTTGACGAAAACGGTCAAACGATTCTTTCAGGAAATCACGACAAACGTTTCTTTGAAGCTTCCTGGATGCATAAATTCAACGGGAAATATTACTTCAGCTACTCTACCGGTGATACGCACAAGATAGTTTATGCCACGGGAGATAATCCTTACGGACCTTTTACGTATCAGGGAGTAATTCTGAATCCGGTTCAGGGCTGGACAAACCACCATTCCATTGTGGAGTTTAAAGGAAAATGGTATTTGTTTTACCACGATACCCAATTGTCTGGGAAAAATCACCTCAGAAATGTGAAAATGACCGAGCTGAAACATAACAGCGATGGAACCATAGAAACTATCACTGCGTACAAGTAAATTTCTGGTGACACGTTCCTCAAAAATAAAAGCCGGCTTCCGCCGGCTTTTATTTTTCAAACTTTTCTATTTCAACGAATTAATGAGTTCGCCAAACTTGGTATCTTTTGATTGAATTTTCTGGGACAGTGTAAGAGCCTGAGCGGCATTTTTACGGGCTTCATCTATTTTCCCCTCTTTCTGATCCAAACGAGCCAGTTCATAATAGTACTCTGCCCGCACATTATCCTGATTTACCGTGGGTAAGGCCTCTGCCAGCCATTTCCGTGCAGTAGGAATGTAGCTGTTATCCTTAAAATTATTGGAAAATACCCGGGTGATGTAAATCAAAGCAGAACCATTGGTTTTCAGGTTGTTCACCATTTTCTGCCCAATGGCCAGTGCCTGTGAGCCTTTACCTTCTTTAATAAGTGCCTTTGACTCCAGTTCCCAGGTGTAACTGTCAATGTATTGACCTACTCCCAGATTGGTCATGTATTTCTTAATGCGGTTCACCTTGGCCATATCCACCTCAAGTCCTTCAGACTGATTAGCCGCTATGGTTTTCTGTACGATACCTCCTAAAATATTGTTTTCATTTCCGGGATGTCCTTCTTTGGCCTCGAAAGCTCCAGCCTCTTTCACATGCGTTAGCCAGTATTCTGCGAAACCGTTGTCCATGTCTTCCACGGCTTTTTTGGTGAGTTTCCAGCTTTCTTCCGTAGCCATTTTTGTTTTATCGAAAGCCTCATAAAGGGCATTGGCAGCGGCAATATTGGCTTTTTCATCCTTTATTACGCGGGCAAAACTGGCGTAATCTGAAAGAAACTCCACCGAACGCTCCCCTTTCGCAAAACGATTTTTATAAGACGCAGCCCTTTGATCGGGGTCAAGTGCCATTTCAGCCACCCCGTTAATTGATTCTACATTGGGATCTACACCTGCCTGATGAACGAGATTTCCGTCGCCATCAAAAAACAAAAACATTGGAAAACTAGGCAGCCAGACATTCCGCTCGTTGAGAAATTTCACTACTTCAGCCTTGCCTACGTCCAGCTTGAAATTGACAAAATTACTGTTATACATTTTTGCCACTTCCTTATTCTTAAAAAACGGCTCCACCGCCATACAATAGGGGCAGGTAGGTGAATAGCACTCCACAAAAAGGAGTTTTCCCTGCTCTTTGGCGACTTTCAGGGCCTGATACACATCGGCTTCCCAGGTGACTTCGTTCTCATTAACAGGCTTATTTGATAGCGACTTATTTTCCTGCGAGTTAGATTTGCAGCCGAATGTAAGTAAAACAATTAGTAGGGTATAAAACCTGTATGAATGCTTCATTTGAAAGAGGTTGATTAAATCGGGACGAAAATACTCACTTAACAGGAAACGGCAAGGAAAGCCCAGCTGTTGTCTTGTTAAACAAAAAACAAACCAAGATACATGTCTGTTACCATTTACGGAATAAAAAACTGTGATACCATGAAAAAAGCCTTTGATTGGCTGAATGATAAGGGTATAGATTTCGGCTTTCATAATTACAAAACCGAGGGAATCAGCTCAGAGAAGATTGATGAATGGCTGAAACAGGAAAGCACGGAAACACTCATAAACACAAAAGGAACCACATTTAAGGCGTTTTCTGAGGAGCTAAAAGCCGATTACAAATCAACGGCCACGGCTAAAAAAATGATGCTGGAGAATCAATCAGTCATCAAAAGGCCTGTTCTGGAAATTGATGGTAAAGTAGTAGCCGTAGGCTTTAAGCCGGAGATTTATGCTTCCACGTTTGGACTTTAAACTATCTCGCCACCCGGTTTCTTGTCAAATCATAACAAAAAGAGGCTTGAATAATTTAGAAGCATTCTTTGATAAATTTGACTTATTTTGAGGTCCTAAAAAATGCTAATCAAAAGTTAACCCTTAACCGATTCATGGCGATGATTAAGAAAATTCTTTTAGCCTTACTGGTGGTCCTTATAATCATCCAGTTTTTCAAACCTGAAAAAAATATTTCCGAAGGGCCTTCCACCAATGACATTAGCACACTTTACCCCGTACCTGATAACGTAAAGTTGATCCTGGACAAAGCCTGTAATGACTGTCACACGAACACTACGAAATATCCCTGGTACGCCAATTTCCAGCCAGTAGCCTGGTTTCTGGCAGAGCATGTGGAAGATGGTAAAAAGCACTTTAACCTATCTGAGTTTGCCGCCTATAACCCCGATTGGGTAAAATGGCACAAACTGGAAGAACTGGTGGAAATGGTAGAAGAAAATGAGATGCCACTGAAATCTTACACGCTCATTCATCGCGATGCAGCACTTTCTGAAGAAGAAAAAGTAGCTCTTATTTCCTGGGCTCAGGATATCCGGGCACAAATGGAAGCCGACAGTACCATCGATTTAACTCCACCAAAGCGGCCAGCGAGATAAAAACTTTGGGAAAAATAAGAGCCGGAAACGGTAAGAGGCAGCTTGAGGCTGCCTCTTTTGTACACCGGATTATTAGATGCGTTGCACAATAAATCAATCACGCAAAAACTGATACTTCAGATTCCGTGTCATTGTTTTCCCATCCTTTTCAATTGTATTTTCTGAGGTTTTTGGTAAACCGTCTTTATCGTAGTCAAAAACGATTTTCGTTTTTTGATCCAGCTCACCTTTCTCGTTGTAAATTTTTCCTGAAAGCAGATTATTCTTGCTGAAAAAGCTAAAGAAGTTATTATCAAGCCCCACAAAGCCGAGTGCTGCTATTTTATAGACTTTGGGGCTAAACTGAGGTTTGTTATCATAACTATCGCCCACAAAAGCCAGCATCTCTGGTTCGTCGGCCATTCTGGTGTATACTTTACTCACGTTATCCCCGGTGTACTCTACACGGGTAAGTCCCTGAACAGATTGCCCAAAGAGGTCCACATACGTATTCACATGAGTTATTTTATTTTCACTTAACGTAAACACATTTCGCATAATCGGAATGCCCGCTACTGAAGTTCTGGTTTCTTCTACGTAACCTTTCTCGTCATACGTAAAATTCACTCTTATTTTCTCCAGCTCATTGGCATTGGTAACCTCCATGTAATCCACCTGATCTTTGTCGTTGTATCTGAAAACGAAGGTTGTTTTGGGATTATCCAGGTTGTAAATCCTCATCAGGTTATTCTGAACATACTCGAAATCACGGATGGTATTGCCGTTTTCATCAGAAATAGCCAGAAGTGGATAGGCCGCTCCGTCTTTGAAGGGGTCAATCTCTTTTTTCTTCTTCCTGCATGAAGTGGTTGCCAATAGCACCATACCTATGAGTATGGTCAACCTGATCACCTGGTTATTCATTTTCTATTTCCTGACTTATCTCCTTTCCTTTTACAAGAATTGTACCGTTTACTAAATATTTAACATATTTTTTTGGTGACCCTCCTCAATTTCCCTGTCTTAATTGAGAAATGAATCGCTTTGAAAGAAAATTTATTAACTTGCACACCAACTTAAATACGTGCTTTTGAGCTAACTACTACAAACAAGTCCCTATGCCAAAAATCCTAGTTATTGATGACGAAAAGAGTATCCGCGATGCTCTGAGAGACATACTGGAATATGAAGGTTACGATGTAGACGAAGCCCGAGACGGCCAGGAAGGCCTCGATATGGTTCTCGGATCTCCCTATGATGTAGCTCTTTGTGATATTAAGATGCCCAAACTTGAAGGTCTAGATGTGCTGTTGAAGGCCAAAGAGGAAGGATGCATTACGCAGTTTGTGATGGTTTCAGCCTTCGGAAACGTAGAAAATGCCGTAGAAGCTACCAAACGAGGAGCCTTCGATTTCATCACCAAACCACCCGATCTCAACCGCCTGCTGGTAACCGTACGAAACGCCATTGAAAAGGCCAATGACGTGGAGGTGATCAAAACACTCAAGAAACGAGTTTACAAAAAAAATGAAATTGTGGGTGAATCAATGGCCATTCATAAGGTCAAAGAAACCATTGACCGGGTAGCTCCCACAGAGGCCAGAGTACTTATTACAGGGCCCAATGGCTCTGGTAAAGAGATGGTAGCCAAGCAAATCCATGAAAAATCAAACCGCTTTAAAAAGCAACTGATTGAGGTCAACTGTGCGGCCATTCCGTCAGAACTGATTGAATCTGAGCTTTTTGGTCACGAAAAAGGTGCTTTCACATCGGCTATTAAACAGCGTATCGGGAAATTTGAGCAGGCAGATGGCGGCACCCTTTTTCTGGACGAAATCGGTGATATGAGTCTTTCTGCACAGGCCAAAGTTTTGAGAGCCCTACAGGAAGGCAAAATTACCCGTGTAGGTGGTGAAAAAGAGGTAAAAATAAATGTGCGGGTATTGGCTGCCACAAACAAAGACCTGAAAAAGGCCATTGCCGAAGGGGAATTCAGAGAAGACCTTTTTCACCGTTTGAATGTGATTCCTATTCACGTTCCGGCATTGGCCGAACGCACCGAAGATATTCCTCTTTTATGTGATAAATTCCTTCAGGATGTCTCGGAGGAATACGGCGACTCGCCAAAAAGCTTCTCCCGGGAGGCCATGGAGCAAATGAAAAAACTTCCTTGGACCGGTAACGTGCGTGAGCTAAGGAACGTAGTAGAACGGCTGGTGATCATGTGCGGCGATGTGATTCAGGTAGATGAAGTGAAGTTATATGCCGGTCTCGGTATCTAACTGTTAGAATATACGAACATACAAACCCCGGAACTGCTTCGGGGTTTTCTTTTTGGAATAATTCCTATTTTCGGACAAATCTAAGCCCTGCCTATGACCTCCTTCAGATTTCCTACAGCCCATAGTACCCTGTTGATAATCGCCGTGCTGGTGGCCCTGCTTACCTGGATTCTGCCATCGGGTGAGTTTGACCGGCTTACGTATCAGGAATCTTCCAAACAGTTTGTGGTTTCCGGGAGCAAACCCGCTACGCTGCCAGGTACTCAGGAAACCCTGAATACTCTGGGAATTTCTATTTCTCTTGAAAAGTTTGTCAATGGCGACATCTGGAAGCCCATTGGAATTCCCGGAACCTACCATTTTACCGAATCTAAGCCTCAGGGTTTTCTTAATTTGGTTCAGGCCCCGCTCAAAGGGATTACTCAGGCCTTTGATGTGATTCTTTTTGTTTTAATTCTAGGAGGGGCTATCGGCGTAGTGAACAGCTCCGGAGCCTTTGACAGTGGTGTAGCCAGTCTTTCCAGACTGCTTAAAGGCAAAGAATATCTTCTCATCATCCTCATTACCAGCCTAATTGCGGCGGGAGGTACCACTTTCGGTCTAGCCGAAGAAACTATTGCCTTCTATCCCATTCTGGTCCCGGTTTTTCTGGCGGCGGGATATGATGCGATGGTCGCGATAGCATGCATCTATATAGGCTCCAGCATAGGCACCATGGCCAGTACCGTAAATCCGTTTTCAACAATCATTGCCTCAGATACCGCCGGGATTAACTGGATCACCGGCATCAACTCCCGGATCACCTTTCTCTTTATCGGACTCGCTGTTTGCCTTAGTTACATCCTCAGATATGCCCGAAAAGTACGAAAAGACCCCTCGCTTTCCATTATTGCAGATCAGAAATCAGAGATTGAAGCCGCTTTTATCCGGGCTGATTTGAGTGAGGCTCCTGCACTCACAAATCGTCAGAAACTTATTCTGGCCCTTTTTACTTCGTGTTTTGTTCTGATGATATATGGCGTTTCCAGTCTGGAGTGGTGGTTTCTGGAAATGACCACGGTCTTTTTTGCCGGAGCAGTTTGTATAGGTTTTGTACAAGGGGCTGGTGAGCGAACCTTTGTTAAATCCTTTGTAAGCGGCTCTGCTGATTTGTTATCAGTAGCTCTCATTATCGGAATTGCCCGAGGGATCACGGTACTCATGGAGCAAGGCCAAATCTCAGATACGCTATTATACTATAGCTCAGTGGCTGTAGATGGAATGCCAAAACCCTTGTTTATTAACCTTTTATACTTTTTATACATTGGATTGGCCCTTTTTATTTCCTCGTCTTCAGGTATGGCGGTATTAACCATGCCAGTCTTTGCCCCTTTGGCCGATGTGGTAGGTATTGACCGGGAAATCATTGTCAACGCTTACCAATTCGGACAGGGGGTGTTTGCCTTTATTAGTCCTACAGGGCTAATTCTGGCCTCGCTTACTGTAGTGAATGTAGGCTATAACAAATGGCTCAGGTTTGTTTTACCCCTGGTAGGCATTTTATTTCTAATGGCCATGATCTCCCTTACGTTGAGTGTGATCTTGTAATCGTATTTTTCAGAACAAGAAATAAAAGGCTGCCATTTAGAAGCAGCCTTTTCCTGATAAGTTTAAATTTAATTGACTCTGCTGAGCTTCATTTCTCCCCGTTCATTGCGAACCAAAATCTCATTATCATTCACTAGTTCGCCTGTATTTTCAATGGTCATTTCATTGAAAGAGATGGTATACGAAATTTTCTTCCCATCTACTTTCCCGTTCTCAATCGCTACTTCTCCAAACTGAGTTTTCCAGAGACCGGTAAGTTGATTGCCCTCCACTTTAAAGGTATAGGTAATTTCAAAAGTACCATTAGGAGTTTCCCGGGTACCTTTCCAGTTTCCATCAATTGGATTCTGTGAAAATGCTGTTAAACAGCCAAATACAAAGACAAGACTAAGGAGTGATTTCATTGTTTTTATGGTTTAATATGACCCGAATTAAAAAATCACGCCCTCAAAAAACAACAAAATCCTATAATAGTTCTATTTTGTACGACCAATAGGTTGTAAAACCAGACTATTAGGAACCCTCTGATCTGAGACAAAAGCGGGTAGCTACCACCGGTTAAATAAAAGTTATCCTCCCGCCAGATTTCCGATAAGAATGGTCAGGGCTATTACCGCTGAAGTTACCAGCCAGGTAAGGAAAAAATTCTTCCACTCTTTTTTACGTTCCTTTTTCTCCATCTGCCGGTAAGGTTTTGCTTTTTTGCGGAATGCCTTTATGAGAAAATAAATCCCTGTAGAGAGTACGCCAAATGCCATTATAAATGCCAGCACGGCAAAAAATCCATAACCACTGCAGCTCAGAGAGCAGGCAAGAATGAGCGAATAATAGGTCAATACCAGGCTTACCAGAAAGCCAAGTACGTATATAAGTCTTACCCAACCCGGCAGCCCCGCTTTCACTTTACGGGTTTTCATGGTCATTTCCGGTATCTTCTTTTCCTGATTTTCCAGTACCTCATCCAGAAGTCCCGATTTCACCCCAGTCGTCTGATCCCCTGCCATCAGTTGCTGCGAACCAGTCTGGAGACCCTCGGAGCCATGAAGGAGTGTTCCTCCTAAACCAGCCAGTAACCAGGAGCACATGAAAAGCACCCCCGCTATAGGCAGGAAAAGGCTAAAATTTCTTTTGGAAATTGGCATTTTAACTGCCACCAAAAACAGGGAGATCACTGCAATTACAAGAATCAGGACTTCATTGAGATCAAACCCAAAACCCAGACCGGCACCTAGTAAAAAGGCTATAGTAAGCCTGCCAATTTCTGAGACGGCTAAAACCAGGCGAGCCTGCTTACCGTGATGAATAGCCCAGTTCTCAATTTCTGATCGATACATGATTTTCAAGGGTGAATGTTTTGACAAAATTACTTCTATTTTATTCATCTGGTTTATGGGGGCCGTTTACCCATTGATTTCCTTAATTTTGCGATGCAAATGAAAAACCGCATGGAATTAACAAGAAGACCCCGCAGAAACCGCAGAACAGCCGCCATTCGTGCTATGGTGGCAGAGACTAGTCTGAGCGTCAATGACTTCATCTTCCCGATGTTTGTGATGGAAGGTTCCAAACAAAAGGTGGAAGTTAAATCTATGCCGGGTATCTACCGGTTCTCAATAGACGAACTTCTGGTAGAATTAAAGGAAGTGGTGAGTCTGGGCATCAAATGTATCTGCCTTTTCCCCAACTATCCCGAATCCAAAAAAGATAAATATGCAGGAGAAAGTGTTAATCCTGAAACGCTTTATCTAACAGCCATCCGGGCGGTAAAGGCCGAATTTCCTGAACTGCTGATAATGACTGATGTAGCGATGGATCCCTATAGCTCAGACGGGCATGATGGCATCGTGGAAGAGGGTATCATACTAAACGACGAAACCGTGGAGATACTTTGCGATATGGCTGTGGCACAGGCAGAAGCCGGTGCAGATATTATCGGCCCTTCAGATATGATGGATGGCCGTATTGGTGCCATTCGTGAAGCTTTGGATGACGCCGGTTTTACGGATGTGAGTATCATGGCTTATACCGCCAAATATGCCTCTGCCTTTTACGGACCATTCCGGGATGCTCTGGATTCTGCCCCGAAATTTGGTGACAAGAAAACCTACCAGATGAATCCGGCGAATGTGAATGAGGCCATCATGGAGGCCGATCTGGATTATGACGAAGGTGCCGATATGATGATGGTGAAACCCGCATTCTCTTATCTGGATGTGATTCGGGCCTTAAAATCTCAATTTGACATACCTATTACGGCCTATAACGTATCGGGAGAATACGCAATGATCAAAGCTGCCGCTCAAAACGGGTGGATTGACGGAGAAAAAGCCATGATGGAAATGTTGCTGAGCATGAAACGGGCTGGTGCAGATATTATCCTTACGTATTTTGCAAAGGAAGCGGCCAAAGTTCTCAGATCCCAGCATTAACCTCATTTTTAAAAATCAGGCTTTGCTAGTATCTTCATGCCAAACAAATACCCTATGAAACGCATACCGGTTTTTTTCTGTCTGTTTCTTATTTCGCTGGCAGTGTCGGCACAGTCACTTGACGGAGCCTGGAAAGTAGTAACCATCAATGGGAAAGAAGTACCTGAGCACGAATCGGTTATGATTTACAATGACGGCTATTTCGTGTTTGCTACCAAAGAAACTTCTACCCATCATTTTGTAGGAACAGGTGGCGGACTTTATTCGATTGACAAAGAAGGTAATTATACAGAAACCTTTGATTTCAACACCTATGACGCTGAAAAAGTAGGCACCACGGTTTCCTGCAAAATAGTTTTCAAAGGGGAATCTGAACTGAGTATGACCTTTCTGATTGACGATAAACCCACCACCGAAGTCTGGAAAAAGCTGGCTACCGCCCCTGATGACCTCACAGGTACCTGGGTAATTACCGGAAGAAAACGAGGAGAGGAACTAATACCCATGACACCCGGCGACCGAAGAACGGTCAAAATACTGGCTGGTGGCCGTTTTCAATGGATAGCTTTTAATTCCAAAACCAAAGAATTCAGCGGAACCGGCGGCGGAACCTATACCGCCAAAGATGGAAAATATACCGAGCATATTGAGTTCTTCAGCAGGGATGATAAACGGGTAGGAGCCTCGCTCAGCTTTGATTATGCCGTAAAAGATAAGCAATGGCATCACAGCGGTCTGAGTTCTCAGGGTCAGCCTATCTACGAGGTTTGGTCGAATTACAGAAAGGCGTATCTGGAGAAGGAATAATAGGTTTCTCACAACAACTCCCCCACCCGCTCCTCCAGCAGCTGTGCAGTTTTGGTCATAGCTTCTTCGGTGGTAGTGTGTTCATTGACCAGAGAAACGGCTTTTTCGATTCCCAGCGAAGATAATTCTTCGATTGTCAGCTCATTTTTACCGCAAATGGCTCTCACCTTAATCCCATATTTTTGACCTGCAGCCGCAATACCGGCGATGAGTTTTCCGGAAAGTGTCTGTTTATCCAGTTTACCTTCTCCCGTGATGATCAGATCGGTGCCCAGAAGCTGAGCTTCCAGATTGAGAATCTTCATAATGGTTTGAACACCTGGAAGAATCTCGGCATCGAAAAATGCCATCATACCTGCCGGCACCCCACCCGCTGCTCCGGCTCCGGGTATTTGAGCCAACTCTTTTCCCAGCTCCTTTTTGACTACCTGGTCAAAATTCTGAAGGCCTTTATCCAGTCTTTTTACCATTTCCGCATCAGCTCCCTTTTGAGGTGCATACACATAAGCAGCACCCTGCTCGCCAAAAAGCGGGTTTTGTACATCACAGATAACTTTCAGCTCAAAATGGGGCAGAGACTCCGGTTTCTGGATAGTGACCATTTTTTCCAAAGTTTCGCCGCCAGGCAAAAGTTCAGCCCCATTTGTATCCAGAAAACGATAGCCAAAAGCATAGGCAATACCAAGACCGGCATCGTTTGTGGCTGAGCCTCCAACAAAGAGATAGATTACCCGGCAGCCATTTTTTACGGCATGTTTTATCTGCTGCCCTACGCCATACGTATGAGCCAATTCAGGATCTCGCAGACTTTCCTTCACCTTGTGAAGCCCTGCCGCCTGTGCCATTTCGATGTAAGCCGTTTGACCTGCCCGCAGATAGAAGGCCTCGGTAGTACGCCAAAGCGGATCTTTCACCATCTGAACAATTTTTCCAGCTTTCAAGGCATAATTGACGGCTTCCAATGAACCTTCTCCGCCATCTGCCAGCGGAATTTTCACCACATGAGCTTCGGGTAACTTTGACAAAATGCCTTTTTCCAGCGATTCACAGACTGCGGTAGCAGAAAGGGAGCCCTTGAAGGAATCAGGGGCCACAATGATTTTATTCATGAACAAAATAACAGCAGGAAATTCATTTCGGGTTCTGTTTTTAAAGAAAAATAAGCAGTAAGGCATGGAAGTGTAGGTATTGCTACACAGTTTTCAACCAATACAGTTTATTTTGCGAACCGATTATCACCCCGTATTATGATCTCCCGTGTTGATGTTAGTACGTTCGTTAAGCTTGCAGAAAACGCTCTCATTCTGGATGTACGTAGTCCGGCTGAATACACGCATGCTCGCATACCGGGTGCTATTTCATTCCCCCTTTTTAGCGATGATGAACGTAAAGTAGTAGGCACGGCCTACAAACAGGAAAGCCGTGAACAGGCCATCAAAATAGGTCTGGATTATTTCGGACCGAAGATGAGAAAGATGGTGGAGCAGGTGGAAGATCTTCTGGCCGGAGAAGATAAAGAAGTGCTGGTATATTGCTGGCGTGGAGGAATGCGTAGCGGCGGAGTGGCCTGGCTGCTTGATCTTTATGGATTTCGGGTAACGGTGCTGGAAGGTGGGTATAAAGCCTTTAGAAACTGGGTATTAAAGACAATTGCATCGCCTTACAAGCTCCAGGTGCTGGGCGGATATACCGGCAGTGGGAAGACTGAGATTCTTAAAAAACTTCAGGACAGAGGCGGGCAGGTAATTGACCTGGAAGCTCTGGCCAATCACAAAGGCTCAGCATTGGGAGGAATTGGACAGCCTGCACAGCCGTCTCAGGAAATGTTTGAAAACCTGCTGGCATCTGCTCTTTCCAAACTGGATTCACGAAATATTATCTGGGTGGAAGATGAAAGTCAGCGGATTGGCGACCGGAATATCCCAAATGAATTCATGGATCAGATAAGAAGTTCCAAGGTGATTTTCCTGGATGTTCCTTTTGAAAAACGGCTAGATTACCTGGTGATAGAATACGGACAATTGCCAATCGAAAAAATCATTAACAGTATCATACGCATCAAAAAGAGACTGGGCGGTCTGGAAACCAAAAATGCGATCAATCATCTGTTAGAGGGGGAAACCCGGGAGAGTTTTGAGATTCTATTGCGATATTATGACAAGTTTTATGGAAGGGCTCTCAATGAAAGATCAGATGTGACTCAAAGGATTAAACTGGAGGCTGTGGATTGTGGTACAAATGGGGAGGTATTGCTTAAGTTAGTCTCCTAAAAATTCACCAAAAATATTATACGTATATATTTTGTACTTTTTTTACGTATTTTTGTTTTGAATTGTCGAAGATATGAATGTCAAATTAACTCTTTCTGTTGAAGAAGAAGTAGTAGCCAAAGCCAAAAAATTTGCAAAACTACAGGGTCGAAGTATTTCTGACTTAGTTCAGAATTACTTAAAGATGATATCCTCAACCAGTGAAAGTGGTAGCATTACAGACACATCAAAAAGGAGAAGTTCTTTACGCGGTGTTTTCAAAACCTCAGATGATTTTGATTACAAAGAGGAATTATCAAAAGCACTTGAAGAAAAATACCTTGAAAAATGAGGGTATTACTTGATTCTGATATCATTCTGGATTCACTTTTAGATCGAATGCCATATTCAGAAACATCTGATCAAATTCTCTACTTGTGTGAAAATCGAGAAATTGAGGGCTTCATTACACCGGTAATTTGTTCGAATATCTATTATATCCTTCGCGGAAGATTTGAGCATCAGAAAGTTATAAATCAACTTCTTAAATTAATAAGCTTTGTAGGAGTTTCTTCCTTAGACAAAGCGATTATTCTTAAGTCTCTTCTCTCTGATTTCAAAGACTTTGAAGATGCTTTACAGAACTATTCCGCAGAAATGGATGGTCAGATTGGCATAATCATTACACGAAATATTAAGGATTATTCAAAAAGCAAACTGGTAGTGCAAACTCCTGAACTGTTCCTTAAATCACTGGATTCATAACATGGAATAAAGAAGAATCATCCCCTAAGTGTTGGCATTTGGAGGGTGATACCAGCGGCCAATGGATTATGACACCCTTTCAGGGTTTGAAATTTTGGTTCTGGTTTTCCTGTAAGCATGACATCCCTTCGGGATTGGAAATTGCCGAGTCAAAAGCAAATGAAGAATCCTACTTTGAATAACCCCGAAGGGGTGACAGGATAATTTTTCGATAAGGTATTCTATTTGACCCAATCAACCCCCATTTTGATCAGCTCCATTTATTAGGCGTTATTTGCAGAGAAATTACAAGAATTGACTGAGCAAAACCTACATGGAAGAAATAAAACTTACTCAATATTCCCATGGAGCCGGCTGCGGCTGCAAAATCTCACCCAAAGTGCTGGATGTGATCCTTCAGGGAAATATTGCAATGCCCGATAACTCCCGGCTCATTGTTGGTAATCATTCGAGAGACGATGCCGCAGTTTATGATTTAGGAAATGGTACTGCATTGATTTCAACCACCGATTTCTTCATGCCGATTGTGGATGATGCGTTTAATTTCGGCAGAATTGCCTCCTGCAATGCCATCAGTGATGTATATGCCATGGGCGGAAAGCCCGTTCTCGCTATTGCCATTCTCGGCTGGCCTATTGATAAACTGGCTCCTGAAGTGGCTCAAAAGGTAATCGACGGCAGTCGAAGCATCTGTCTGGAAGCCGGTATTTCTCTGGCAGGCGGGCATAGTATTGACTCACCCGAACCCATTTTCGGACTGGCCGTAAACGGACTGGTGCCAGTAAATCAGATTAAGCAAAATAATACCGCTAAGGCCGGTGATCTACTTTTTCTTACCAAACCTCTGGGCGTAGGAATTCTCACTACAGCTGAGAAAAAAGGTCTTCTGAAGCCAGCACATAAAAATCTGGCTGCCAGCCAAATGATGCAGCTCAACAAAGTAGGTGAGGAACTCGGAAAACTGGATGCTGTAACTGCCATGACCGATGTGACGGGTTTCGGGTTGCTGGGCCACCTCACTGAAATGGCAGAGGGATCTGGCCTGAGTGCCGGTATTTATTTTGATGCAGTTCCCTTAATATCACCGGATATTCATCAGTACATTTCAGAGAAATCTGTGCCGGGAGGAACCCAACGGAACCGGGCCAGCTATGGACACAAAATCGCGGAGCTTACGGATGAAAAATGGGCTATTCTGGCCGACCCCCAAACCAGTGGCGGACTTCTAATTGCCGTGGATCCTCTTAAAAAACAGGAGGTTATCGGAGTACTGGAAAATGCCGGACTGGGACAGTTCATTTCACCCATAGGAGTTTTGAAAGAAAAGGGAGCATGGTGTGTAGAAGTCGAATAATTTCTCCGCTAAGACATAGTGAACGCAATAAATTCTAAAATTCTCTTGACTCTTACCTTAGGTCATACCTGATGTTTGCATGGTTCATTGATAAGTAAGCAATGTATTCAGTCAAAAAACTTGCAGATCTGGCTGGTGTGAGTATTCGTACCCTTCACCTGTATGATAAAATGGAGCTTCTCATTCCCGCTCAAAGAAATGAGGCGGGGTACCGGCTTTATGGTGAGAAGGAATTGTACAGGTTACAGCAAATTCTGTTCTATCGGGAGCTCGACTTCTCTCTTCAGGAGATCAAAATCCTGTTGGACCGGCCCGATTTCAATATGCAAAACGCCCTTTTAACTCACAAAAAAGCGTTGATAAGCCGCAGGGATCGTCTGGATAAGTTACTGAAAACCATTGACAAAACCATCAGTAATTTAAAAAAAGAAGCAAAGATGAAACCAGAAGAACTCTACGAAGGCCTGCCTGATGAAATGGGGGCACGCTATCGCAAAGAAGCCATGTCGAAATGGGGCAGAGAAGCCATAGAGACCTCAGAAAACGTACTGGCTACACAGGGCAAAGAGCGATTTGAAAAACTCAAACAGCTGCAGGAAGTCAATTCCCGTTCCCTGTTTTCGCTCAGAAACAAAAACCCTAAATCTGCCGAGGTGCAAAAACTGATTGCAGACCATTATACCATTATCCGGGCATTTTGGGGCACTTCAGATTCGCAGGATAAACAAGCTGAGGCCTATATGGGTCTAGGTGATTTATACGCGAGTGATCCCCGATATACCGGAAATCAAGCCGCATTCGGCGAATTTATGCGTGAAGCGATGCATTATTTTGCTTCTCAAAATCTCCATTAACTGAACTCCGGGGAACCTCCCGGGGTTTTTTAACTTATTTTCTTGAAACCCAATGGTAAAAACGGTGAACTATTTTCAGCTTGCCGTAAAAAGTCTTCCTTAAAAATTTGAAGATTCCCTGAAAATAAGGAGGTTTACTTAACTATTGAAAACCCATTTTTGTCTGGCAACAGACCTCTTCAAATTTAACCCCATGAAGCTATTTACAACGGCCGTCATATGCTTGTATTTCGTTTTACCAACGTTTTCACAGCATACAAGCAGCCACTTTCAACCTTTATTTGATGGAAAAAGCTTCAAAGGCTGGGAAGGTGATACCCAAAAAACCTGGAGCATTGAAAATGGAATGATTACCGGAGGCTCTCTCACCGAAACCGTACCGCACAATGAATTTCTTTGTACCACCCGCGAGTATGCCAATTTTATTCTGAAAGCCCGGATAAAACTAACCGGCGATGAGGGTTTTATCAATTCCGGTATACAATTCAGAAGCATAAGACTGAAAGAACCTCCTTACGAGATGAGGGGATATCAGGCAGACTGGGGAGAAAAATTCTGGGTAAGTCTGTATGATGAATCCCGCAGAGACAAAACATTGATTGCTCCCGATTCTGCTCTGGTACATTCCTGGATCAAAATAAATGATTGGAATGAGTACGAAATACATGCAGAAGGGCGTAGAATACGTCTTTATATCAATGGAAATTTAAGTGTGGATTATACCGAGCCAGACCCTGAAATCCCTCAAAATGGTCTCATTGGCCTTCAAATACACGGCGGAGGTGAAGCCAAAGTCTATTTTAAAGATTTGATGATTCGTGAACTCCCTTAGCCATTTTCGTTTACAGAACTATCCGTTTTATAAACCTACCCTATGAAAAACAGTAGCATACTTTTCACTCTTTCTCTTCTTCTGTTAAGCCTTATTTCCGTGCAATTGCAGGCAGGAATTCATGCAGATACCACGAAAATTGACCGGGAATACATTCTGGAAACCACCATGCTTGGCTATTTTGCCAAAGACGGAACCCGAAATCCCACACTGAAAGCTCGCAAAGGGGAGGTTGTGAAAATCACGATCAGAAACGGTGAGCAGATGACCCATGACGTGGCTCTGGAAAAAGGAGGCTCCAGAAGTAACACCGTTCTTGAGAAAGGACAAACGGCCAGTCTTATTTTCACGGCGGTTGAAAATGACGTATACTACTGTACCGTGCCGGGTCACCGTGCTGCTGGCATGGTCGGGATGTTTGAAGTGGTAGAAGGCGAAATAAATGAGGTGAGAGTGGTGGGCGTTTTACCCAAAAACAAAGGAAAAAACCTCAATCTGAACTTCGAAAAGGGTAACCTTAACCATTGGCAAGCCACAGGAGATGCTTTTGCAGACCCGCTTATAAACCGTGACCCGTCTCCTTTGCATGACAGCAGCTCTGTAATCGGTTTCGAAGGCAGGTATTTTGTAAGTAGTGGTGGAAATGTCAACTATAAAAAGACAGGGACTCTTACCTCGGTTCCATTTAAGGTAAGCATGCCGTATGCCTCTTTTCTGGTTTCAGGAGGTGCATTGGCAGATACCCGGGTGGAATTAATTCTGGATCAAACTCAGGAGGTAATTTTTAAAACGACCGGCCAGGGAAGGGCCACACTTCAGCCCGTTATTGTAGATTTAAGTTCTTATGTGGGCCAAAACATTCGTATCAAACTCATTGATAATGAAACTGGTATATCGCAAATACCCTATATAGCCGATGATATTTGGGCTCATATCAATTTTGACGATTTCCGGTTTTACTCTACTCATCCCGGCTTTTCCAATGAACTGAAACCTGCAGATATTAGTATTTTGCCTCCGCTTGACCCTGTTGTAAATGCAGGACTCAGCGGCATTGAGGCCGCCAAGGCCATGAAATTACCTGATGGCTTCAAAATTACCCTGGCAGCTGCCGAGCCGGATATCGTGCGGCCCATCAGTTTTACGATCGACGCCCGTGGCAGACTTTGGGTGGTAGAAGGCCATACCTACCCTACCCCGGCTCCTGAAGGACAGGGCAAAGACCGGATTCTCATTTTTGAAGACACCGACGGTGATGGTACACTGGATAGCCGTAAAGTATTCATGGAAAACCTGAATCTGGTAAGTGGCATTGAAATAGGCATGGGCGGAATCTGGCTGTGTGCTGCTCCCAAATTCCTGTTTATCCCGGTAGATTTCAATACCGATAGACCCGCCGGCCCTCCGCAGGTTTTGCTGGATGGCTGGGGACTTCACGATACCCACGAGGTACTCAATAACGTCCGTTGGGGGCCAGACGGTTGGCTATATGGTGTTCATGGCGTTTTCACACATTCCAATGTTGGTAAACCCGGCACACCCGAGGATCAACGCATAAAAATAAATGCCGGAGTATGGAGGTATCATCCTACCCGTCATGAATTTGAAGTATTCACAGAAGGCACCAGTAACCCCTGGGGCATCGATTTCAACGATTACGGGCATCCGTTCATCACCGTTTGTGTGATACCTCATATGTATCACGTAATTCAGGGAGCACGTTACCAGCGGCAGGCGGGCAAATCATTCAATCCGTACACTTACGATGAAATCAAAACCATTGCCGATCACCGGCATTATCTGGGCGATAGAGGGCCTCATGCCGGAAATTTCCGATCTGCAGCAGCAGGTGGAGGACATGCCCATGCCGGAGCCATGATTTATCAGGGAGGAGACAGCTGGCCTGCCAAATACCGGAATGAAATCTTCATGAATAACATCAACGGTGCCCGCATGAACATTGATAAACTTACCCGAAATGGCTCGGGCTACGTGGCTTCTCACGAGGAAGATTTCATTATTATGAATGACACCTGGTCACAGTGGTTGAATTTCAAATACGACCCCGCCGGCTCAGTTTACGCCATCGACTGGTACGATAAAAACCAATGCCATAGCTCCAATCCGGATGTGCACGACAAAACCTTAGGCCGAATTTTCAAAATCACACATGAAAATGACAAATGGGTACAGGTCAATTTATACAAGGCCACAGACGAGGAACTGGTCAATCACCATCTGCACGCCAACGAATGGTATGTACGCCAGGCTCGCACCATCCTGCAGGAACGCGGCGGTAATGAAGCCGTTTTTGCCGGCCTGAAGAAGATACTGGAAAATAACCCCGATGTGAGCAGAAAATTGAGGGCTTTATGGACGCTGCATGTAACGGGTGGACTTTCTGAGGCATACCTGCTTAACCTGCTGAATGATTCCAATGAATATCTGAGAAGCTGGACAGTGCAGTTACTCGCTGAAAACAAGTCGGTTTCTGATCAAACCATGAAACGATTTGAGGAAATGGCTACCTCTGATAATTCACCGCTGGTGCGGCTCTATCTTACATCGGCCATGATGCGTCTGCAGCCGGAAAAACGCTGGGAAGTGATGGAAAATCTCACAAAACATGAGACCGACAAAGACGACCACAACCTACCTCTTATGTATTGGTATGCGATGGAACCTCTTGCCGAAATTGACCCGGAAAAGGCACTAAAATTGGCTGAATCGTCAAAAATTCCACTTTTAATTACCTATACCATTCAAAGAGTGGGTGCCATAAAAAGTTCGGATTCAAGAGCGGCCCTTGAAAAGCTGAAGACGAGATCGGGTCATAATCATTCTCATCAGAATCATATGAATTTAGAACTTATCAACAAGCTACTGGCAGAATAAACCGTTAACCATTCATGAAGAATTATTTTTTCCTGACCCTCTCCCTCATCACCTGGTCTTGTCTGGCCCAGCCTGCAAAACCCACCGGGTTTAAAAAAACGGTACTAACAAGAGACTTTCTTTCCGAAGGATCTGCTGCAGGAGATCTCAACAAAGATGGCAAAATGGACGTAATTACGGGTTATTACTGGTTTGAGGCACCTCATTGGCAGCGTCATGAACTGGCACCATCCCGGGCGTTTGATCCGCGGAAAGAATACAGCAATTCCTTCCTGAATCTGGCAATGGATGTCAATCTCGATGGCTGGGAGGATGTAATAATTATTGACCATCCCGGTCTGTCCGCTTATTGGTTTGAAAACACACAAGGTACATCTTCCAACTGGCCAAAACACATCATCGCAGACTCCACAGGCATCGCCAATGAATCTCCGGCATTTGTAGATATAAATAAAGACGGCAGGCTGGATATTCTTTGCGGAGATGTGAAAACACGTCAAATTATCTGGCTGGAAGCTCCTTCAAAAGCTGGTGAAATTTCCTGGAAAAGACATGCCCTTAGTGCAACCGGCTCGCATGGAACCGAGCGTTATTCCCACGGGATCGGCTATGGCGATATCAACATGGATGGGATTGAAGACGTGGTAATCCGCGAAGGATGGTTTCAGGGAAAAAGCGACCCATCATCGGGAGATTGGGTTTTTCATCCCGCAAACCTGGGTGAGCCGGTTTCTCACATGCAGATTCTGGATATAAACGGCGACGGGCGAAACGATGTAATGGCGGCCTCAGCCCATAGTCTGGGTATCTGGTGGTACGAGCAGATTTTTGAGAAAGGTCAAATCACTTTTAAAACCCATTTGCTAAATCAAACGACCTCGCAGACGCACGCCAGCATTCTGGCAGATATGGATGGCGATGGGAACATTGAATTTATTACCGGGAAACGCTATCTGGCTCATAATGGAAATGACCCCGGTGATGCAGACGAACCTCTGCTTTTCAGGCTGGAATTTACCCCTGGCAAACCACCCTACTGGAAAGAATTCATGATAGACCGCGACTCTGGAGCGGGTCTGAATATCACAGTAAAAGACATGAATCAGGATGGTAAAAATGATCTGGTGATTGCCAATAAAAACGGTGTGTTTTTACTAGAAAATGAACTGTAAAATTTGAGGAATAAGAATATGCTGTTCTATAAAAATTTGACCCTTCCCAGTAAAATTCCCGGGCTGCTTTTCAGCTTCTCCTGGTGTTGATTGAGGAAAACGGAATTCTCCAGATTTATCTCAATAAATCTGGCATCAGTAAGCTGGATTGAGTTAAAAAAAAGGCCCGATTGTAGAAAAAGTTTGCCCTTGATCACGGAGTAATCAAAACTGAGAACCCCTTCAAACTTCCCCAGAGAAAAATCTGCAGGTTTTTCAAAAACACATTCCCGAAACAGGGTTTCTTCTGCAAAACGGCAATTCTGGAAGTAGACCACCTCGTTGAACACGGCCTTAGAGAATCCAGCCCTGCCCTGAAAGCGGGCATTTTGAAAATAAACCTCCCGGGCAAAAAGCGTGGATCCGAAAAAGGCATCAGAACCAGCCCAAAGATTTTGTGCATTCACAGTTCCGTTTATTTCACTGCCTGCAAGACTAAAGACGCCGTCAATTCGAGCAGATTTCAGGTTTAGTTTCTGGTAGAAAACGCAGTTGACCAAAGAAATATTAAACCTGAATAATGTATTTATGAATGCTTCACCACGTTCTTTGGAAGCGATTATTTTGCCTTTAAACCTGCATTTCTCAAAGTAAAGAGGCACATTCACTGCAACTTCTGAATTTGCCGGGCCGGTTTTATAAGAAGGCAATCTGGTAAAATCCAGATCACCCTCTATGGTAACGCCTGAAAGCGAAACCGGCTTTCCTTTGGCTATACGAGTCAGAATATCATCTGCAGAAATGTTTGGGGATTTGGCAGCATTTCCATGCAAGGAAAACAGCCAGAGAACACACAGTATCAGATTTCGCATCAACGTGATTTTACTGGTTGAATGGTTACTTTCCCCGAGTTTTGGCGGTTAAATTCCCTCAGTTTTTTGTCCAGTTCACCGGTTTTTTTACGCCATTTGAGCATTTGAATTATTTCTTCCGGCGAATATTCATTCGGTCTGTCAGCCCTGATAGCGGAGGTAAAAGTTCCTAATTCTGAGGAGGTGGCCTTACCTCTGTTAAGCGTGTTGACAAACCGATGCATTTCTTTGCCTCCTCCTTTTTTTCGGTATGCAAATCCGTCATCAAACTCTACAGGCTCTTCGGTAGAATAAAATAAATTATCATCCTCATCATACTCAGAAAAAGAATTATGGGCATCAGCAAACAAAACGAGATAATACTTCCCATTAAGATCTGAGGGCATCTGATAATTGACCTTCAGCATTTCATCTTTTCCAAAAAAAGCCTCTGAAAAACTACTATTGGGCTCAATATTCAAATTGAATAAGCATCCATCATCACCACAGGAGTAAGTATTAGCCTCGAGGCCTTCGTTCGTAAAATAGTAATTGAAAATAATCCCGTAATCATTGGCATCGCGGGCGTTGTAATACAAATAATACGCCGACCATGGGGTGGAAGCAGTAGCCGTGGCAGTGCCATCATTGTAAATATCAAAAACCACGGCCCGGGTCTCATAGGCACCGGTTTCATCGTAGGTGGAGTAATCCTCTTCAATCCAGGGTACCAACTCAACCCCGGAAAGAGACACGTTATTATCAGCCGGTGGCGGCGGCGGAGGGTTATTTTCCTGCTGTGGCTGCTCTGCTGCATCACTCATGACCAGTATCACGGGAGTGCCATATTGATCTTTTTGAAGCAGTTCGTTCATAAAGAAGTTGTAATCCACCCAGATATACCCCTTGTCTCCCCAGTCGGTACCCCAGGAATTAATGAGCCTGAAAGCCCCGTTTACGCCTTTGTTATCGTCATAGCCGACCACAGTTAATGCATGGTAGAAATGCTGACCCACATTATTATACGTGGTATGGGAAGAAATCACATTTGAAGATTCCCATGACATGAAATTATCGGAGAGTTTGGTTCCCACCACCACCGGTACACGGTTTCCGATCTGTTGCTTTATGGAAGGAATGGTGGCATCCAGAGTACGGTAATTTTTTATGCGGTGATTTGCGGCTTCTGTGGTCCATTCCGGTCGAATGCGGGAAGATGAACAATCACCCAGATCTGTATAAGGCACTTTGGCCATGGTAGCAGCTCCACGAGCCTGAAGCATTGACATATTGGTATAGTATCCGCTTCCATTGCAGTTATCTCCCTTACCACCTCCACCATCGGGAATGGATAAATAGAGGTCTTTTGGACTTATCTGATACGAGGAATTCAGTAATTGATTTTTAGTATAACCCATACTTACCGCCTCCAGGGCAGTTTTTGCATAATATCCGGAGGCCCAGGAAACACAAGTAGCATAACTTCCCTGACTCCCCACCGGAGGCATCAGGTAGGAAATATCGGCTGATGCAGGCAAATTTGGGGTAGTGGCACCGGCAAAACCATATTTGATATTTACGGGTACATCATTCAGTTTTTCGTCTCCAATCCAGCCTCCCGAAAAGATGGTGCCCTCTGCCGGATCATCATCCGGAGAAAGAATCTCTCCTGTCTTGCAGCTCAGTGTTAGCACCATAAGTGCAGGGAAAAGTATATGTATTGATTTCATAATAAACAAGTTATCAATCCAATGGAACGAAATACAACGATGGATTACTGGTACTGAAACCAAGACCTGACCAATCCGCACTTAAGGAGGTGAGATAGCTCTTCTTTCCTTTGCTATCCCAGGCAGCTGAAATGAATCGGGTGGTGTACCGGGTTGATGAGGAGATGGCTCCCCGGTAGCCGTCAAAGGTGATAAACTCGGCATATTTGAACGATTCTTTTGACCCATTATCTGTTAGAGCATTCCCCGTCCACTTTCCATTTTTATAGAACAGTCCGAACGACTCGTTGCTATCTACCAGGCCGCCAGCCTGTACAAATACGGCCATTTCACCTCCCGGCCCCTGATCTGCCTGAAAATTCTGTATTTCAAGTCCCTTTTTCTGAATGGCCATAAGCACAGAGGTCTGATTTGAGCTGGTATTGTAATCCCAGACCTGCTCGCTCTCAAGAGTAGAAGGAGAAGGCAAAAACACCACATGATCCTTACCCGATTCATCACGAAGAAGCTCTGCGGGATTATTAAACGTATTTCCCTCTCTGTATAATGGGTACTGATAGACAATTCGGCTGGTGTTTCCGTCAAAATAGATAAGGCTTTTCAGCTTTTCTATCTGTGTCTCTCCTATGAGGTGAATCACTCCGGAATTGTCAAAATAACCTCTCAGATTTTGCCAGCCATTCTGTGGCGGAGGCCCGCCGTTGTATTCTGGCTTTCCTGCGGTAGTATAATCTATTACAATACTGGCTGAGCTTCCATCAATTTGGGCTTCACGAATTATATCTGCGTAGTACCAGTAATTCCAGCCGTTTTTGGATGATTCATCACTCATTTGAGACCATACCACATGTATTTTCCCCGTAGCGGGATTCAGAGCTGGAAACCACGATACCTGCTGAAGCTCCTGATTGGCCAGCATATAGGGCTGGCTGAAAGTTCCTCCGTTTAAAATGGCATAAAACAAGGTCCCGATTTCATATCCTCCTGTGCCGTCAAGAATCACATCAGATACCGGATAGCTGTCTTTTCGGCTGCTTCCATACCTTTTCCAAATGGCATAGACCTTCCCACTTGCATCCTCAGCCAGTCTGGGATTACCTGAACCATTCCCGGTGCCGTCATTACTTATAGTCACCGGTGCAGACCAGCTTTTTCCGCCGTTGGTTGACTGGGAATAATAAATAAATACAGGCTTCCCGAAATCCGGACTTTCCTGATAGACCGCATGATAAGAACCATCTTTTGAAATCAGGAAGTCGGAATATCCAACACGTTCAAACTGTGAGATCAGTACTTCTTTATCTTTTCCTCCCGGCTGAAGATTATCGGGTAGAATTTTGCAGGATACCACCAGTGGGAGCATCAACAGGATGAGTCTTTTCATAGCAATACTCGTTTAGAATGTGTACTTCTGGGAGTTGGTTTATGGTTTTCCTTCTCGGTTTTGCGAATATTTTTATACGTCTTTGAAGATTTAATTCCGGGAGGAGCATGAAAGACAAAAAGTGCACAAATGAGCAGCAGCAGGTTGATTCCAGTTTTCATATTATTTGCAGTTTGAATAAGAATAAAAGTTTGTATAAGAGCTGTTATCCAGCAATTCTGTCCCTTTACGGGTTATGGCATAGTTATTTGAGTTAAATTCTCTGGTCATTTGAAAATCAGAGTATATTCTCAGTTTGCCGGTAAGATTTTCCCAGTTGTCATCTAATCCTGTGTACCATTTACTTTTTCCGGGAAGACCATAGGTGTTTCCATTCGGGTTAAACGGATAATACATCATAGCATCTGTAGTGGCAGCTGGATCAAAGAAATGCCCTTTTATGGGATCTGAATAGCTCTTCTTTGACTTATCTGATTCAAATGACTCATATTCCGTCACATCAAAAGGCTGTCCCTCGTAGAGAATTTCTACTTTATTGACCTCCCCATTTGGGCCATTGTAATAGTATTTACAGGCATATCCATATAAGGTTGTCAGCTCACTTAGTCTTCCCTTATCATCTAGTTTAATATCAAATTTTTCAAATACTTCTCCGCTTTCATCTTTGAACTCAACCGAGGTTAATTTACCCGAGGCATCGTAATTGTAGTTATCTGTGTAACCATCGGCAGAACGTGTAGTCTTTACCATACCCGCAGAATTGTACTCATAGGACCACGGTTCCAAAGCCTGAATAACCCCGTTTTCATCGGCGGCACTTACTTGCACATTTAATAGCCGCCCGTTGGCGTCAAAGGTATATTTGTCGGAACCGCCTTCATAAGTAATTTCCTGGATGATACATTCTGTGAGTGCAGGCTCAGGGTCATCCTTGTCATTGCTTTTTGGCGTACAAAAGGTGACAAGAAAAAGTAAAAAGAGGGGATAGATTTGTTTCATAGCAATACGTTTGTTTTTTGACAAAGTTGGCCGCTGATTTTACCCGTATCAATACGTCAATTGTCGTATTTTAAATTGCACCCTATTCGTATGTACTTCCGTTGCTATTTGAGATATTTGGTTAAATAATTCCCGGCCCTGAAAACATCTTTACTCGCCGCAATTCTTTTATGCATTACGCTGAGCTCCAGTGCTCAGATGGAATATGAATTTCTGCGGGATGAACGTGGTACCCTTCAGATTGATGACATCATAAAACCCGGGCAGTCTTTTAAAAAAACTCTCGGTAGTTTAGGAATCGACAGTGCCCGTTTCTGGCTCAGAGTTGACTTACTTCCTTCAGAAAATCCAAGAATCCTAGTCCTGGAAAACGCCTACCTTGATGAAGTGCATGCCTATCTTGAAACGTCTGGTCAACTACGTGATTTTGGTAAAATGAATTATCAGACAGCTATGGCAGAAAGAGATGTCCCATACCATTTTTTTGCCTATCGGGTTCCCGCGGAAAAAAGTACGATGTATATCCGTATTCACCGTCATTTTCTCAAAGTGGCAGCCCCTATTCGGGTGTTTGAAGAAAATAACTTTTATACCTACCGGAGCCAAAAATCTATCATACATGCCCTTTTTAGTGGAGCTATATTATGCCTGGCACTTCTTTCTCTGGTACTATTTGTTGTCAATCGCCAACGACTGTTCCTTTACTACTTTGCTTACCTCATTTCAGTCTTGTTATCCGTTTTACTTACCGAAGGGTATCTCGCAGAAAATTTCGGACGTTTTCCTTATCTGTTTTCTACTTATCACTGGCGAAACGTATTTAATAATCTGGCAACTCTTTTTCTCCTGCTTTTCATTAAAGCCTTCATCCTAAAAGGTGCCAGAGATCTTTGGATAATCCGTATGCTGCTTCGTCTGGGTCTTTTTGCCATTTCAGTTCCGCTTCTCCTACTTTTACTTGAAAGGCATCATCCGGAATACACCCAATTCTTCCTGTGGTGGCCCCATACCGGGTATTTTATCTGTGTATTGGTGAGTTTTGGTTTTGTGGTTTACAGTTATATCAAAAAAATTCAGCCCCTGGCCGCATTCTTTTTTTTAATTGGGATTACTCCCGTTTTCTTATTTACAGCACTTTCTGCTTTAAGAAATATCGGTTTGTTCCCTGATTATTTCTGGCTTTCCTACAAAACACGGCTGGGATGTATTCTTTTTGATGTGATCTTCATTTTTATTGGTATTGCCTACCAGATCAGGCAATTACAGCGGGAAAAATTGCAACAGGAAAAGCTGGCCTATGAAGCTGAAATCAAGCTTTATAAAGAACGGGAGCGGATCGGCAGAGAGCTGCATGACAATGTGGGCTCACAACTTACTATTGTTTCAAGTGGTTTGGATCATGCTTCGTATCTGGCAGAAAAACAAGCATTAAAATCTGAAAAGCTGGACGAATTAGCCGATCAGGTTCGCGGAAGTATTCAAAGTTTGCGGGATGCTATCTGGGTGAGTACCTACGATCAGATCCAAGAAGCCGATCTGGCAGAGCGTATTCGGCTACTTCTGATACGAGCCTCGGGAGAAAAACTAAACCTGGAGTTTAGTTATTCCGGCACAGACCAATTGATTTCTGCAGAAAATGCCTTAGAGATATTCAGAATCATGCAGGAGTGTGTTAATAATACCCTGAAACATGCCCAGGCTGATCGCATATCGTGTGATATTCATTCAGACCCGGGCTTTCTACGTATCAGTTATTGCGATAACGGAATTGGATTTGATCCTTTGTCAATGGGCACCGGAGAAAGCTTCGGACTTCAGAATATGAAGGTACGAGCCAGCCATATCCAAGGCAAAATAGAAATAAACTCTAAGTCGGGTAAAGGAACCCACTTCGTTTTACATGTTCCTCTTCCCAAACTTGAACGAATTGGAAAAGTGTCCTAGAAAATACGTCATTTGCCCTATAGGAAGTCAGCCTGGCATGCTAATATATTTGCTCTAAAACTACGCTCAATGATCGCAATCGGACTGGTGGATGATAATCCTACCCTACTTAGAAATATCAGCAGCAACCTCTCTGTTTATCCGGAAATAGAGGTGATTTTGCGTGCTTTAAGTGGTGAAGATGCCCTTAACCAGCTACAATCTAAACAACCGGAACTCATTCTAATGGACATAGAAATGCCGGGAATGAACGGAATAGAAACCACCCGTGAAATAAAACAGAGGTATCCACAGATCAAAATCATGATGCTCTCTGTACTTGATCAGGAAGATAAAATTTTTGAAGCTATAAAGGCTGGAGCCTCGGGCTATCTCACCAAAGATGAGAAACCCTCAAAAATAATTTCTGCCATAGAAGATCTCATTGACGGAGGAGCCCCCATGTCACCAGGCATTGCTGTGAAAACGCTCCAGATTCTTCGTAACCAGCACATTAACGAGCAATCCACTCAAACGCTCAAATCACCTGATCAATTTAATTTAACACGCAGAGAAATTGAAATACTTGAAAAAGTTGCCGCCGGATTAAGTTATACACAAATAGGCGATCTGCTTTTTATTTCCGCCAAAACGGCCCGGAAACACATCGAAAACATCTACCAGAAACTTCAGGTGCATTCCAAACTGGAAGCCGTAACGATCGCGAAAACAAACAAATGGGTATGAGATATTTGTTTTTGATTCTTTTTACCGGCATCATTCATCCTCTTCTTTCTCAGGATTTTGACAAAACTTTGGGTCTGGTAAAAGATTTAAAAAACTCTCAATACCCCAGAAGCAAATCATTAATTGACAAACTCCAGAAGGAAGCACAAACCGATTACCAGAAAAATAAAGCCGGGTATTATTTAGCTATTTACTACACTCAAATTTCTGAGTACGATTCAGCTTTAAGTTTTCTTGAGAAAGTAAGGCCCTTTTTCAATAATGCAAGGCTGAGGGAAGATCTGGGAAAAACTTACAAACAAACCGCGATCATCTATTACAGCTTTCTCAATGATTTTGTAAAAGGAAAAGCGTATCTCGACTCGGCAAAAACTTTCTTTGACTCGCGAAAAAGCAGACCAGATTATGTAGAATGCATCAGGCATGAAGCCACCATTTACTATTTATTGGGTGATATTAAGCGATCAAACCAGTTATTGATTGGCATACTACCTGAGTACGAAAAAGGAAGTTTGAAATATCTGGACATTCAAGATCTTATAGTCAATAATTTGATTGCCGAAAGCAATTATAAATCTGCTTACAGCTACTCGAAAAATATTCCGGAAGGTTACCTGAAGTTAAAAGAGACCCGGAGATATGCCTACAGCCTGATGATCAGAGGATTTCTACAAAAAAAATTGGGTATGTACGCTGAGGCCGAAACCAATCTTCTACGTTCCATTGATCTTTCTAACAGAAATGAATACAAAGAAAATATGGTGGACAACAATCGGTTTCTGGGAATGCTTTACACGGAAACCAGCCAATATCCAAAAGCTGAATACTATTTAAACCAGGCACTTAAATTCACCAAAAAGGTAGGTGACACCTATTCTATGATGCACATCTACTCCTCACTTTCGAGGTATAATATTGCCCGCCATAACTTCGAAATGGGCGATTATTACGCCAATGAGGCTACTGCAATGAGCGATTCAATTTTCAAGGAAGAAAACAATCAAAAACTGGCCGAGTACGAGGCACGCTATAAAACTGCTGAAAAAGAGATCATGCTAAGTGAGGCCAAAGTGGAAATTGCAAGAAAGCGAAATTGGATTATCGGGCTCTCTGCGGGGCTGGTGAGTATTTTGCTGGCAGGTATACTTTTTTGGCGACTGGAACGTGTTAAAGCCAGGGCCAAAGAAACCGAACACCTCAAAAATCTTGAAATTGAAAATCAGAATAAGCTCATCACGGCCAGGGAAATAGAGCGAAGACGTATTGCCAAAGAGTTGCATGACAGCGTAGGTTCTCAGCTTACTGTGGTAAGCACAAGTCTTGACAATGCCTTTTATTTATTTGAAAATCAAAAACTTAATCCACAAAAGCTTGAAAGTATCAACTCAGAAGTGAGACTGGCTGCACAAAGTCTGAGAGATACCATCTGGGCTACTTATAATTCTGAAGTGAGTGTGGTTGATCTTACCTCCCGAATTCAGGAATTTGTCAAAAAATTCACTGATGAGAATTCGTTTCGTGTAGAGTTAAGTTTCAATGGTGATGACATTCTTCTCACGGCCATCGAAGGCCTGAATCTTTTCAGGATAATCCAGGAGGCTCTCAACAATACCATGAAATATGCCAATGCCTCTTTGGTTACTATTTCAGGGCAATTCAGCGAAAAAACCTTTTCAATTGAAATAACGGATAACGGCAAGGGATTTGATTTGGGTGCTACCCATTCAATCACCACCTTCGGACTCAATAATATGAAGTTGAGAGCCGAAGAACTGGGTGCTACACTTCAAATACAAACCGAAGAAGGGCAGGGTACCCGAATTCAGATCCATCGGGAAATCCGTCAAAATGCAGGGTAACAAGTTTGTTAGTTACATACGTGTTAGTTACATTCGTGTTACTAAATCAAATTGGTTATGAAGCATATTCCATTTACCTTCGGAAAAGTGGTTTTCGACCTCGATTTTACCAATCGGGAAGACGAGACAGAATTTCTTTCCAATCAATTCAAAGCACTTAATAATGTTGCCCTCATTTCACCAAGAAGGTGGGGGAAAAGTTCTCTTATTAAGTACGTTACGCAAAAATTGGTGAATGAGAATAAGGAATACCGTGTAATCTATCTCGACTTATTTAATATAAAATCAGAGGAGGAATTTTATCGTGAATTTGCGAATAAGCTACTCAATGCGACGATCAATAAATTCGAAAGATTAATTCAATAATCCGGCACTCGGTTCATAAATATTCTACCAAACTTCAGCGATACTCCCGTTCCGGAAAGCGAAATTTCATTGAGCTTGGAATGGAGCGAAATCAAAAAAAATCCATCTGAAATTCTCAACCTTGCAGAAACCATTGCTCAATCAGAGGGGATAAGAATCATCTTTTGTATTGACGAATTTCAGAATCTGCAGCATTTTGACAATCCCATGGCATTTCAGAAAAGTCTGAGAGCCCATTGGCAGCATCACCAGCACGTTTCATATTGCCTTTACGGTTCAAAAGAGCACATGATGCAGGACATATTCAATAAATCATCGTATCCTTTTTACCGATTTGCCACCATTCTAAATCTCAATAAAATCAAGCCTGAAAAATGGAACCCGTTTATTAAAAAAAGGTTTGAAGATACCGGTAAAGAGATTGAAGAATCTGCCATTCAAAAAATCATTGAATACGCTGATAATCAGCCATATTATGTACAGCAACTAGCCCAGACTTCCTGGCTCATTTGTGACAAAATCTGCGATAAAAGCATTGTAGATAAAGCTCTGGAAAATATTATGGAGCAATACGGCTCCTTCTTCATTCGTGATATAGAAAACCTGACTACTTCACAGATCAACCTCCTTAAAGCCATAACAGATGGAGTTAAATCATTTGGAACCCGTGAAAATCTCAATCTTTACGATTTAAAATCAACCGCTAATATCAATAGAGTCAAGAAGTCCCTTCAGGATAAGCAGATTATACGATTCGAAAATAGTACAGCTGAATTTCAGGATGCCATTTTCGGCCTTTGGCTTAGAAAAATTTATTTCCCAACTTAACGCCCGAAATCATCCTGAACCCGTACGATATCGTCCTCGTCAGAAGGATGATTTTTATCCACGTGCTGCCAGATTTCGGCCACTATTCCGTAGCCATCGGTACCCACTAAACGATGTCGCTCTCCACATTTCAGATTCACTATATCGCCTATAGCCAGGGTCTGCAATTCCGTTTCTTCATCCGTATCTGAAATCACCACACCTGCCACTCCGCCAATGAGTTTCCAGATTTCTGCACGGCGATGATGGTACTGCCAGCTGAGGCGTTGATCGGGTGCCACCACCAGAATTTTCGGACTTAATTTTTCAAACCCTGAAAAGTCTTCAAGCGAAAGATGGGGGAAAAATTCCTGGATAAACTGTGGGGCCTGACTTTCATCCAGAACGAAAAATCCACCCCAGGGGCGGGCATGATCGGTGGCAGTTACGTTGAATCCCTTATCATCTAAAAAAGATTGTACACCCGAAAAAACTTCGGAGCGGTCACTTTGTGTGTCAAAATTTAAATTCATTCTGAGTATTAGTTTGAACAAAATTAGCTTATAAATCAGTACTTCAATAGCACCGGACCCAATAATCCGGAAGGCTGCGGTGACCAGCGGGTGGCATCGAAAGGTTTATACGTAATATCCACAAAATTGATATCGTAAAACTTCTTCCACTTCACCCCATCGGCGTCCATTTTTCGCATTCGGTTTGCAGAAGTGTTTCGCACACGCACCTCCAACAGGTTTTCCTTTCTGAGTAAGCCTGCCGGCACTTTTACTTCAAACGGCAAGGACCATGCCGTTTCCAGCTTAATTCCATTCAAGGTCACCCTGGCAGATTCCCGCACATCGCCCAAACTCAGCAAAGCCGGTCCATCAGGAACCAAATCCAATGAAAAATCAATAGAATAGGTGCCATATCCGTCAAAAAAGGCGGCATTTTCATAAGAAGCCCAGGAACTGGCTTGTTGCATTTCAATGGTTTGTGGCACTTCTATACCTTCTCCGGAAAAACTCACTTTCCATTTTCCGGAAATTTCGGTTTCGTTTTTGGTCAATACCCATTCCCACGGCTTTTCTGTATGACGACCTTCGGTCAAAAAAAGTGATCGGCCGGGTTTGAGGTCAATGAAAAACATCCCACTTTCATTTTTCGATAGAAAACCGGATTCTTCTGTTAAGGGATCAAAAACTGTAACATACTTGCTCTCAACCATTAAAGGAATAGATCTGCTCAATGAATTCTCAGATAAATTGCTTACAAAATATTGCCGGTTACCTGCCGCATCCATTTTCCGGATAAAGCGAACGCCAGCCTGACCAAATGCCTCCCCTTTGACCTGAAACATCCCCAAATTCTCAATCAGTTGATCAGATTTCAAAGCCTCGAAACCTGCAAGTACTTTCCTCAAAGCTTCGTCGTTTGCCTCAAAATTCTTAAAACCAAACGATTTTTGGGGAACCTGCTGATCAAAAATGACCGGAACTCCAGCCTGCTCAAAATACTGCAGCCGTGAGGCTGTACGGTTTTTCATGTACTCAGAAGAAGGGATAATTACCGCTTTGTAGGTGCTCAATCCATTCCTGTTTCTCAAATAAGCCTGCTTTTCTGCAATGATGTTAAACTCAAACAGCTGGTCATCTGAAACAAAATCATAACTGATCCCTGCCGCAGTAAGCTCATCCAGTAGCCTGAGCAGAGCCGGTGAAAAAATGCCGCCATTGGCAATGTTATGTACATCAACGGCATGAGTTTTTGACTTGGTGCCTACCGAATGCCAGAGATCTGAAAAGGGCAATAAAACCAACACGTCATTATCTGCCACACTGTTTTGAAGCCGCTCCTGGCAAACCTCAATGTACCGGTTTAGCAAAGGCAATTGGTCAAAAAAATGAGAATTCTGATTGAAATTGGTGCTGGCATAAAACAGCCAGCCAGGCCAGGCCGCAGAAGGGGGCGAATACGGCACTCCATGAAAAAAGATATGATTCACACCGGATATAAACGACTCATCTACAAGTGGTTTAATCTGTGAAAGGGCTCCTTTGAAGTGATTGGCATTCCAGGTGGCCGTTTCAGAAGTCACCCATTTTTTGCCGAAAATATGAGCAGGCGAAGAGGCCAGTTTCATAACATATTCGGTAGGTGTACCAAATCTACCGGGATCGTAATCGGGGTCTTGCCGATACCCCGGAATGGCATATTTTTTACTGCCGAAAAACTCGGTTTCGGGCAAATCTGAAAGTGCATACAAATCCAGAATATTGGCGGGCGAGCCATGGGCCTCATTGCGGGATAGTTTGCCGTATTTGCTTGCAAAACCGGTCCAGGTGCCGGTAAAATCGGTAAGTAGCAAATCATGAAGGGTTTGATGATAATCTGCCCAGATGCGTTTTTCAGGTTCGGTTGTGGCTTCTTTCAAGGTGAGAACATCCAGATGCTCCCTGAGATCATATCCTCTTAACATCAGGAACTTATCGAAGAATACCGGCGTCCAGTTGGCCTCATACACCTCATACGAATCATTATAAAAGGCCCTTACCCCATAGTTTTTGGCAGAAAAAGCCTGGCCAAAAGGCCGTAAATAGTCTTCAACGGCCAATTTATTGAAATGATCTACTACCAAACCTTCACCACCGGGTGCAGCTCTTTTAACCTGTTGACCGGTGGGTTTCATCACCAGATTGTATTTTCCGTCAATGCCCGCCGATAATTCAAACTTTTGTGCTCCAAATTCAGGTTTTACCTGCGGCCCTCCGAAAGGCCAGCCGGTACCTAGCGTCATGTCAATTCCCAGACCGTTTTTCCGGGCTTCTTTTACCGTAAAATCTAAAATATGAAGCCATTTCTC
Source organism: uncultured Cytophagaceae bacterium (assembly GCA_966250325.1). GTDB lineage: Bacteria > Bacteroidota > Bacteroidia > Cytophagales > Spirosomataceae > Jiulongibacter. Next base: position 36,694 of record CBINGY010000007.1, on the reverse strand, counting down.
ACTCAAATAAGGGATGAAATTTTCTTCTTCTCCTTTCACGCCATAAATGGGAATAATATGCAGCCCACCAAATCCGGCATCAGCGTAAGTTTTCAGATTGGCGGCAAGGTCTGCCTCATTGACCGCAGAGCCCATCCACCACCAATAAGCCCAGGGTTTAGCGGTATTATACGACTGGCCGGAAAGCGGCTGCCACAGCAAAATACTGATTATACAGATCAAGGAGAATTTCACAGGCTTCAATGGGTTTTGTGACGAAGTTACGCTATTTCCTCCACCACACTTTCCCCTGCTGTCCTGTCTCCACTGGTCCATTGCCATTTTTCGTGCAATCGAATACGGCCATCCGGCAGAATTTCCGGAGTGCTTTTGCAGATTCCTGTCATCAATTCGCCTTTGCGGTTAACCTGCTGATACCGCATATCCAGTTCCCCGTTTTCTGCTACCAAAGCAATGAGGCTTCCTTTCACAATCTGCCCACCGCTATACTCAGATGTCACAATGTTTCCTTCCTGCCTGTAATGGAAAATGGTTTCTTCTGTCGTTTCTCCGTTTGCCGTGTTTTGGACGGGGCGGAAACGGCGGTTGTGGTAGTTGGTTTTCATATTTCTAATATGGATTGACAGCAATTAATTGAAAACATCTTTTAACTCCTGCCTTCCAATTATTGCCATTATTTCAACTGTATCACTATCGATCCGGTAATAAATGCTATCCGATCCACACGCACACCGGCGATATCCAGGTTTGATATAGTCAACTGCCTCGAATGCATAAGGCTGCTGAGCGATTATCTCAAAGTGATCAAAAAATGAATCGAAATATTTATCAGCCTGGTTTATTCCAAATTTATACACGCCGTAATGATGAATGCGGATCAAATCTTCTTTAGCACGCATATTCAACCTGTATTCAGCCATTCAGCAAAGATTTGGATTGCCGTAAAATCTCTTCCTTACTTTCATTGGTAAAACCGCTAACCTCAGCTCTTTCAAGTTTGGTGCGAATCCAGTCGATCTGAGCCTGTTGCTTTCTTGCCTGCCTGATCAAGTCATTAACGAGTTCGCTCTTGCTGGAATATTCCAAACTTTCTACCTGAGATTTTAACCATTCATCATTTGGTTCGGTGAGGGAAATACTTTGTCTTGCCATCTCTATAAAAGTTTGATGTAAAATTACACCAAATTTGAACCCATACAGATTAAAATAATTAATTTAACAGAGAAAGTTTAGCAGAAAGTTTTTGAGAGTTCGGAAAAACCTGCTGCGTCATCACCTGCTTTCCGTCATTTACAAATAGCTCAATAACAGAATGATCCATGTATAAATCAAGTGATTCAAATGGTCCAATTTCCATCTGATCTTTGCTTGGGAAAGAAGCGTTGAAATCTACCTTTCCACTTTTTGTACGGTCAAACGTTAGCATGCCGTTTGAAACAGAAATCAACGTATATTCTGATTCATTCTGCTCCAGTTTCAAGTCAAAAGAATCTCCAATTTGACCCACATGAATATGAAAAACAGGATTTTCAAATTCAGTCTCCGACTTATCTTTTGATAAAGTAACCGAGGGAATTTTTCCAGAAACAACCGGAGAATTTTTAAGTCTGTAAATTCCCTGCTCTTTATAAAGCGAAAGTTCTCTGGAGAAAGAAAATCCTCCCCGGAAACCCACGGTAGGAATATCATTGGCGTACGCCCAATTATTTGTCCATCCCAAAATCACTGGCTTCTGATGTGAAACTGGCAGATTATTAAACGGAATGGCGGCATAGAATTCTTTCCCTGCATCTACCTGAAAAACGTCATTTTGAGGCTGCGAATTAAAGGTGGTTCCGTTAAAATCACCCACGAAATACTGCATGCCCACAAAACCCGCTGTTTTATGGCCCGATGAAATCAGAAGTACCCATTTCGTTTCGTCAGAATTTTCCACAGGCACTTCAAATAACGACGGGCACTCCCAGATTTTTGTGGTGTCTCCCTGCCTGCCAAATTCACTTAATAATGTCCAATCCTTTAAATTTGGCGACTCATAGAACTGAACGGTATATTCCAGCGGCTTAACAACAGACATGAGCCAGCTATTCCGCTGTTTATTCCAGATCACATTGGGGTCACGGAAGTCTTTCATGCCCAGATCCAGCACAGGGTTACCTTCAAAGTGTTTCCAGGTTCTGCCTTTGTCTGAGCTGTATGCAATGCTCTGATATTGGCCTACGCCGGTTCCGCTGCTATCCAAATGAACCGTAAAGATGGCCACCATGCCCTTTGTAAAGCCTTTCTCAAAAAAGCCGGACGTATTGGCTGAATCCACCACAGCCGAGCCACTGAAAATCATGGAAGTGGTTCCGTTACCGTTATCAAATTCGGGTATAGCTACCGGCAGATGTTCCCAGTTCATCAAATCTTTGCTGACGGCATGCCCCCAGCTCATATGTCCCCATTTATCGCCATAAGGATTGTGCTGATAAAAGACATGATATTCTCCATCGAGATAGACCATTCCATTGGGGTCATTGGTCCAGTTTTGAGGCGGGGTGAGGTGGTGTTCGGGGCGGTAGGTCAATTGTATTTTCGTTTTTGAAGTACACGCATGAAAAAGTAAGGCAATACTGATCAAATAAAGGTATTTCATGGGTAAAGGTGTTTTCTCAAAGATAGGAACTTTGCAAAGTTACCCTCCTTGATTTGTGACAAAATCTAGTCATTGAGCAAAGATTAAACATCACAAATTCTGAAATGTTTCCTCAAAAAAAGCTGCTGAATTCCTGATTTAAACCAAACCGATAACTCCCATTTTTCTACTTTGGCCGAATATTCAGAAAGTTTACGCACAGCTTTTGGGAAGCTTTTAACAGGACAGAAATATCTTATCCTCTTTTCACCGGCACCCAGATTTCCTCCTCTGAATCTGGTCGAAAGCGGTCATACTTCTCTCCCAGCTTCTCAAAATGTGGGCGGTAATCCAGCACAAAACCCGAGCCAGGAAGCCACTCTTCCAGAATGTATCGCCATGCATTCATAATACTTTCCGGCGTATTGCCTACATGATTAAATACCGCATAGGTGCCCGCAGCCAGCGTGAAGGTTTCCATTCCGTCAGGAACATTATAAAAATCTGAAACCTCCACCAATGCCCATTTATCAAAGGGCGTATCAAGCTCTATTTGGGTCAAAAGTTGGGTGGAATCTGTACCCTGCAAGGAATAAAGAGCCCTATCCAATGGATTTGTAATTTCCCTCCTGCGAGGCATGAATTGACCCCAAAGCAGACCTGGGTTATGATTCCTATAGGTCATACTAAGCCGCATGCCAATCATTTTTTTTGAGTCAATATATACAATTTCCTTGTTCAGTCTATTCCAGTATTAAATCACAATTGTACTCCGATTTTGAAATCTCTGCTCCCAGTTTCCAGTAAAAACTCTGGGCGGCTTCATTCCAGGCAGAAACCATCCATTTGACTTTGTAGCAGCCTTTTTCACGGGCCAGATCAATCACCCCCTGAATGAGCTTGCGACCAAGCCCGCCACCCCTGTATGGTTCATTGAGATATAAGTCATCCAAATGCATGGCCTTGCCGGTCCAGGTATGGTAAGCAATGTACCAGGTGATGTATCCCACCAGCTCTCCACGATCGTTTTCAACAACAAAGCCCTGAATTAAATCACTCTCGCGATCCATTCTTTCCAAGGTATTTTTTAGAGCATCTGGTTTCCTTTCAAATACCGTAAACTCCTGAAATAAAGCAAAGAGCGACCTATGATCGCTCTTTGTAATTTCCCGTATGATTATTTTTTGTTCCAAAATTAATGCCCCGCTTTCATCCCTTTCTTTGACACCTCAGCATCAAAATCAATCCCCTGCTTTCTGAGAGCCCGCTGAGATACCACGCCAAAGATAAACAAATAGACAAAACAGGCCGTAGCCATGAGATACGAAACCTGAATGTTTGAGATATCTGCAAATTTACCTTGCATCACCGGCAAAATGGATCCGCCAAGAATCATCATGATAAGCAATGCGGAGCCCTGATTGGTAAATTTTCCCAGCCCGGCGGTGCCCAGTGAAAAAATACTTGGCCACAAGATGGAGCAGAAAAGGCCTCCTGAAATAAGGCTGTACAAGGCCAGTTTCCCGGTGGTAATTACTCCTATTAGAGTCATGATAGCTCCGAGTGCAGTAAAAATGAGTAACACCAGAACCGGTTTCTCTTTACTGGCAATAAAAGCAAGCACCATACCCACCACGCAGATAGAATAAGGAAGCAGGTCTGCCACATAACCACTATACAGCCAGTTGGCAAATAAAACAATACCAAATGCCACAAAAGGTATGACCCAGGTAAGTACCTTCTTCAGGCCAGCAGCAGGATTAAACGCAGGTATGGCGGCTGTCCAGCGACCAATCATCATGGAGCCCCAGAAAAGCGAAACGTATTTAGAAATCTGAGAGGAATCCAGATTCTGGGTTTCTTTCAGGTACTCTCCCAGATTAGAGCCTACTGTAACTTCTACACCTACGTAAACAAATATAGCTGCCATACCCAAAAGTGCCTGTGGATAGTCAAAAACGGAGCTTTCTTTACCTGTGAGTGGTCTCGCAGTAATACCTCTGAACATGGCATAAATGAGAAACAGACACATGATGCCAAAACTCACCAGAATGGCATTTTCAATGCCGGCGGTCAATGAAACTGCAGCAAAAACAACGATTAACATCAATGGGGCAAAGGTGAGCGTGTTATCGACTTTTACTTCTTCCTCATTCTTGATTCGTGGAAGTTTTGATACCCAGAAAAAGACCGCCACTGCTACAAAAAGTACCCCCAGGATCAGATATGGAATTTTCACATCCTGAATGGAGGCGTTTTTAGCAGCATCAGCTGATATTGAACCAAATATGGCATAACTCACCAAAGCCGGCCCGATAGTTCCTCCAAAATTATTTACTGCACCGCCCATATTTATACGTAAAGCCCCGGTTTCCGGTGGCCCAAGTGCTATCATAAAGGGTTGGGTGGCAGTTTGTTGAAGACTAAATCCTAATCCTACTATGAACAAACCTGCAAGCAACATTCCGTAAGAATGTGTTTCGGCAGCCGGATAAAAAAGTAAGGTTCCCAGAGCAGAAAGAACCAGCCCAATGATGATCCCGTTTTTGTAGCCAATCTTGTTCAGAATATCACTTTTGGTGAATTTAGAAAACATGAGATAAAGCCAGGAACCCACAAAGTAGGCGGCATAAAACGCAAAGTCTACCAGCTGGGCCTGGGTCTGTGAAAGTTCAAATTTCTCCTTGAAAAGCGGAATAAGAATTCCGTTAGATGCTGCCACAAAACTCCAGAAAAACCACACCGTCATGAGTGTGTACAGAGCAGGCATGTTCATCGACTTCTGATCAGTCATAAAGTATGCTCGGTTAAGGTAAGGTTAAAACATCGGGGGAAAATTAGCAGAGTATTTTTAAATATTTTTAAAAATAGCCGAAATTCTCCTCTCCTGGCATTGGTATATCCCTCATAAAAAGTTAGGGAAGCTAAGAAGCTCCCCTAATCTTGCCCTTCTATTGGACTGATCCAACTTCGCAAATACTAAACCTATGATTGTTTATGGCCAAGTACAGTATCAAATACTTCATTGGTATAAACCGGCAGACTGCCAAACGGCTTAAACAAAAAGCAGTCTAACCTGAAATCATGGTAAAATTAGTGGCATTTACCCAGTCTTAAATAATACTCATTTAGCTATTGCTTATCTCATTTGACCTGTTTCGGTTTTTTTATCGGTATTACTTAGCCTGAATACAGAGGTATCACTCAAAAAATACGTGCCTCCGATCCAGTTTAAGCTTTGACTGGTTAAAATTGGAAGTAATACTAAATTAGCTTTGATTTGTACGATATAAACTATTGAAATCAACCGCCATGTCTCATATTTATCGGGAAATAACTCCGTTAACGCCCTACGACTGTTTCACGCTTTTTAAAAGAGAAAAGACCTTCTTTGATTTTCCGGTACATTTTCATGAGGAATTTGAGCTTAATCTGATTCTTAACGGCAGGGGTGTCAAACGATTTGTTGGCGATCATCATGAGGTTATAAAGGATGCAGAACTGGTTTTGGTAGGAACCAACCTGCCCCACGGATGGATCACCGCTGATGATTTTGTACCTCATAACCAGGTGCCTGTAGAAGAAATTACCATTCAGTTTCATAAAGACTTTTTCGATGATAACTTCCTTCGCAGAAATCAATTGTATTTTATCCGGGAGCTGCTGGATAAGTCGTCAAAAGGAATTTGGTTCTGCGAAGAAACTACATTGGCACTGGTACCCAGGATTCGGTCACTTACAGAAAAATCGGGTTTTGAGAGCGTGCTTGAGCTCATGGGAATACTTCATGAACTTTCGCTGGCCAGAAACTTCCGGCTGCTTTCCGGAGATTCCTTTACCGATAAGAAGATATCGTACAACAGCAGAAGGATTGAGGCCGTGTTCAATTATATGAGAACAAACTTCAACCAGGAAGTAACCTTGAGTGAAGTATCTAAAATTGCCGGAATGACCGATGTTTCCTTCAGCAGATTCATCAAAAAACGAACGGGTAAAACGTTTATTGACAGTCTGAACGAGATTCGTCTGGGGCATGCTACGCGTATGCTCATTGACACTTCTGAAACAATCTCCGAAATCGCCTATAAATGCGGTTTCAATAATTTATCTTATTTCAATCGTTTGTTCAAATCCCGTAAAAACATGACACCCAAACAGTTCAGGGAACAGTACAGCGGTACGCGTACTTTTATATGATTACGTCTCTCAGGCTGTCCGTTTCCGGTAATTTCTTATTGCCAGCCAGTTAAAACCAATAGCAAAAGCGATCATCATCCAGAAATCGGGTAAAAGATCTGAAAAGCTACTTCCCTTAATAAATACTGCTCTTACCACCCGGATAAAATATGCCGGGGGATTGACCTTCGTGATCCACTGAGCCCAGTCGGGCATACTTTCTATGGGGGTATAAAGCCCTCCCAGCAAAATAAAAATCATCATAAAAAAGAACGCAAAGAGGGTAGCCTGCTGCTGTGTATCCACAAACGTACTCACCAAAAGCCCGATTCCCAAAACCCCCAGAAGATAGACCGCCGAGAACACATAGATGGTTATGAAGGACCCCACCGGCACTATCCCAAACACCAGAAAAGATACCAGCATACCTATGGTTATGGAAACCATGCCTAATACCCAGAACGGTATAAGCTTGCCCAAAATAAACTGATATTTCCGTACCGGGGTCACATTAATCTGCTCTATGGTACCCAATTCTTTCTCTGCCACAATATTCAGAGCCGTAAGAAAACTACCCACCATGGTAACCAGAATGCCCAAAATACCGGGCACCATAAACAGGTAGTAACTGATGTGAGGATTGTACCACGAGGCTGAGCTGATCTCAATCTGAGGTAAAGGAGATAAACGTGGAAACTGCACCCACTCCTCTCTGATTTCCCGGTTAAAGTCGGCAATGATCTGGCCCGCATACGCGGTACCCAAACCTGCCTTAATTCCATTGACCGCATCGGCTGCCAGATGCACTTCGGCTTTATTTTCTTTAATGAGAGTTCGCTCAAAATCAGAAGGAATGGTAAGTATAATATCTGCTTTCCCATCATCTGCCAATTCCTTGGTTTTGCGGTAGGAATCGCCGAAGCCCGCGAGTTTAAAATAGCCGGTTGCGGTGAGTTTTTCGATCAATCTGCGGGAATATCCCGAGTGGTCATGATCTACCACTGCCAGCTGTATCTGCTTAATTTCATAATCTGCCGCCAGAGGAATCAGTATAAGCTGAATAACCGGCATAAGCAGAATGAGCCGCAGAATCGTAGGATTACGAAATATCTGTTTGAATTCCTTTTGGAGCAGGTATCTGAGCGTTTGCATGCGTTCAATCATTTAGTTAATCACTCCAGTCTTACTTTGAATTTCTTAATTGCAGCAGCCATAAATAGGGTGGTCATTCCCACCAGAATAAGTGTTTGTTTTACCACAAACTCAAATCCCAGACCTTTCACCATAATGGCCCTCACGATACTGTAATACCATTTGGTGGGCACCACATTACTAATAATCTGCATGGGTTTAGGCATGTTCTCGATCGGAAACATAAATCCGCTGAATACCAGAGCCGGCATCAGAAAACCCACCAGCGAGATGAACATGGCTACCTGCTGCGAGTTTACATTGGCTGAAATGAGCAGACCCAGAGAAAGCGTGGTAAGAATAAATAGCAGCGATTCTGCCAGTAACAGAGGCAAAGAACCAGCTATGGGCATTTTTAATACAAAAACGGCCATAAGCAAAATCAGAATGACATCAATAAAACACAATACCAGATAGGGAACCGCTTTACTGATGACCACCAGAATAGGCTTCATAGGAGAAACCAACAGAATCTCCATGGTGCCGGTTTCCTTTTCTTTGACAATGGAAACGGAGGTCATCATCGCCCCCAGAAGCATGAGGATGAGGGTCATAACACCAGGAACAAAATTGTACGAACTCTTCAGTTGGGGATTATACAGCATCCGGGTTTCCGTGGTGATTTCGTAAGGCAATTTTTGCAGCCCGAAAAGTTCAGTCTGAAAATCCCGAATAATAGCAGAAGCATAATTGATGACAATGTTTGCCGTATTCGGATCTGAGCCATCACCTACCAGTCGAATCTGTGCCCGGTTAAGGTGACCTAAATCATGGTCAAAGTTTTCGGGAAATAGTAGCACCATGCGTAACTCCCCCCGGCGAAATGACTCGTCTATTTCCGCCTCATTTTTCAGAAATCTTGTCACCGTAAAATACCTGCTGTGATCGAGGCGATCTATCAGCATTTTGGAGGACTCATCATTTGAATAATCCAAAATACCAATGGCGGAGTTTTTAACCTCAGAGGATAGAGCAAATCCAAAAAGGAGCATCATCACTACCGGCAAGCCAATCAGAATGATCATACTACGCCGGTCTCGCAGCAGGTGCTGGAATTCTTTTTTGACAAATGCTAAAAACAGTTTCATTGCTTTATCTTTTACCGCGAGGCCGCAAAGCCGCGAGGGTTTTAAATTAATTCTTTGTGCGTACTCAGCATCCTTCGTGGTTCCATTCAACTCGTGTTTGTTACACCGAGTTTATCAGAGGTTCACTGAGAGTCGCAGAGAAACTTCGGTCATCTGTCAGAAACATCCAACACCACTCCTACTCCCCTCTCTTGGCCCCACGGGCCAGTTTAAGAAAAACTTCATCCATATCTTTGGCCTGAAATTGCTTCCTCAATCCCTGAGGAGTATCCAAAGCGGCAATGCTTCCATCTACCATTATACTCACCCGGTCGCAATACTCGGCCTCGTCCATGTAATGAGTAGTTACAAACACGGTAATCCCCCTATGAGCCGCTTCATAAATCATATCCCAGAACTGACGGCGGGTGATAGGATCTACCCCTCCTGTGGGCTCATCGAGAAATACAATTTTAGGCTCATGCAAAATGGCCGTAGAAAATGAAATCTTTTGTTTCCAGCCAAGGGGTAAAGATCCCACCAGCTTATCGGCTTCTTCGTGCAGATGAAGCCGCTCTATGAGCTCTTCGGTTTTCATCTTCAGTTGCTTTTTCGGAATACCATAAATGCCCCCGAAAAAGGTGATGTTTTCTCTGACAGTAAGATCGTTGTAGAGCGAGAATTTCTGGCTCATGTACCCAATATGTCGCTTAATATCTTCTGTTTGTTTATACACATCAAACCCAGCTACCCGGGCTTCTCCCGAGCTCGGCTCTAACAGTCCGCACAGTATACGCATAGCCGTGGTTTTACCCGCTCCGTTAGCTCCCAGAAAACCAAAGATTTCTCCGGCTTTCACGTCAAATGAGATCGAGTTTACTGCAGTAAAATCCCCGAATTTGCGGGTGAGTTGATCGGTATGAATCACTATCTCAGACATGTTCCTGCTCCAGCATTAGTTTAATGAAAATGTCCTCAATATCGGGCTTTACCTCTCTCAGTTTTACATCGGCAAATCCTCTGCTAAAAAGGTAGCTGAGTAATTCTTCGGAGTCATTTGTCCCCTTTTTAAAAACCACATGGTTCTCTTCACCAAAAGCAAAACAACTGGCCGTTCCGGGAAACTGGCGAATCTCTTTGATGAGATTGTAGCGGTTTTCAGAGGTCAGAGAAAAGGTAGGCTGAGCATGCTTTGTGAGAATATTCTGAAGCGTATCCAGCTCCAGAATACGTCCATCTTGCAAAAGAGCGATGCGATCACATCTGGAAGCCTCATCCATATAGGGTGTTGAAACCACGATCGTGATACCCCGGGCTTTCAGCAGGTCCAGCATATCCCAAAATTCTTTCCGCGAGACCGGATCCACTCCTGTGGTGGGTTCGTCCAGAAAAAGGACTTTGGGTTCATGAATCAGGGCACAGCACAAAGCAAGCTTCTGCTTCATACCACCCGACAGTGCTCCAGCCAGCCTGTTTTTGAAAGGTTCGATCTGTACATAAATATCACGAATGAGGTGGTAGTTTTCTTCCAGGGTTGTATTAAAAACGCGGGCAAAAAACCGTACGTTTTCTTCGACGCTCAGATCCTGATAGAGCGAAAATTTACCCGGCATGTAACCTACTATGTTCCTGATCTGCCGGTACTCTTTTTCTACGTCATAGCCAGCTACCGCAGCTGCTCCGCTTTGAGGCAAAAGGAGTGTTGTAAGAATTCTGAATAAAGTAGTTTTACCAGCTCCGTCCGGACCGATAAGTCCGAAAAGTTCGCCTTCTGCCACGTCAAAACTGACATGGTCAAGGGCAGTTACCTTCCCTTTGTCAAAGGTTTTCAGGATATGTTGAACGTGTACCTGACTCACTTTGGGGTAACTTTATTGAAACGAACCTCTCCGTACATTCCGAGTTTAAGATAACCGTCATTTTTGACTGCAATTTTTACGGCATACACCAGATTGGCACGCTCATCTTTGGTCTGGATAGTCTTAGGGGTGAATTCGGCCTTATCTGAGATCCATTCCACTATTCCCTCCATCTCTTTGTAATCCTCTTCCCCGCTATCTACCAGAACACGCACGGTCTGGCCCGTTTTCAACTGAGCCAGCTGATCGTTGGTTATATATGCCCGCAACTTCATTTCACTCATATCTGCAATCTTATAGAGTGCCTTTCCCGGTGCCGCTACCTCATTCTGCTCGGCATATTTCACCAGCACCGTACCATTAACAGGATTTACTATCGAACACTTCCCTATTCTATTTTCCACCTGAGAAATTCGTTCCTGCATGGGCTTTGTCTCACTCATTACAGCCCTGTTGGCTATAGATACCTGCTCCTGCTGAGATTTCATCTGCTGTCTGGTGATACTTAGCTGGCTTTCAGAAGCCGCAATCTGCCGGGTTAAAACCGCTACCTGACCGTTGATATCATCGACTTGCTTAGCTGGTATGGCATCCGATTTTGCCAGATTCTGAACACGCCTTTGCTCTCTTTCCAAAACCATGAGCTGCTCCTTCTGGGCTGCCAGAGCCTTCTCCTGCGAAACAAGTTGTGTTTTTAAAACTTCCACCTGCGGGCCCGCCGAATTTTTTCTGGCCGAAAGGGCCTCCAGACTGGCTTCGAGCTGGGATTTCTGAAGATTCAGGTCTTCACAGTCGATAAGACCGACCGATTGACCCGCTGTAAGTGAGCTCCCTTCCTCTAAATTAAGCTGAAGAATCTGCCCGGATGACTCGGCTGAAACAATGATCTCTTTTGCCTCAAAAACGCCTGTGGCATCAAATTGTTCGTCGTCATTTTTACAGGAAACAAGACCTGCAAAGAGCAATAAGCTAAGTTGAAATATGATTTTCATGTGTTTATGAAATTTATATCTTTCCATTGATAACCAGAATCTTACTTTGAACTCCAGAACTATCTGGCAAATCACTCACCCATCAAAAGCCTCATATTCTGTTGAGTTTGTACTAATTGTACCTCATGAACACTCAAATTCTGACGGGCCTGCTCCAGTTTGTTCAGTTCAGTCACATAATCTGCCGGAGTAATCACTCCATTATCCAGCTGGATTTCTGCGGTTTTTAGAAGTTGTTCACGAATAGCTATGAGTTCCTTATCTGAAAGAAGTACCAACTGAAGCCGCTGCTTTTCGGCCAGTAGACCCGCCTTTTGCACCTCTGTGGCCATTAGAAAACTCTCTTTTTGCTTTTCAATCCGCTGCTGATTGATTTTTATCTGCTGAAGCTCGGTTTTTTGACCGCCGGTGTACCAGTGACTCACGGGGATTTTCAACTGAACCCCGCCTATAAAATAGGGTGAAAAATCACGGGCCAGAAAGTTGAGACCGGGTCTTCCGTACCCCGCCGTAGCGAATAAGCCGATTTTCGGAGCATTCTTTGCCTTAATTAGCTTTTCTCCCGTAAAAAGTGCCTCCTGCCTGGCAGTGAGTAAGCCCAATTCAGGTCTTTTGTTTTCAGGACCTGGCTCTGTATTGACGCCAGTTTCGGTGAAAACAGTCTCCGAATTCAGATTTAATCCTGTCAGAAGTTTCAGACCGGAAATTGCGGCAAGCTTTCTTTGGCCCAACTCTTCTATTTTCTGATTAATTTCCAGTTCCTTGGCACGCAGATCGAGTAAGGCACCGCGTGTGGCAGTTCCGTTTTCTACCGCTGCCTTTGTTATATCCGTTCGGGCTCCTAAATCTTTCAGAAGAAGCTCATAATTAGCTATTTGCTTTTCGGCAATTAATACATTAAAATAAAGTTGACACACCTGTTCTTCAATTTTCAGAAGATCGGTTTTAACACTCATTTCTTCTGTCTGACGGTCTGTTAATGCCTGGCTTTTACGAGCGGCATTCAGGCCGCCATCCCACAGACTTTGCTGCAGATCCAGGGTGATTTTATACTGATCCTGAGTGGGTGTAGGTACATTAATATTTGGTAGAGACACCGGCAAAGAGGTAACTTCTGACTGCCACGTGGCCTGACCCCCAATGGAGGTTTGAGGCAGGTACGAGCCTCTTATTTCCTTTATTTTCAGGGAGATTCCCTCTGCAATCAATTCCAGTTGCTCTTGCTGAGGATGATGCTCGCGTGCTGCAGAAATAAGGCCAGCCAGATCATGCTGGGCATGAACAGAAAAAGCAGGAATAATAACTCCAAGTGCCGCTACCAGGATTTGATGCACTAATTGTTTCATGGTGCTAAAATTTTACGTATATATAACTGAAGCTCAGGAATACGGGCTTTCATCATTTGCTCAAATTGACCATCAGGAATCTCAAAACCCGCTTTCAGAATAGGCTTTGCCAGAAAAGGAAAAACGCACATACCGATAACCGAAAGTAAAAACTGAACGGGGTCAATTTCAGCAAGGTGGTTTCGTTCTTTCTCATAAGCCGCCACTACCGCCTCTGCAACAGATTTCTTAAAAGGAATTTTATTGATAAAACCTTGCGTGCCTGCCGAATGAACCGTTCGTACCACAAAAAAGGGAATGAAGGGATACCTCAGGATAAAGCCAATGTACAACTCTACGAATTCCTCCATCTTGGCAGAAAATGATTGATCTTCCCTAACCATTATGTCGTGAATTGAGGGAAAGAAATACTTCGCTTTAAGCTCAAAGATCTTTTCGAAAAGCTGCTCTTTTGATCTGAAATAATAATGAAGTAAGGCTTTGTTTATGCCTGCCTTATCAGCAATACTCTGCATGCGGGCTCCTTCAAAACCATCTTTCACAAAATGCTCTTCGGCCGCGGCAAGTATTTTATCTTCTGTTGACTGATCTTTCTCCCCCATTTTTAACTACTTAGTTTATCCTAATAGTTTAACCATTTGGTTAATTTTTTACAAACCTAATTCCTGGTCAAACTGTTTCCAACTATTTTTTCATTTATTTTTAACCGGCAAATTGACTGGTGTTTACAACCTCCTGTATTTCTGAAGCATTCTTTAAGAAATAAAAAGCCTATGAAAAAGTTACTTCTTCTGATATTGCTTAGCTCCTGCGAGATGGCGGGTCAAGGTGATGACATTGATCCTGAACGCTTTGGCGAAACCAGCTTTACCTATTATGATAATTCGAGGATAAAGGCGTCTGCTGAATTTCCTTCAGGTCTGATGGCCCAATATGACATTGAATCGGGCAGCAAACGTGTGTTTGAATACATCTTTGTAAAAGAAGACAACCCCATGATAGCCGACGATGAGTTTTCTGAAGCCATGGTTTTTGAAATTCCTTCCACTACAAAAAATGCCACTTTCAAAGACAATGAAATAAAAGACCTGAATCTGACGTACCGGTATGTCTGCTATTGCCTGCCGGTTAACGGCCTCAAAGACATTAAAGGAACATTGGATGTCTCGGAAAAATCAGGCGGTAAGTTTCAGGTAAAAGCCGATATGGAGCTGTTCTTTGAATCGCCGGAAGGCATGGAAAATACCACTAACTCGCGGCAAATTGCTTTTGATGAAGTCTTTGTAAAAAATTAATCTTCAGATACTCACCGTACATCACAAAACAGATAGCGTCTGAGCCATTTTTCGTAAATTCGGTTTTGCTTAACCGTTTCGTCAGATGGAAGAACTTAGTGAAAACTCTCTGCAGGAGTTTGTAGATAATGGCTTTGTCAAAATTGCTGACGCATTCTCCCTCGAACTCGCTGCAGAGGCAAAAAAAATACTCTGGCAAGCCACCGGGCTTGATTCCTCAGATAATTCCTCCTGGAAAGAGCCTGTCATTTATCTCGGAGATTTTGCACAACGAGTTTTCCGCGAAGCAGCCAACACTCCGATTCTGCAAAGAGCATTTGATCAGTTAGTGGGAGCCGGAAACTGGATTCCACGCATGAGTCTGGGGAGTTTTCCAGTACGTTTTCCAGCTCCCAAATTACCTCTGGATACCGGCTGGCACGTAGATGCGAGTTTTCCCGGTGAAGAGCCTGCCGATTTTATGAAGTGGCGAATCAATATTTGCTCCCGTAACCGTGGGCTTCTTATGCTCTTTTTATTTTCTGATGTAAATGAAAACGACGCTCCTACCCGGCTGAAGGTGGGTTCTCATCTGGAAGTTGCCAAAATTCTGGAACCCTATGGACTTAAGGGACTTGATTTTATGCAGCTGGCCGAAAAAATAGACACTTCTCAAATGAGCTGCCCGGAAGCCCTGGCCACCGGGAAAGCCGGAACAGTGTATCTCTGCCATCCGTTTTTGGTGCATGCAGCTCAGGCACACAAAGGCACACAACCAAAATTCATGGCTCAGCCCGCACTTTTTACAAAGAATGATCTGAGTCCGTTTGTTAAAAAAGAGGCGTATCCGCCGGTAGAACAGGCCATACGAAAAGCCTTGAAGCTTATGTAAAGAAATGCTTGTTTTCTTTACATATGACCTTGACAATGTATAGATTTTTCGATTTTCTTTACATAGGTCTATTTCTTAAGCAGTATATAGCTCCATATCTCTCTAATTTTCTTCGCCCCCGCACTTTTAAACGAATAAACGTCACAAAATTCATAGACTTTATCATCCGCTCCGGTTATCAGTCCGTTCACCGCAGCAGCTTTTCCATGCGTGACTACTTCGAAAATTTCCATGGATTTTGCCGGATAATCAGCCATCATTTTCAATTCCCTTTCAAAGTCTTCTTTGCCTTTTATTACTCTATCGCCCACCAGATTCCAGAGAATGTCATCTTCCACCATTTCCAGTATGGCGGGTACGTCTCCTTTCATAAATGCCTCATTGAAAGCAATGAGCAGTTCAGACTTGGGGGAGTTTCCGCAGTTTGGGGGAATTGAAGGCTCATTCAGAAATTTTCTCCGGAATAAATTTAAGCAGCTGTCGGATTGATCTTCACCTGTCCTCCAATTGCCTTTAATACTTTCATGATAGTTGAAAATTGAGGTTTAGCTCCTTCAGATAAAGCTTTATACAAGCTAGGCCTGCTCATGCCTGTTACCTCGGCAATCCTCGTCATCCCTATTGCCTTGGCAACGTGCCCAATGGCAGTGATCACATCTGAATCATTCCCCTCTTCCAGAACAGAATTGAGGTATTCAGCAATCATCTCTTTGTCATCCAGATAGTCGGCTATTTCGAATTTAGAAGTTTCCATAAATCAACTCTTTAGATTTTTCAAAATCTCTTTGGCCTTCGTGATATCCATTTGTTGCGTAGATTTATCTCCACCCACTAGCAGTAATATTATTTTGTTATTCACTTCCTTAAAATAAACGCGGTAACCTTTGGCGTAGTTAATTCGCAATTCGCTTATTCCTTCACCCACAGGTTTACAGTCACCAAAATGGCCATCACTTTCTATTTTTTGAATCCTGAATAGTATTTTCGCCTTAGCCTTTAAATCTTTGAGTTTCCTCAGCCAATTGTCAAATTCAGGAGATTTTTCAATAAAAAACATGTTGTGCGTATCCAATTGGATACAAAACTAGATGAAATTTTTGATTTTTTAAACTTGCATGTTTATGAATTGACCAATAGGCACTTATTAATGAAAAAATGGGCATTAAAATATCAACGACTCATTCATCCCCATCAAACTCCACCATCCATTCAATCCCGAATTTATCTCTGAACATGCCAAAGAACGAACCTTCTTCAAAGGGCATTTCCACTTCTCCGCCTTCCGACAAAATGTTAAACAAATGAGCCGCTTCCTCTTTGCTATCGGCCGCGACATGGATTTTGCTCCGGGTCTCATTCACATTATGCGTTCCCATAAACCGGGGCGTATCATTGCCCATTAACACATTATTATTGCCAATCGGAAGGGCAATCTGAAAGATATTATTCGCCTCTGCTTCCGTTATGGGGAAATCTTCACTTACCGGAAATTCTTTGTAACGCACCAGTTTTGAAAACTCGCCTCCAAAAGCAGATTTATACAAATTGAATGCCTCTTCACAATTGCCGTTGAAATGAATGTAAGGATTGATATTGGCCATGCTATTACCAGTTAGAATTTGAATTATTTTTTAGCATTTAGATCACATAAAGGGAACAAAGGTGGTAGCGAAAACCTTTGTGTTCTTTGCGGTTATAACGCTTCAGAAGAATTTACTTTGAGCATACACCAAACCTCCTCCATACTCACATACCATTCCACACCCATCACATCCTTTTCGGAGTTACCATGCTCCAGAAGGTAATTGAAAGCTTCACCAATGCTTGGAATATTCTGCATATAACCAGTAACAGATATGTACTGATATTCGCCTGCCGGAATCACCATGGTTTCCAGATTATGCTTTTGAAACTCCCCTACATGCAGTTCCTGACTGCCCGCCCAGTAATCCATTCCGCCATCTGGTAAGGGTTTGGAGAGTCCTAATTGCATTCTTTCCGGATCAAAATCCACCAGTGAATGCATGTACTTAAACGCTGCCATCACCCCCATTGGAAAGCTTTCTGCTTTTTTGCAATAGATGGTTAGGTCTTCGCTGAAATGGTGTGTTTGAATGTTCATGGTGCTTGTAATAAATTTTTGGTATAGGTTGAGGTAACATATTTCGAACTAACAGCCAGGTCAACCCTTAGCAGCCTTCTCCAAATCTTCAATGATCATCTTTTTCATGGGCATCATGGCCTCAAAAACGCGTCTGGTTTGCTGGGGGTTTCCAGAGCTGATGAGCTCCATAAAACGCTCAGGTACTATTTGCCAACTCACTCCAAACTTGTCTTGGAGCCAGCCGCACTGACTTTCCTGTCCGCCGTTTTCTGTCATTTTATTCCAGAAGTAATCGGTCTCTGCCTGATCTTTCGTGGAAACCAGAAAAGACATTCCCTCCGTAAAATCAAACGCATGATTTCCGGGACCGTCCATTGCAATAAACTGAAAACCGTCAATTTCTGATCTGGAGAATAATACGTGTCCTTCCGTATTTCCCTCGCCGGCTCCGTAATGAGCCATTTCCAGCACCTTGCCGTTTTGAAAAAGAGAGGTGTAAAAATGCACTGCTTCCTCCGCCTTGCCGTTTTTCTGATTGACAAATAACAAACTCGGGGTAATCTTAGGATGGGTATTGCCTTCTCCTCTAAGACTCAATTGCCAGGAGACTTTATACCTATCCTGAAAAAACGCATAGCGTGCGGCCCATGGATACGCATCCACCGGCATCATCACCATGCCTCCCTCAGAAAGAGCAGCAAATTTGGCGTCCAGCTCCTCCACTGAATCACATTCCACGAAAAATGAAACGGATGGATTTGGTTGAAACATCGGGCCACCATTAATGCCCATCAGATAATAACCGTTTAGTTCAAAAGTAACCGCTACCGGCGACTCATTGATAATCAATGAATCTTCAAAAACAGAGCAATAGAATTTTGCTGCCTCGGCTGCCTCCTGGTCAAACCAGATAGCCGGGTGAATCTTAGGTTTCATAATTTGTGTTGAAAAAAATGTTGATATTCTTATCTGATTAAAGGAAATAAGGCCCGTAATTTTTCATTTCTAAGCCAAAGCCCGCCCCAAAGCAAAATCCCGAAATAAACCGGAAACAGTAAGTGACTAAAAAGCGGATTATCTACGCGTAAATGCGTGGCGATGGCTCCGCCCAAATATCCTGTGAGCAAAACAGCTCCCAGAACCGACGTTTTCGGAATTACATAAAGGATGGTGGAAATCAGAAGCAGGATTCCCATGGGCACTATATGATACTCCTGATATCCCAGTTCATTTACCGTGGTGGTAATCACCTCCTCAGGTTTTATGAATTTCATTACGATATCAAAAGTGAGAAATACTACCACAAAGCCACTCATAACACGGCTTATCCAAAGTCTGGTTTTTGAAATTTGTTCCATCTGCTTATTGGTTTGATTAGGGAATAAGTGATTGAATAGAAAGTTAATTCAGCCAAAAAATCTTGACACTTTGATCCTTATACGTTATGATTTTTCCGAACAATTGAGCATCCAATTTACACCAAACTTGTCGGTGCAGCTGCCAAAATAATCCCCCCAGAACATGTCCTGAAGCTCCATGGTTACTGTTCCTTCGGAAGAAAGTGCAGCGAATAACTCTCTGGTCTCTGCCCGGGTATCAAGTAGCAGATTAATATGCACATTATTGCCTTTGTTCACCGTGAAGCCCATATATTCCGGGGCATCGGTACCCATGAGTTTGAAGCCGCCGGTGATGGGTAATTCCACGTGCATTACGCCTTTTTTCTGTGCTTCGGTGAGCTCTGGCATGCCTTCCTGAGGCGGCATATCGCCAAACCGGCTGACAGGCCCCACAAATTCTGTTTTGAATACTTCTCTGTAGAAGTTAAATGCTTCCTCTGTATTATCAGAGAAATTGAGATAAATGCTTACTGATGCCATTTTGGGGTTGATTGGTTATTGGTTGAGCGGGAAATTAGGAATTGGAAAACCAGTTCATTGGAGAATTTCTGGTTTCTGGAAGAAGATCCGGAGAGAGAGATTGGTCTGTTTTGTTTGCATTGTCAGACTTTCCAAATCTCAGATTTTCCAGTTGTCAAATTATCCAATTGCCTAGATATCCAGTTCTGCGATTTCCCAAATCTTAACTCTCTACATACTTCTTAAAATTATTCAGAATAGCCTGCCAGCCCTGCTGCTGCATGTCTTCCGGATTCTGATCTTCCGCGTCGAATCTCGTAGTAACCTTCGTCTGTCCGCCGTGATCCTCAAAATCTGTTACGGCTACCCGACCATCTGCCATGGTATAGGCTATTTTTTGATTTTCCTTTACTTCATCATAAATAGCTTCAAACTCAAAGCCAAAGCTGCCGTCTTTTGCTTCCATGCGGGCTGCATATGTTCCACCGGGTTTCAGGTCATTTTTTGCCCAGGGACAGCACCAGTCATCACTGGCAAAATTCCAGTTGACAATGTGCTCGGGGGCGGTCCAGTAATTCCATACCTTGTCTACCGGAGCGTTTATTAATGAATCGATTGTGATTTTTGTACCTGCCATAGTTTAATCATGTTTGATAGAACAAATTTGAGCAGATTTACTCAAAATTGCCAAGTGTAATTCCGACTACATAATGGGTGGTTTACGACAGGGGAGTTTCGTAGCTTTGTGTGTCAACTCCACCCCCTCTCCCCGAAGGAGAAGGGCTTGTTCTCTTCACCTCTCCTGTAAACAGGCAGGTGAAATCGTGGTTATTTGGCTCATTTAAACATAAAACTATGCATATCTCCGTTTTCGTGCCCGAGCAGGCGGTCATTGAGGCCATTTCTCCTCCTTATCGTTTATTTACTTCTGCCAATCAGTTTTTGCAGTGGCAGGGAAAAGAACCTGTTTTCCAGGTAGAGTTTGTAGGTCTGTCAAATTCTGTAGCTGCTCAGGATGGAGAGTATGAAATCAAAACGCACAAGACCCTTGATCAGGTCAAAAAGACCGATCTGGTGATTTTACCTGCCCTATATGGAGACATATCTGTGGCCCTTGAAAAAAACAAACCGGCTATGGACTGGATCAAATCCATGTACAGAAACGGCTCAGAGATTGCCTCGCTGTGTATCGGGGTTTTTTTACTGGCAGATACGGGTCTGGCCAACGGAAAAAAGTGCTCCACACACTGGGCGTATTACGATTTACTTCGAACACTATACCCCCAAGTAGAAGTAGTGGACGGCACCATTATATCTGACGAAGAAGGAGTTTACAGCAGCGGCGGAGCCAATTCCATCTGGAATCTGCTGCTGTATCTGCTGGAAAAATATACTGACCGCAATACGGCTATTATGGCAGCCAAATTCTTTGCCATCGATATTGATCGGTTTGACCAGGGATATTTCACCATTTTCAATGCCCAGAAAAATCACAAAGATCCCGATATTTTGAAAGCTCAGGAGCTGATTGAATCCAAATTCAGTGAAAAAATTACCGTGGATGAACTGGCAGATTATATCGCAGTAAACCGCCGTACTTTTGAACGCCGTTTCAAAAACGCTACAAATAACACCGTCGTGGAGTACCTTCAACGCGTACGTATAGAAGCTGCCAAACGCCAGTTTGAAGCCAGCCGTAAAAACGTAAACGAAGTGATGTATGAAGTAGGTTATTCAGACAATAAGGCTTTCCGTGAAGTCTTTAAAAAAGTAACCGGACTAACGCCGGTGGAGTACAGGAATAAGTATGCGAAGGTGGGTTGAGTTCGACAGGCTCACTCACCTGTTATCCACAATCTTAAAAAATATGGAAGTTAATGAGCCGAATATGTGAGCTATTCGGCTCACATATTGAGCCTTTTTGAGTCGATTATGCTCTTTCGGCATGAAAAAACCCAATGTCACCACCTCCTCAAACCCAACAATTTCTCCCCCAGCTCTGTCAACTCAGCCGTTCCGTATTTTGTTTGCTCCCAGTTTCGCGGGTCTCCGGGAAACGCATAGCCTTCAGGTGCTATCCGGTTTTTCCAGGAATTGATTCGCCATTCTCTTAATGACTCATTTTCTTCCTGAGCGGGCATCATGGAGATGTACTGAGCAATTCGAACCTTGTCCTCTGAGCGATTGGCCCGTATGCCGTGCGGTTCTGAGCTATTGAAAATGAGGAGGTCTCCGGCTTCCAAAGGCACTTTCACGATCTCATTTTCCAATCCGGTGGTATCAGGCTGAAAAGGATTCCGGTCTTCCGGCTGGGTGAGTTTCCAGGTGTCATAATTCCTGAAAAGCCAGGGAATACACTGAAATCCGCCCATGTTCTCATCGGTCTGATCAGCCAAAGCCAGGACCCCTTGCACCTGCTGAGGCTTGGTTTCCGGATCATAATCCCAGTGAATAAACGCCTTATACTCATGGCCCGGCCGCATCGGGAAATTCAGGTTGGCCCTGTCAATGGTCACCCAGAGTTTTTCGGTACCCCAGATATCTACAAACGCCTCATAGACTTTCTGCATTTGCCGGTTATTCCATAAATGCTGATGATTATAAACCTCCACCATGCCGGTTCCGGCAAGTTCTTTCATCTGCATTTCAGCTCTCGGCGGGGTGTACCAGGTATTTTTGTCCATCGGATCCTTATCTTCAAATTCCCACAGAAAAGCTGCAGTCTGCAGGGCCTGCTCTCTGGGTACTGCATTTTTCACCACCACATATCCATTCTCGAGCCAGAAATTCCATTGATCTTCAGAGAGTACACGTAAAGTATCTGCGTTTGCTTCAGTTCTCAGTTTCTGCGTACTGCTCTTGGCGGTAGATGGGTTACCAGGTATATCTGTATGTTCGTTGACAGCCATGGTGGGTACCATTGTGGCCATGGTTTTGTTTTCCATATTTAAACTATGTGATATTTTATAGGACAAATTTAAGATAAGGAAACTTCTATGTATTTGAAGAAAAGTTTACATTTTTTGAACTATATTGACCAATAGTATATTCTCAAATTCAATTAGAATTAATTGTAATGAAAATTGTACTGGAGCAGATCAAAGATTCGGATGAATCATTCAGTCTGATGTTTAATCCACGGCTCAGTGATTTATTTTACTGGCATTTTCATCCTGAACTGGAGCTCGTATATATTCAGGCCGATCGGGGAAAGCGGCATGTAGGAGATCACATTTCCTATTTTTCAGGTTCAGATCTGGTGCTCATAGGCTCCAATATCCCTCACCTCAATTTTGATCATGGAATCAAAACTGACTACCGCAAAGTGGTTTTGCATCTGGATAAAGACTTTGTTTACGAAAAACTCCTGAAAACATCGGAACTCAGACATCTTCATTCGCTCTTTTCACTTGCCCGTAATGGACTTGCCTTTGGAGGCGAAAGAACAAACGAAATAGGCGAACGCCTCTTCAATCTGGAAAACCTGAGCTCCTTTGACCGATATATCGAAATCCTCAGAATCCTGAATGAGCTGAGTCAATTTACCGAAACAGAATTACTGCACCGGCAGCCCTTTACATTTTTAATCAATGAAGCCGATGAGAGCAGAATCCGCTCCATATATGCCTTCATTGATTCTCATTTCCACGAGAAAATTTCTCTGGAAGAAATAGCAGAGGCCCACCATTTTTCGCGGGAGGGTTTCTGCCGGTACTTCAAAAAGCGAACCGGCTCCACGTTTACCGACTTTGTAAATCGCTATCGCGTGAGCCAGGCAAAACTTCTTCTTGAAAGCGAACATAGCGTTTCAGAAGCCTGTTTCTCCTGCGGGTTTGAAAGTGTTTCTTACTTCACACGCGTTTTTAAGCGGATTACCGGAGAAAACCCGGGACAATTTACCCGGAAATTAGCCTTCAATAAATAGAAAACTCATCCAAAACCCGGAATAAATTCAAATAGCCTTACATTTACCAAAAGCTCAAATTACAGATCCTCATGAAACGGTTTCTCATTCTTTTTTTTCTGAGTCAATCCCTTTTTGCTCAAAATTCAACTCTATTCGAGCTGAGTAAGCCCGGAGATTCTCATAAAAGCTATCTGTTTGGTACCATTCACATGACCAATGACAAGGTCTTTAATTTTAACGACAGCCTGTACATCTGTATGGATGCCAGTGAAAAGGTGTTTTTTGAAATTGATCTGGAAAAGGATGACTTATCCAAAGAAGCTTTGCAATCACAGGCCATGAAGTTTCTGCCTGCGTTGGATTCCAGTCGTATTAAATCTTTCTTTCAGGATGAGCTTTTCCCCGGCATCCAAAAGAAGATTCCACCTAAAAAAATGGCGGCTCGTATCAATAACGATCTCATTCCTGCAGTTTCCAGAGCCATTCCCCTCTTTCTGGAACAGAAAGGTAGCCGCAGTATGATGATGGATCAATACCTGACACAGTATGCTCATGCCCGGGGAAAGGAAGTAATCGGAATTGAGGCGGTTGACGAGCAAATAGGGGCCATTATGGGCGGTGTACGATTTTCAAATGATTTTTTCTCCAAAAAGACAGCCGACAAAATCATCTGGTATCTCAAAAAGGGTGATTTCGAAAAGCCGATGATGAACTATCTGAATGGTCAGAAAAACGTCATGGAAACCTATCACAGGTTTGCCATTTCAGAGATCGACACCATGCTTAAAGCCTCCATGAGTAGTAGGGCGTATGACCGCATAATTGTGAAGCGAAACGACATCATGTTTGAAAGAACAGTGAATGCAATGAACGCAGGCCCGGTGTTTGTTGCCGTAGGCACCGGTCACCTGGTAGGTGAAAACGGATTACTGAATCAGTATAAATCGGCCGGATTTCAGATACGGGAGGTGGATGTGGTAACTCCGTTTCAGCGAGCTGAAAGCTGGTATACCTTTGAGAATTCTAAATTGAGTTTGAAAATACCCGCTTCTGCCACCAATATCTACCTGGAAGCCGAAAACGACACCCTATTTGCCGCAGCAGACCAGGCAAAGGATGGACAGATATTTACTCCCAAAGGCTTATTTTCACTGCAAATAATCCATTCGGAAGCTGCCACTGAACCAGAAAATAGTGTTGATTCCGTTCAGTATGCTGATATCTCATCTCTTATTGATCCCACTGAAGATATGGAAATAATAGGGGAAGAACAGGATTCTGGCCCGGCGATAGCCAACCCGGCTAAAGGAGAAAAAACCTATTTCAGTGAGGTACTGAAGCGTATTGATTATGAAGGCTTTCTGGAGAGTGCAATAAGTGATTTTAAACCAGATTCTGAAGTAGAAGCTCAAACCAATACGCTGGAAATTAATGGGGAAGAAATCGAATATTCAGATATGAACCTATTCGGTAACCGCAGCATTGAATTTACTATTCATAAAGGCTCAGACAGCTATCTTATCAAATTAGCCGGAGACAGTGGTTCCCTCGATATTTTTGATTGGCAAGGGATGATGAAGGGTATTGAATTTAAATAAACCTGTAGACAGCGTAGGTTACATAGTTGGAGCAGCTCTTGACTTCTCATAACCTACCATTCTGTCTAAAGATCTACCTATCAATAAGCTGTTATTGACAATTTTCATTGACCTCACCTCTCCCGTCACATTCAGCCCACTCCTATATTGCGGTAAATAACTGAAATTGCCTTTCCCGTCATTGATATAAATATGGCCATGATTGGCAGAGATATTTCCGATGCGTACCCGGGTTTTCCGGTTGTTTCCCGCAGCTATCAGATCCGTATCTCCATCTCCATCCACATCTGTTGCGAGCATCGCATAAACGGGTGCCGCCTGAATCTGAGCCGGTATTGTTTGTTTCACATATTTACCCCCTTCATTTTTCCAGTAAACCGTCTCAAGCTGGTTTACCTGAAGTACTTCTGGTTTTACTCCTTCAAAATTCTTCAGGAGGTCTGCTGTAGTAACCGCAGAATACGACTCATAGGAATTATAGACTTTTCTCAGTGGAAAAAGCTGATCCAATAATTCATCGCGACTGTAAAACGGATGACTTTTCCCCTGAATGTAGCTGGTAAGAATGGCTTCTTTTCTTCCATTATTATCGTAATCTGCCGTATAGAGTTCAAGTGGTTCTTTTTCAGAGGCCCGTAATTGGGTGTTAAGCCCAAGGTTTCCGGTGATGAGATCCTGGTCTCCGTCCTTGTCAAAATCTACGGCAGTCATACTCTGCCACATCCCTATTTCAGCAGGAAAAAGAGACGCCTCACGTTCAAAGTTGCTTCCTGTATTTCTGTAAGCCTGAATGCTTGTCCACTCTCCTGCAATAATCAGGTCCATCTTTCCGTCTCCGTTATAATCGGTGGCCACCGCATCTCTTATGAGTCCGGCAGTCTCCAGCCCCGGAATCTCCACATATTCAAATACTCCCCCGTTATTCTGATACAAACGTGATGGATTATACGCAGGATAATTTCCGGGCTGTATAAATCCACCCACAAAAACATCCTGATCTCCGTCTCCATCCATATCGAATATCTCCACGCAACTATCTGAGAATAAATGCGGAGGGAAGGCCGTGTCATTCTTGGTGAAATTTCCTTTCCCGTCATTGATATAGAGCCGGTTTTGTAGGAGCAGGTCATTCGGCAGGTATTCATATCCACCACCTACTACATACAAATCCTGGTCGCCATCTCCATCGGCATCAAAAAATGCCGCATCCACATCGGTGCACAATTCCCATTGTTTTAATAGAGCCGTATTCGTTGATACAAAACCACCGTTTGGCAAAGCCTGCATTAACTGCCCGGGATGAGCCTTACCACCACCCAGATAGAAGTCTTCCAGACCATCGCCATTGATATCGCCCACAGCCATACAGGGTCCCTGATACGAATACATCCATGGAAGCAGAATCTGTCGGTTAAAGTCATTCAATGGCTGTTGTCCATGAATAATTTCCTGCATCTGTACTTGAGTAAAAAGGGGTTCTATCACATGGGAAGCCATACTTCCAGCAGACTTTCTGGCAACAGACAAAACCGTGTTTACCGCAGGCCTGGAAATAAGCTGATACGTGCCATCCGGATAGATGATTTCCAGTTTCTCAACTTCTGATACCTTCCCCAGCCCAAAGTGCACCGGCCCGTCATAACTGCTCTGAAACCCATGATTGGGGCTAAACTCCCGGTATTGTTTTTGACCTGCGGCCGTCAGAATTAATTTAACATTCAGCCTTTCCTGGTCTTTGCCTTTTAATTCCACTTTGAGATAATTGCTCTCACCCTGCATTTCGTTAGAGTGATTCTCAAAGATTCCTGCCTCATCATTGAGGTTATTTGTGATGATTTCAAGATCACCGTCATTATCCAGATCGGCGTAGATAGCTCCGTTTCCAATATTTTTTTCTTCTATGCCCCATTCCTTCTGCCTGTTGGCAAACCGCAGGCCATCCAGGTTTTTGAAGATATAATTGGCGGTTCTTGAGGTGGGCATTTTGTTAATTATCTCCAGCACATTATCATTCCCTTCAGACCTCTCCTGTGCGTAAAATTTTACGAAATCATTGTTTGTGTAATCTCTGAAATAGCCATTTGTAATGAAGAGATCCTTCAGACCATCATTGTCAAAATCTGCCAGAAGTGGTGACCAGCTCCAGTCGGTATTAGAAATTCCGGCCAATTGCCCCACCTCGGCAAATCGGCCGTTTCCTTCATTGATGTGAAGCATATTCCGCATGATCTCCGGATGGAATCCATTCTGAAGCATATTCAGATACCCCTCGTAATTATCCGGACCGAAAAGCAACTTCTGTCTGCGGTTATCCTCTGGAAGCATATCTGCCGTGAAGATGTCGGGAAGAGCATCGTTATTGACATCTGCCACGTCATTTCCCATACTGAAATAACTGGTATGATCTACTCTATCAGCAATCTGATCTGTGAATGTTCCATCCCCGTTATTGATGTATAGATAATCTCCTTCCAGATAATCGTTTGAAATGTAGAGGTCTGTCCAGCCGTCATCATTCAGATCAGCGGCATTTACTCCAAGACCGAAACCGATCGGGTTTCCCTTGATTCCGGCAGCGGCACTTACATCCGTAAATTTGCCGTCATCGTTCCGCAGTAATTTATCTCCGGCATACGGGTCTCTCATAAAATGAATGGCTTCCACATCAAACCGTTTGAAATCCTTCACGTTATGATTCATGATGTAGGCATCCAGATCTCCGTCTTTGTCATAGTCAAAAAAGGTAGTTTGTGTGGTAAATCCATCCTGATCCAAACCGTATTCGGCTGCTTTTTCCTCAAATCTGAAATTGCCTTTGTTGATATACAGTTTGTTTTTACGCAATTCAGGGAACTCCTCATTGCCCGATACCGAAACGTAAATATCCTTCAGACCATCTTCATTGAGGTCTACCACGGTGGCACCGGTTTTCCATTCTTTGTTCCAGGTAATTCCCGATTCCCCCATTTTATCCTCGAATTTAAGATCACCCAGATTTTTATAGACTTTATCTGTGCCCATATTGGCCGTAAAATACAGGTCAATGAGACCGTCGTTGTCAAAATCTGCTGCGGCTACTCCTCCTCCATTGTAAAAATATTCGTAGACCAGCACGTTCATCTCGTCGGTTTCTACGATCGTATTGTTGAAGTTTATGCCGGTTTTTTCAGAAGAAAGTCGCTCAAAAAGGGGGTTCTCTCCTGTGCAGGATATTAAAAAAAGAAAGACAACAGGAATAATGATGAGACGCATAGCAAGTAAATAAACAGACGAAAGTAATGCTTTCCAGCAGGCTAATCAAAGGCCGGGTGGCAATTCAAAAAAAATGATCTAACCAAAGAGATTTCATCTCAATTCATTTTCCAAATTTTCACGAAGAATCCTGCTATACCAGGACCAGATAGGTTTGTAAATTCGGGGTGTTTATACACATCATGAATTTGCCATACTGAAATTATATTCCACCGAATCTTTAAAACGTCCATTCCATTGGTAAATTTGGTCAGATTTCAGACCGCTAACCTGATGAGAATTATTCTGAGTTTCTCCCTTTTAATCGTTTTATCCTGTTCTCAAAAAAAGACCGAAATGGTTTGGAAAGCCAGCCTTCCCGGAATTGGTTCGCAGTCCTCTCCCCGCACGGCAGATCTCAACGGTGATGGAATTCTGGATATCGTAATGGGAGCCGGGGCAAACGAATACCAGGAATCGGCCTTCGGAGTCATCGCTCTTGATGGAAAAACCGGTGAATTACTTTGGAAACATGCCTGCACAGATCAGGTGTATGGCTCTGCGGTGTTTCTTGATGTCAATTCAGACGGAGTACAAGATGTGTTTATTGGTGGCCGGGGAAATCAATTTTATGCCATAAATGGCTCCACCGGTGAATCTCTCTGGCAATGGAATTATGAATATGAGGATGATCCTGTTTTGACCTATGCCCGTTTTAATTTTCAGAATGCCGTGCTCATTCCAGATCAGAACGAGGACAAACTGAATGATCTGCTGGTAATTTGCAGTGGAAATTCAAAAGCCGAACCAGCCACCATGGAAAACCGCTTTCCCGGCGTACTTATAATTTTAAACCCCGTGAATGGAAACGTAATTGCCGCCGATACCATGCCTGATGGCCGGGAAGCCTATATGCCACCTCTGTACTTTGAACAACCTGACGGCTCTCAAAAAATCGTATTTGGCACAGGCGGTGAAACCATTGACGGCACCCTCTACCTCTGCGACTTAAAAGATTTGCTCCAGCGTAATCTCAGAAATTCGCGGCCACTGACCAGCGAAAAGGGTCATGGTTACATTGCTCCTTCAACGGCGGTTGACATAAATGGTGACGGCTACAAAGATGTAGTCTCGATTTCACATGGAAGTACCATTACGGCTTCTGACGGAAAAACTCTGAAAACAATATGGACTCTGAACATCCCTGAAACAGAATCAAGTAACGCTCTTTCCGTGGGTCAGTTTACCGGAGATGAAACACCCGATTTCTTCACATTCGTTAGTCGTGGTGTATGGCCAGATAGCAAAGGCTCTGTACAGATTCTGATTGACGGCAAGACTGGCAAAAAAGTATACAGTAACGCATTGGGATGTACCGGCTTTTCTTCACCTGTCATTTATGACTTGAATGATGACGGAACAGATGAAGCCATATTGAGCATCAATGAATACGATTGTGATCAGGGTTTTGTTTCAGAGGCTAAACTTGATATTTCTACCCGTTTAATCGCACTCGATTTCAAAAACAACCAGGTTCAGACCATTGAACAGCAGAGCCGGTTTAAGAATATTTTTTCTACTCCCTGGATAGGTGATCTGGACGGCGATGCCTATCTGGATATCATTTATGCCAGCTACTTCAGTCCAAACTCGAGCTTGCTGGCCTTTATGGGCCTGGAAATGAAACGTATAAGCACCTCCATAAAGTCTAAGAAAGCCCCGAAATGGGGAGCTTATATGGGCTCTGAAGGGAACGGAGTGTGGACGGAATAAACGCCCTGGCTTAATTAGCCGTAGTTTCTTACAAAAGCAATTCAATAAATGAGTAAAGAAAAAGTCGTTTTTGCGATCACCACCTTTTTTTCAATGGTGCTATTTTCCTGTGGCAGCACCCGGGAAAGCCAGGATCTGGATGAACATCTGGCGTGGTCTGGCAAAAATTGTTTTGAGTACAGCGAAAATGGAAACCAGATACGGCTAAGTGCCAATTTTACGAATGGCATAGCTTATGGAAATCTGGATTATGAATGGGCAGAGAAAGACGCCAATCACGGAACCATTGAGGGCCAGTTTCGGGGAGATACCCTTGTGGCTATCTATACGTTTCAATCAGAGGGACTTACATCAAAAAGGCAGGTCGTTTTCCTGTTTGATAAAGATCTCAACGCCCGGGAGGGTTTTGGAAATACTACCGAAAAGGATCATGTGATCGTTTACAACAAAATAGAACAGCTCAATTTTGAAAAGACACCGGTACTTAAAAAAGTGGAATGTGAGTAACTTATGGCTTCAGGAAAGAGCGTCCATCAAGCTGATCCTTTACTTTTTGTGGTATTTCAATTCCCATAAACTGGCACACCGAGGGTAAAATGTCAACCACCGCCAGGCCATTTGAAAAACGATCGTTCAAATCGCTTCTATTGGTAACTATCCAGGTCTCCCTCTCACGATCGCTCTGTCCGCCATGATTTTTACCAGTTGCTGCATCCCGGCCATGATCTGTAGTAATCAGAATAAGCCACTCTTCACCTGAAGATTTTTCTCTCTCTTTCACTGTTTCATAAAGTTGTCCTATCAGCGAATCGGCATGTATTACTGATTGATAAAACTCTTCGCTATCGCCATATTTATGGCCCATGTCATCTGTAAATTCCAGATAAACCCAGGAGATATCCGGTGCGTGATTTTGAATGGTTTCAGCAGCTTTTTGGGTTACCAGGTTATCAATATCCCGAATAAAAGTTCGATCTGTCGTATGCGGAAACCGAACGGTATCCATTTCGTAACCGTCAAATTTGAAATCCAGAGTCAGATAACCTGTATCGGCTAATCCCTCTCCCAGTAGTTTTGTACGGTTATCTTCCCAGGTACTAAAAATTCCTAGTTTTAGACCTGGCTTCTGGTCTCTGGCCAGCTTAAAAAATGTGGGATACGCATAATTTGGGTTCTCAATTCCGTTTCCCCAAACATTGTGTTTATGGGCCCAGGTGCCTGTGAGCATAGAGTTATACCCTACAGCAGATATCGTGGGTGATTGTGACTCACCACCTCGTTCACCTCCCACATAGGCTTTGGCAATGGAACCCGTTCCGGCTATTTCACTCAGAAACGGAGGATTCAGCTTCTGAATTACATCAAATGGTACGCCATCTATGAGTACCACCAGGGTTTTCCTTTGCTGTGCGAGCACAGAATAACAGAAGCAAGCCAAAAGTAAAGTCAGAATGTATTTCATACCGGAAATTAATTTCGCGAAGTAAGGAAGAATCCCCAAAGCTCACGCGTTACATGCCAATAAGAAATCATTAAGCTTATTTTTCAACATTAATTTGGTCAAATGATTCTCAAAATTGATTGATACACCAAATTGAATCCTAACTTTACCTATGATTATGTCTACTGCTCAATACAAATTTGCCAAAGAGAATCTGACTGCTTCTGAGCCGGTAAAATACGATGTTTCCAGGCTCAAATCGGAAGAAATGCTTATCAACATCGGCCCGCAGCACCCATCTACTCACGGGGTTTTGAGGCTTGAGGTTTTAACAGACGGCGAGGTGATTAAGGATGTGGTTCCTCACATGGGCTATCTCCACCGTTGTTTCGAAAAACACGCTGAATCTGTTCCTTTTAATCAGGCCATTCCGTTTGTTGACCGACTCGACTATCTGGCAGCTATGAACTCTGAGCATGCCTGGGCAATGGGAGTGGAACGTATGCTGGGTATTGAAAATGACATTCCGAAACGTGTTGAATATATCAGAGTGCTGGTGGCTGAGTTGAACCGTATTGCCTCTCATTTCATAGCTATTGGCACGTATGGTCTGGATATTGGAGCATTCACTCCTTTTCTGTGGGTATTCCGCGACCGTGAAGTGATAATGCGGATGCTGGAATGGCTTAGCGGAGCCCGAATGCTCTACAACTACATTTGGATAGGCGGGCTTTTCTATGATCTTCCGGTGGGGTTTGAAGAAAAATGCGGTGAGTTTGTAAACTACCTGAAACCAAAACTTACCGAACTTCAGAATCTTCTTACCGATAATCACATTTTCATCAATAGGACAGCCAATGTGGGCGTTTTACCCCTGCAGATGGCCGTAAATTACGGATGTACCGGCCCAGTGCTTCGTGCCAGCGGCCTGAAATACGACCTCAGAAAAGTAGATGCCTACTCGGTCTATCCTGAGATTGATTTTGAAATACCTGTAGGTAAAGGAGAAATGGGTACTACCGGCGACTGCTGGGACAGAAACAATGTACGCCTGCAGGAGTGCTGGCAATCGTTACGAATCATTGAACAGTGCCTTGATAAACTTACCAAAGAACATAAACGGACCAGAGAATTTGACCCTCAGGCCATGGTTCCCAAGAAAATACGCCCCAAAGCCATGGAATTCTATTGTCGTGCAGAAAATGCCAAAGGTGAACTTGGTTTCTTTTTCAAAACAGACGGAAAATCTGACATTCCGGTAAGAGCCAAAGTACGTGCCTGCTCGTTTAATAATCTTTCTGTTTTGTCCGAGATTTCACGCGGACTCATGATTGCGGATCTGGTAGCCATTGTCGGCTCTATCGATGTGGTGATGGGTGAAGTTGACCGATAGCCAAAAATATTCCCATTCGCAGGGCCAATGGGAATAGTGGTTAAACAATCTACTTAACTCTATAACTTTATATTTATTGAAAAATATGATCAAGTTATATCTCTTACAAAACATTGGTTTTATGGATACTGTTCGGGTGTAGAGGTCATTTACTACCTATCACTTATATGTGGAGATAAACCCATGATGAAACACGACTTACCTTATATGATGTTTGATCTGGACTATATGAATGTCCTCTTTGGGTGTGTACTTATTCAGAAAACTGGCGAAATCATGAAATTGCCCATCATTAAAAGCCGGGAGAATATCTTCATCTGAGGTGTAAATTTCGGGCTCCTTGAATACGGCTGTCAACACTTTTCTTGCATTTAATCTGACTTTATAAACACTTGTCTGGGTTTTATGAAGATGATTTTCAGCAGTCTGAATAAATTGAGTTGCCTGTTCGCATTCTTTGAAACAGCCGCAGTACTCCGGTATTAGGTTTCTTTGAGATCTGCTGATTGTCTGAACAAAATAGAATACTTCGTCCTCTGATTCGTTTCCTGTCATAGCTTTTAAGGGGTTCTTAGGTTAGGTGTTTTAATTTAACAAATATTATTGAGCCTGCCTTTAATAATATACGAACCCTTATTTTCTAGCCTGAAACACCTATTTCCCGACGATCATTCCTAAAAAATAATCCTGCCAGAGCTCCGGCAGGATTATCTGTTACTTTCCAGTGATTCTGAACAATTGGTAAAATGAATCCCCGTCCTGAATGAATCAGGAACGGTATGAATATACGTAATATCTTAAAATTAACAAAACATGAAAAGATAAATTTTCGTTTTTCAGGAGCGAAGGAAGGTAATCTGAATATAAAGTAAGAAACCCCGTTCTGAGCAGGACGGGGTTTTCTGATCTTACCTATCTATCATTGGGTAAAATCTAAATAGCTTTGTTCTCTAACTAGTAGTGGTCAGATTTAAGCTTTATTCCTTCCTGCAAATTTTAGGGGAGTCAATTCAATTATGCTCCTATAATGGTATTGTTTTCCTGAACTGAGCGAAGACAATACAAATAACGCATAAATCTCTAAATAACCCCTACGAAATGTCAAAAACTTGATTAAATATTTTTCTAAATATCTTTCCTCTTTTTCGAAATGAGAGCCATCAGTCAACACAGAAAGCAATAGCTAGTTATTCGTACTATTCCCTCCCTCCTGAATTCTCCCAAATACGACGAGCTTAAAACTAATGTCTGGCTTTTGAGTATTTCATTTCACCTGAAGACTCGTTTAACTTATTAATTTTCAGCACAAATATTGGTAAGTCTGGTCTGGAAAACGGAGCCTGGTTTGACCTCAAACCCTGGCTCAAAAATTTGATAGCGACCACTTTCATAACTAACCTTAGAGCCATTCCCTATTTTATTGGAGGATTTTATAACACCGGAGGCATTTCTGGTCCCCGTTTCTCCGAAAATATCGTCAATCGGCGAAGTGAGTGTTAAATCTTTTCCGATAACCTCAAGTGTTTGATCAGATATGGCCGAACTTACTACAGGAGAACTGGAGGTCACTTTTACTCTATACCTGGTA
Source organism: uncultured Cytophagaceae bacterium (assembly GCA_966250325.1). Lineage (GTDB taxonomy): Bacteria > Bacteroidota > Bacteroidia > Cytophagales > Spirosomataceae > Jiulongibacter. The sequence continues at coordinate 2,386 of CBINGY010000007.1, read as the reverse complement.
CTACTTTTCAAATACGATGGTATCTCACAGGTCATAGAAGCGGGATCTGAGAAAGTCCCCAGGAGTCTTGCATTCCCAAATTCTCCGTTCTCATCAGAAAGGTACACCTGGTACAAATGTCCTGTATCGAATGTTCCATTTACTAAAGTACTAACCGAAAACGTACGGCCAGCACAAACCTGAGGAACAGAGATTGTCGGACGTGCAATTGTTTGAGTCCCAAAAAATACGGTAAAATGGATTACATCCGGACCAGCCAGAGTAGCACCCTGAACATTTTCCTGCGAATACCCCGTACCTATGAACGTATAAAAATTAGGTACGAGAATATCTCCGTTCATCACCTGACCTACTTCATGAAGAGCAAACGGCATATCATTGTCTTCATAGTAGTGAATATTTGTGGTGCCCGATAACTGCAATTTCACACTCTCAATTCTCGGAGTCTCACAACTTGTAATTGCCACCACACTTATTTTACGCAGAGGGTCATATTTTACTTTCATATTCTCACTGAGCGGTGCTATAATTTCGGGCTGCATTCCTGTGTAAGCCAGATAATAATTAAGCCGTTGATTGGCACATTCCACCGTAACAGAGGTACTTGCAGTAGCTGAACAGAAGCCATTTGAAACCGTCACCGTATAGATTCCCGCCTTTTCACTCGAAGCATTTCCGATGACAGGATTTGGCAACGTGCTGAAAAAGCCATTGGGTCCTGTCCATGAATACGTTACCCCTCCAGTAGCCATTAGATGAATGGTGGTACCTTCAATGAAAGGACCTGAATTTGATGCAGTTATAACCAACGGAGGATTTATAAGAGCAACTTCAGAAGTAAAACTGCCATTACAGTTGCCCGAAACCACAACAAACGATTTATACTTCCCAAATGACAAACCGTTTAATGTCAATACATTATTGACTACCGGCACATCCGCTGTTCGGGACATATTGTCTTTAGAATAAGTGAGTTTATAGATACCATCCACCAGATTTGTGGTAGCAAAACGAATGGAACCATCCGAAGCTCCGCAGACAGAAGGATGGGTTAATTGTGGGGAATCTAACGTTATGAGAGGAGGCTGCGTCACTTCGGTAGAAAACGTGGCCGTACATTGATTCTTGTCCGTTACCGTAACGCTATACGTTCCGGCAGAGAGATTACTAATATCTTTGCTGGTGGCCTGATTACTCCACAAATAGTTATATGGAGTAAGTCCACCTTTTACGGTTACTGAGATCGCTCCATTGTTTCCAAGAAAACAATTTACCTCAGATTTTGATGAAAGGCTCACTTCCAGGAGATCTGGCTCAGATAGAACAACCGAAGAAGTAGCTGTACAGTTCTTTGAATCTGTTATAGTGACGGTGTAGCTTCCCTTTGTCAAATTTATTGCTTTATCTGTAAGTTGAACAGGGCTTGTATTCCAACTGTACGAATAACCCGCGGTTCCGCCATAGGCTGTCACCTGTGCCGACCCCGTACTTCCGCCAAAGCAGAGCACATCAGACCCATTAATGCCAGCAGTTAACAGCGGAGGCTCAGTAATTGCCACAGAAGAAGTGGACACGCAATTATTTGCATCGGTAACAGTGACGATATAGGTACCTTTCGTCAAAGACGTGGCCGTAGCAGAAGTTTGGATTGTGCTGGTATTCCAGTTATAGCTGTAGGAAGGAGTCCCGCCGTTAACAGTAACAGTTGCCGCACCGCTGTTTCCTCCAAAACAATTTACAGGAGTGCCCGAAATGCTTGATGTGAGTAAAGCCGGTTCTTCAATAATCACAGAATTCCCGGCAATACAATTATTGGCATCTTTCACAGAAACTGTGTAAGTTCCTTTTACCAAATCGGTAGCTGTGGCAGTTTTTTGCTCAGGAAGTGTACTCCAGCTATAAACATAGTCTCCTGTTCCACCACTTACACTTACACTTGCCGTTCCTGTATTGCCACCAAAGCACAATACGTCTGTGGAGGAAATTTCCGCAACTAAAGCCGCAGGTTGACTAATCTGAACACTGGCACTCGCTGTACAACTGTTCGCATCGGTCACCGTAACGGTGTAACTGCCTGCAGCAAGACCTGTCGCCATGGCCGTTGTCTGAGGGGTATCTGTACTCCAGCTGTACGTGTAGCTTCCTGTGCCGCCACTAGCTGTGACTGTGGCTTCCCCTGTATTCCCACCGTTACATGCTACGTTTTCTTTGTCTGTACTTAAACTTATCGCTGTCGGTTCGGTGATGGTAACACTGGCACTCGCTGTACAACTGTTCGCATCGGTCACCGTAACGGTGTAACTGCCTGCAGCAAGACCTGTCGCCATGGCCGTTGTCTGAGGGGTATCTGTACTCCAGCTGTAGGTGTAGCTTCCTGTGCCTCCGC
>CBINGY010000006.1:0-132598 GCA_966250325.1 uncultured Cytophagaceae bacterium | reverse complement strand
CTTTTTTCTCATTATTAATCGAAATTAGCAGACACACTTTAATGAACAGTCTCTGGTAACCCTATATGGCCCTGATACCTCAAATCAGATAATTAAACATTTAGCTCAAACTAACCTAAAAACTAATGAAAGGTCTGCTTCAAGGTTATCCAAAATTAACTTCAGTTCAAAATAATAACCGAAGGGAGGGAAGTTTACTTGGGAGAGAGTTGAAGAAAAATTGATGAATATGAATAATGAATGGAAGCCAATACCAAAATCCATAAAAGAAGACGATACAATTTTTGTACAGATTGCAAGCTACAGAGACCCACAGTTAGTCCCTACTCTGGACGATTTATTTGAAAAAGCAGATACTCCTGAAAACTTGCATATAACAATAGCCTGGCAGACTTCTGAAGAAGATATCTGGGATAATCTGGATAAATACTCCTCAGACGAAAGAGTACATATTATAAAAATACCCTATCAGGAGGCAAAAGGTGTTTGCTGGGCCAGAAATCTGGTTCAACAAAATTATAAGGGGGAAAGATATACGCTGCAGCTGGATTCTCATCACAGGTTTGTAAAGGGATGGGACACCGAACTGATTGATATGTTCAAATCCCTTCAAGGTCAAGGTATCAAAAAGCCATTATTAACAGCATACGCACCTTCCTTTGACCCTGAAAATGACCCAGAAGGTCGTGTAAGGGAACCTTGGAAAATGGATTTTGACAGGTTCACTCCAGAGGGTATTATCTTCTTTTTGCCCTCCACTATAGAACAGGCAAATTCTCTCACCCAACCAGTTCCCGCACGTTTTTATTCAGCACATTTCGCTTTTACTTCGGGGGAGTTTTCTAAAGAAGTTCAACATGATCCCTCGTTTTATTTTCATGGAGAAGAGATTAGTATTTCGGTGAGAGCATTTACGCATGGGTACGATTTATACCATCCACATAAAACACTTGTCTGGCATGAGTATACCAGAAAGGGTAGAACCAAACATTGGGATGACGATCACACCTGGTCTACCGCAAATCAGTATACTCACAAAAGAGTGAAGCAGTTACTGGGAACAGACGGTGAAGCGTTTACCAATGATTTTGGAATCTATGGATTGGGTAGACACCGTTCGCTTGAAGAATATGAAAAGTATGCCGGTATACGATTCAAAGACAGGGGTATTCAGAGACATACGCTTGATCGAAAATTAGCACCAAACCCTCCCCTGGAAGATTACGAAAATTCCTTTTATACCATTTTTGAACATTGTATTGATATTCATAAGTCTTCTTTACCCGAAAGTGATTACGATTTTTTAGTGGTTGCTTTTCTTGACGAAAACGGTGATGATCTTTACCGAAAAGATGCCGATAAAGAAGAGATTAGTCAAATTTTCAATACACGGGAAGATTGGTTGAATATCTGGAGAAAATATACCGGTCCTGTTCCATCCAAATGGCGTGTCTGGCCGTATTCGACAACCAAAGGCTGGTGTGACAGAATAGAAGGATCATTATCATAAGTAGTATGGCCAATATCGCATTTTATGGCTCACATAACGCCGCTATAGCGGTTGAAGATGAAGGGCGTCTTGTTGTTGTACTTGAAATAGAGAGATTCTTATCCCGTAAAAATGCAGGATATACGCAATACCTCCCCTCCCATACAAAACATTTCCTTATTAAGCATATTCTTAAATACATCGAAGAAGAGTACAGTATTTCAGAATTTGAGACATGTTATTTTCTAAATACCGACACGTATGAAAATCAATCATTTACACATTATCAAAGTTTCATTCCTGCTAAAAAATACGTAGAATGTTTGCACCATTATAGCCACGCCGCTTGCGGATTTTATCAAACCGACTACCAAAATGCTATCATAATATCATTTGATGGAGGAGGAAATGACGGATTTTTTAATGTCTACCTAGCCGAAGACAGAAATACGATTAGACTACTGGAAAAGTATGAGTTGGATTTAGGTTTCCCCTACATGAGCTTTGGCGACTATCTCAAAGATATCCGAAAAGAGTTTTCGCTGGGTATTGGAAACCTCGTGTACCCGGGTAAAATAATGGGTTTATGTTCTTACGGAAGCCTGAATAACGATTGGCTTCCTTATTTTGAGTTGTATTACCGCAGCAAACCAGACGGAAGAAATTACCGGGAATTTTTGCAGGAATTAGGTGAAAAAACTGGTTTAGTTTTTGATGTCAACACCAGGTTCGAAGGCCAGATGGCATGGGATATAGCCAAAACTTCTCAAATTGCCTTTGAAAATGTTTTTCTTGAGATGGTTAAACCATTTCTGACCGAATACCAGGATTTGCCGCTCATACTCGTAGGTGGCTGTGCTCTAAATATCTTATTAAATACCCGAATTAGGCAAACATTTGACCGCCCGGTATTTGTACCACCCAATACAAACGACTGTGGTATAGCTACAGGGATGATCCTGAATCATATGAAACCGAGTGGAGCGGTAGACGTTACTTATTCGGGCATCGAAGTATTGGACTCAAATACTTTAATGACTCATGTAGAGGATAAACGGGCGACCGAACTGGAACTATCAAGACTGGCCAAAGACCTTGCTGATGGGAAGATAGTAGGAGTTGTACGTGGAAGATCTGAACACGGCCCGCGAGCTTTGGGAAACAGGAGTATCTTTTGTAACCCTACTCACCCGGATATGAAAAAGGTATTGAATGAAAAGGTAAAAAATCGGGAGTGGTTCAGACCTTTCGCACCAGTTTGTCGCCTGGAAGACGTAGAAAAGTATTTCAATTTCTCCGGCGAAAGCCGATGGATGAGTTTTTGCCCTAAAGTAAAGAAAGAATGGAGAGAAAAACTGAAATCCATCACACATATCGATGGTACCGCACGCGTTCAAACCGTTACCCAGCATCAGAACCCCTGGCTTTATCAATTGCTGGGAGAATTCGAAAAATATTCAGGCATAGGCGTTCTCTTAAACACTTCTTTCAATCAGAACGGGAAACCTTTGGTAAGCAGATATGCAGAGGCCATTCACATTTTTGAGCACACACAAATTGACGGTTTAGTACTTTCAGATTTTTATTTCTTAAAATGACAGAGCATAAGAAAACCGATTACTTTAACGACAGAATGACCGTAAACTATAGAGTTACCCTGGTTACAGGATTGTGGGATATAAAAAGAGAAACTCTGTCAGAGGGGGGTCTCGTACTTATGATTTTTACCTGGAAAAATTTGGTCAGTTACTTGAAATTCCAAACAACCTCATAATCTTTGGTGATATAAGCCTTCGAGACTTCGTTTTCAAGCTCAGATCCGAATATAATACTCAATTTATTGAGCGTTCTCAGGATTGGTTTATCAATGAGTTCTATGAAACTATACAATTGATAAGAACCAATAAGGATTGGTATGGACAGATAGGATGGCTGGCAGAATCTACTCAGGCCAAATTACCGATGTATAATCCGCTGGTTATGTCGAAGCCCTTTCTCCTTCATGATGCCAAACTGATGGATAAGTTTAATTCCACGCACCTTTTTTGGATGGATGCAGGAATTACAAATACCGTGAATCCCGGTTACTTCACGCACGATAGGCTCATAGACAAACTCTGCGACCTAAATAAATTTTCCTTTATTGCTTTCCCTTATTTAGCCTCAGGAGAAATTCATGGCTTCAATTACGACAAACTCAATGAATTAGCAGGGGCAAAAGTAAATAAGGTATGCCGGGGAGGTTTTTTCGGTGGGCCGGTAACAGCTATTAGCACCTTTAATGGTCGATATTATGAATTGCTGAGCAGTACATTAAAAGAAGGATTTATGGGAACGGAGGAATCCCTTTTTACAATTCTTTTATATAAGTATCCCTCAAATTATCAATATTTTGCCATAGATGAGAACGGGTTTATCTCAACTTTTTTTGAGCACCTGAAAAATAATGTTGCTTTACCCTTAAATGAAGGTAATTCTCAGGTTAATGAGGGAAAAACTGAAAAGGTAGCTCTTTATATTATTACGTATAACAGTCCCAAACAGCTGGAAACTCTGATTGAATCGATGAGACAATATGATGAACAATTCATCACAGAACCTGAGTGGATACTATTAAATAATTCTATTGACCCTTCCACCACCAACGAATACGAAAAGATCTGTCAAACTTATGGGATAGAGCATATTCAGAAAAACAATATTGGAATATGTGGTGGCAGGCAGTGGATAGCCGAACATGCTGCAGATAATGACTTTGATTATTATTTCTTTTTTGAAGATGATATGTTCTTCTATTCAGGCGATCAATTGACCTGCCAGAATGGATTTATTCGAAAAATTAACCGGCTGTACAGCAAGTCTTTAGAAATAATGATTTTAGAGAATTTCGATTTTTTGAAGTTTAATTTTACCGAGTTTTATGGAGATAACCGTTTGCAGTGGAGCTGGCATAATGTGCCCCAAAGTGTTAGAGAGGTCTTGTTTAAAGAAAAGCCAGAAAAAATCTCAGATGATCCCGAAGACGCCCCCTTTTTAAATTATAAGGCAATAAAATCACTTCATGGAGTTCCTTATTCTACTGGAGAAGTTTACTATTGTAACTGGCCGCAGATAGTTTCCAGAGAAGGAAACCGGAAAATGTTCCTTGAAGTGAAATGGGATCGTCCATTCGAACAAACCTGGATGTCGCATATCTATCAGGAAACGATTAAAAAAAATATCAATCCAGCTGTTCTTTTAGCTACTCCTACAGAACATAACAGATTTGATTTTTATCCGAGTGGGGAGCGAAAAGAGAATTAAATTACCAGTTTTTATGCTGAAGAAGGCGTAGCCCTCCGGGATCGCTCAATTATTTAAACCCCATCCACCGCCTCATTGATGATCTCATGTACACGCCGGCGAATCTGCAACTGATTGAGCTTGTTGTTGTTTTCTCGTGGATATACGCGGTTTGAAAGCATAATGAAAATAAGCTGGCGATCGGGATCAACCCACACTACCGTTCCAGTAAATCCGGTATGTCCGAATGTATTCGCCGACGCATTGCTGCCTATATCTGAGCGATCATCGCCGGGCGTAGGCTTATTCCAGCCGATGGCCCGGTGGCTCTTGTTGGTGTAACTGTTGGCAAAATAATCTACGGTATGCTCAAACAGGTATCTGCGACCACCATACACTCCTTTCTGTAAATTCATTTGATAAAGTTTGGCCAGATCCCATGCTGTACTGAAAAGCCCCGCATGACCGGCCACGCCACCAAGCAAGGCCGCATTGGGATCATGTACGGTACCCCAAACCTGCTTTTTACGAAATACCATATCGTTTTCTGTGGGGGCAATCTCCGTCCTGGGAAACCTGTCGAGAGGATTGAACAAAGTGCGGGTCATGCCGAGTGGCTCATACAGGTTCTGAGCTAAAAACTCGTCGAGATTCTGACCCGTAACCTTTTCTATAATGTGCTGCATCATGATTAAGCCCAGATCACTGTACAAATACGCAAACGTGCCATCGCGGTTTTTCCTGGTGCTTAAATCTGAGTCAATGAGCCATTGCCAAACAGAATCCCGTACCGATGATTTGATGTACAGCCCCTCTGCTACCTGCAAGTTATCAGAAGTTCTCTCGAGCTCATAAAAAGTCCCTTTAAACGTACCTGAAGCCGCCCGGGTATGCGTCCAGAAAGGCACAAAGGCTTTTAATCCCGCCTGATGCATCAGAATATCTGCTACCACCATCTGCTCCTTATTGGTACCCTTCAGCTCGGGGAGGTAGTCAGAGGCCCTCAGATTCAGATTAAGCAGACCCCGTTCATAGAGCAGCATAGCTGCCTGTAAGGTCGCACTTACTTTGGTGAGCGAAGCCAGGTCGTAAATCGTTTCTTTTGTCACAGGTTCTTCTTTCAGATATCTGTAGGTGCCAAAGGCCTTGTGATAAATGACTTTTCCTCTTCTGGCTACCAATACCTGGCACCCCGGAAATGCGTGCTGATTGATGGCATCGTGAATCACCGGATCAATTTTTGACAAAACGGCACTACTCATTCCCACGCTTTCGGGTACATCTTCCGTAAGACGACCCAGACTTGCGGAGTGACTCCCAAAATTATACCTGGCCATCGAGGAAGCAGTAACCGGCAGTTTACCAGAGGCCGACCGTGCCCCATACAAAATTTCGGCCACCGCTTTGTACGCAGAGGGATCATCCTCAAAACCACAGATCACATTAGGGAAGTCGTCAAAGAGCCTTAGTCCATAAGGATTACCATAAGCCACCACAATTACCCTGGTTTTTTTTGAGAGTGCCCGTATCATCTCGATCGTAGAAGGTGAAACACCGAAATTGCGGTTTTTCAGACTGTTCATGTCATGCACACTTACTATAACCACATCCAGCACGTCTGCCTGATCAACAATATATTGCCAATCGGAAGAGGAGCCCGGCTTGATGGGCATTTCATAATTTACCACACGCCCAAAATTGCCAAGGGCTTTCTGAAAGTCATTGTGAGCGGGTGCACTCACGGCTACAGACCCCACAGATAAGGTATCCAGCTGCATAAAGGGCAAAATTCCCCCCTGCATACGAACAATGGATACGGCTTGCCTGAAAAGCTGATCTTTCACCTCTATGGCCTGCGGGTTGTCAATATCCTCAATAATTCCCCGCGGGTTAATCGGACTACTTTTTACAGCACCTACCCGGTATTTTGCCACAAGTATCCGCCGCACACGAAGATCCAGTTCATTTAGATCAAGTTCCCCCGCCTCAAAGGCGGTTTTCAGACGGTTTATTCCGGCTTCCAGATTGGCAGTTTGAAGCAAGACATCATTCCCTGCTTTATAGGCTGCAAGCTCTGCCTCACCATTGGGCCGCCCGGCGGTAATGCCCCGCATGTTCAGGGCATCAGTAAAGGTGATTCCGCGAAATCCCAACTGCTCCCGCAAAAGTTCAGTGACAATTTTATCTGAAACCGTAGCCGGCGTATTACTGCGGGAATCGAGAGCCGGAACAAACAAATGGCCGGTCATCATGCCTTCTATTCCCTCTCCTATCAGCCTCTTGAAAGGCACGAGTTCCTGCTCATTGAGATGATTTTTGGAATGATTGATGACCGGTAAAGAATAATGGGAATCTGTACCCGTATCTCCATGACCAGGAAAATGTTTGGCCACCGCAATTACGCCTGCCTTTTTGAGACCGCGGGCATAGGCAGCCGCTTTTTCAGCTACTTTTTCTTTGGCTTCTCCAAATGAGCGATAGTTGATGACCGGGTTATCCGGATTGGTATTCACATCGGCCACCGGAGCAAAATTGATATGTACGCCCAGCCGTTTACATTGCAGTCCTATTTCATAACCCATTCGCTCTATCAGCGTGATATCTTCCACGGCTCCCAATGTGATTTGTTTCGGGAACGACATCACTTCATCCAGCCGCATGCCCAGACCCCACTCGGCATCCATTCCTATCCAAAGAGGCGTAGCAGCTACTTGCTGGTAGCGGTTGGTGAGCACAGCCTGTGTACCGGCCGTTCCCTGAAAAAAGATAAGACCGCCTAAATGATATTTCTTAATCTGATCTTCTACTCCCTGATAGTACTTTTCGTTCCGGTTTGAATACGTGGCAATCATGAAAAGTTGCCCTATTTTTTGATCTAGTGAAAGAGAGGCCAAAACGCTATCTGCCCAGATCTGAGCTTCCCTTTCGGGCGACTCCTCACCCCGCTTCACCGGTTCTTTGGTAAATCCGGAAATCAAAGTAATGAAGATGATAACAAGGGCGAAAACCTTAAACCGAAGCACGACTCTCATGATATCTTGGCAATCAGGAAAATGCTAAAATACATGATTCATGACTTAATTCCGAAGAATCTTTCGCTTTTACTCCCGTTTTGCCCTGTTAAAATGTGCCGGTTGCTGAGACTATTGCCGGTTTTCCTTCAAATTTAGCTTTGTATTTACGAATGATCCTGGCGGAATACATGCCAAATAATACCCCTGGTGCCACCCATAATGCCACAAGATAGAATGTACCGGTATTCTCTGGCAGATAGCGAGGTACTATGTTCACGCAAAAAGCCGTAATCGCCGCTGAATATGCCCCAATCATCTTGGCGGCGTGTGAATAAAACCAATGCATTTTACAAGCAGCCGTTTTCCTAAGGAAGGTCCTGGAATCGCCAATTCCCTGAATAAGACTGAATACGCCAAAAACAAAAAATAAAATGGAAAGGGAATTTGGCTTTACCAATTGCAGATATAGACCATAGGCCAGCATGACTACCCCGGAAACCAGAATGACAGCCAATGCCGCCCAATCTCCCCAATGAGGTTTTATGCCTTTTTTCATGGACAGAATTCTTCGCCCACTATAGGTAGGATAAAAACTCACTATTCCTATAGTAAGGAAAAAGTGATACTTCAATTCAGAAGGATAAAGCAAAAAGAACAGGACTGTGGTTATAAAGATTACCGCCATTGATGCATAAAATATCCGGCCATTCTGATTATGAAACTTCCCTCCTTTTTTTCTTGCGGCCATGGCAAAGAGCCCTGTGAGAAGTGAGACTACTCCGGCGAGTACGTGAAGCTTGAGAGCGTAATTAAAAATCAATTCTTTCATTTTGTACTGACTGTTTGATGGCTCAAAACTGCATCTCGCAACTCATAGCGTCAAATCAAAGGGCTTTCTATCAAAACTTTGGGACGTTTGTCAAAGCAAAGGGAGGTTTGGATTTGCCAGAGGGAAGTTTGTCAAGCGGTAAGCCACTTAAAATTCTTGCTTACAATACCGTACATGCATTTCCCGGAAGTTAATTTTGCAGGTATTTAATCCTACTACGCATGAAAGCCATTTCAACGATCCTTCTTTTGGTTCTGTCTAATTCGTTTATGACAATGGCCTGGTATGGTCATTTGAAATTTGCTGAATGGCGGTGGTTTGAGAAAGCCGGACTCTTCGGTATCATCCTGATCAGTTGGGGAATTGCGTTTTTTGAGTATTGCTTTCAGGTTCCGGCAAACCGGTTTGGAAGCAAAGCCTTTGGCGGTCCGTTTTCACTCATTGAACTGAAGGTTTTGCAGGAGGTGATTACCCTGCTGGTTTTTATGATTTTTACTTTCCTGTTTTTCAAAAACGAAACTTTCAGATGGAATCATTTCGTAGGTTTTCTACTCCTGGTGGCCGCGGTATTTTTCATTTTTAAGAAATGGTGATAGCCGATTAGCAGACTCCATTTTAAAACCATCATCTGCCTCTTTGAGGATGATCTTTGAATTGCCAATCACTCATTGAACCGTCTTAAACGATTTTCAAGTTCCAGGATTCTGGCCTTATAACGATCAATTTCGGTAAGCAAATTAAGGGTAACTTCAATACCCGGAAGGTTCAGTTCCAGATCGTCTCTCAGACGTATAATCTTTTCTATTCTGGGCAATTCTTCCATAAAAAGATATGCACGGCTTTTCTCCTCCCTGATTTGAATGAGCCTATGCTGACCCAGTTCTTCGATGAATTGGACTTCCACCGCATGATACCGGCAGAAATCTTCCAGTAACACATATTTGCTAGTTATCATGACTTCTCAATTTTGAAAGTTCGGTAATCAATTCCTTCTCACGCAGCGTAAGGTTTTGAGGTAACTCTACCTGAAAATGAAGATAGAGGTCTCCGTTTTTTCCTGACTGTTTATACACCGGCAGGCCCTTCCCCGCAAGTCTTACCACAGATCCGTTTTTGACACCTTCCGGAATTTTCACCTTTACTTTACCGTTCAACGTTTCCAATTCCAGAGTGCCCCCCAGAAGGGCCTTATACAAGTCAATGGACTGATGTAGATGCAGGTCGCTTCCCTCCCTTTTGAATGAGGTGTTATTGGCCACGGTAAAGGTAAGGTACAAATCTCCCTCAGGGCCTCCGTTTGAGCCGGCACCGCCATAACCCGCGATTTTGATCGTTTGTCCGTTTTCTACTCCCGCCGGGATAGTAATGCGAATGTGTTTCCCATTCACCGTCAAAACCTGCTTTTTTTCCTGCAAAACATCTGTAAGATAAAGATGTAACTCGGCATACAAATCCTGCCCTCTGAAGCCCGGTCTGCCGCTTCGCTGGCTACTAAATCCACCTGCACCAAACATGGATTCAAAGAAATCTGAAAAATCTCCCTGATTCGCATATCGGGCACCACGGGAGCCTGTGTTACTTGCCTGCCGGGCTTTTTCAAATTCATCGGCATGTTTCCAGTCTTTGCCGTATTTATCGTATTTGGCTCTTTTCTCCGCGTCAGAGAGCACCTCATTGGCCTCGTTGATTTCCTGAAATTTCTTTTTCGCCTCTGTATCATCGGGGTTAAGATCGGGATGATACTTGCGGGCCAGTTTTTTGTAGGCCTTCTTTATTTCATCGGAAGTGGCGTTTTTAGTCACTCCCAGTTTTTCGTAATAATCGATATAATTCATGGTCGTATCGTGGGGATAGTTTTCAAATTTAGCTGGGAAACAACGTGACAAACATGAGTGAAGTCATGTATTGGCGGGAAGTTCCTCATGACATGATAACAATTATTTTGTAAATTTTACTCCATAAACCCGAGATTGGAATGAGTAGCTCCCGTTCAGACCTGAGAATATATAGCAAAATACTATTCCCTCTGGCTTGTATGCTCCTGATGTATTTCAGCTATCGTACGAATGCCTTTGAAAATAATTTCAGTAATGCTACGCTATGGGCCCTACTGTTCTTGCTTTTGACAGAGACCGCTCTGATTATTTTTAAAAAGAAGGCCATTCTCTGGAACCGCCTGAAATGGATTATTCTGGGGCTGCTTGCCCTCCTTTTTCTGATTAGTTGAGACCTGTTTTCAGCTTATTGACCAAATGCGAAAACCTGCGGGCCACAGGCACTTCAAACTCCGAGCCCTCAAGGCCCAGCCTATACCCCTGTGCATTCCCACGTACTTTTTTCACCTTGGTTAAGTTTACCAGGTAAGATCGGTGACATCGAACCAGCAGTTCAGTAGTAAGCTGGGTTTCCAGTCTCGATAAACTCGCCCTCATAAGTTCTGGAGGATTTGATACATACACGAACCTGGAATAATTGTCTGCCGATTCGATGTATAAGAGCTCATTGAGAGACACCCTAAGCTTATCCCGTTCATTTTCTGCAGTAAATTCTATAAACTTCTCTGAATCAGGCAGTAAAGATAGGTCTCCAATCCGGCTATATTCCTTCAAAGCCTTGTGATACTTGGTTAGCACTCCGAAGGTTATGGGAAACACGCCTACCGCTAAAACACTCCCAAAACTCCACAGAAAATAAGTCGGACTGAATCGAATAATTCCCAGTTGACCGGCATAGAGAAAATTAGCCATGGCCACCAGCGTGAGAAAAGAAAGATTCAGGAAAATTTCCCGGCCGATGGTCCACCCTTTCTCATTAAAATAATGCGGAAAGATCTGATAAACGCCAAGACGCATTACCAGCAGACAGCCAAAAGTGACCATTCCAAAACCCAATACGTAGGCTGTTTTGCCTGGTACCTGCCATTTACTCAGATCAAATGGCTCAAAAATGAGGAGAAACAGTCCAATAAATACTCCTACAGCGAGTGATCTTCCGATGAGTTCCATCACCGATCTTTCCCCATCTTCAAACGGATAAGGCTGGTGTATGAGGTGTGCTTTTTTCAAAAAGGAAGTTCAATCTGTTCCACAAATCTACTGAAAGAAGATGGCTCGGTGACCAATATAAAAATAACACCCCACAAGCCTCCCCAGAGATGGGCCATGTGATTTACATTGTTCATCTGGCGTTTCTCCATGTAAATGGAGTAGGCTACGTAGATCACCGCAAAGATATAAGCGGGCATTCCTATGGGTATAGGAAAAATCATCAGCTCCATCATGGGATTGAGAATAACCGAGCAGAAAACAATGGCCGAAACACCCCCCGAAGCACCCAGTGAATTAAACCCGTAAGTATCTTTATACTTCAGGAAATCGGGGATATTAGCAACGATAATTCCCAGAATGTATAAACCTAAAAAGGCCAGTATGGCTCTTGTTCCAAAAAAATAAGCGAAATACTGCTCCACCATTCCTCCGAAAAGATACAAGGCGTACATGTTGAAAAACAGGTGCAGATAATCGGCATGAATAAACCCGGAAGTAAGTAAACGATGATATTCTTTATTCCTGTTTGCCAGGTAAGCGTTATGAATCCACTTGTTCCTGAGGGTATCATCCCGCCAGGCATAAATGCTTGCTATCACCGTACCAATTACCAAAAGAATAGTTACAGACATTGATTTTGCTTTAAATTGCACCTAAGATGAACCGGAAAATTACAAAAACCCCCATACTGAAGCTATTAAATTTGCTTGTAGCTCTATTCCTTTTTGTCTCTACCGCACTTTCGCAGGAATATGAGCAGCAGATCCGGGAGTTTCGGGAGGATTATAAAAACGAATTCCTCAAAGACTCCCACTCCCCACTGAAGAAAGAAGATATTGACTATCTCCGATTCTTTGAGCCTGATGAAAGCTATCGGGTAAAATGTACATTCAGGCCGGTTTCTCGTAGTGAGCCTTTTGAGCTGCCTACTTCCTCTGGCCAGACACAAACCTATGTGGTTTTTGGGCAGTTAACCTTTAAAATACTCGGGAAAAAGCAAAAATTACATGTTTACAGAAGTTTGGCACTCATGCGAAATCCGATCTATGAAGATTACCTTTTCATTCCTTTCAAGGATCTTACAAACGGAACGGAAACCTACGGTGGCGGGAGATATCTCGACCTGAGAATGAAAGAATTAGAGGATAACGATCTTTGGCTCGACTTTAACAAAGCGTACAATCCGTACTGTGCTTTCGCTGCAGGGTACAGCTGCCCGGTTCCACCCAAAGAAAATCATCTGAAAGTAAAAATCGAAGCGGGAGAGATGAACTTTGCCAAAGAAATCGCACATTGAAAAAATCGCCTTAATTGAAAAAATTAACACCTCCCACTCTTTTGAATTGCCATTCAGAATCTTCAAACCATTCCCGTCTGAATTCCGTTATTCTGTAAGTTAACCGATGAATTTATGGAGGATAAACTGGAGCGTATTGTGGAAGCCCGAATGAAACTGAAGGCCCGTTTTGAAAAACAAATGAGTCTTACTCCATCCATGGCAGACGAACGCCCGATGGGAACAGGTCCTGTTAATCGCCACGGAATGCCGCAGCTGCCGCCGAAGCAGACCATTACGCAAAAATGGCCCGTGTTGGATCTGGGTTATCACCCCGATATTCAACTGGAAAACTGGCGGCTTACCATCAACGGTGAGGTGGAAAACCCGGTAATTCTCAAATGGGACGAGTTCATGGCCTTACCTCAAACCGAAGATACCTCAGACTTTCACTGCGTAACCACCTGGAGTAAAATGGATATGCCGTGGGTGGGTGTGAGGCTCATCGATATTGCCGCTCTGGTTATGCCCAAAGAAACCGCCACACACATCATATCATGTGTTGCCCATTTGTAGGTAATTTGAAAGAGGGGTCGCCCGCTTGATCATTTGGAAGAATAGAATAGAGCGTAATATCAATACTCTCAGGGCTTACGGTAATTCTCTTGGTAATAAGTTCAATGATACTTCGTTTGTCATCATGATTAAGACTATCCCATCGTTCATAAAGTGATTGAGCCTTCTCAATGATTAAATAAGTGTCTCGCTTTAGATTCACACTTGAGGTTAATTCTTTTTCAATTGCTGTAATGTTTTCGTTTATCTGATTCAATTGTTCAGACGGGCCACGATAATGCTCCTTAAATGATTCTGTTTTTATTTGTCCTTCTGTATGTAACCAAAGTATTTTTTCAAGATGTCGTTCCAGTTTTTCCTTTTGTTGTTTAAGAAGAGGTAGCTCCAATTCTTTTGTCTTGAGTTTGTGATCAAGCTTATCAAAGAAGACGTCAACATTTTCCGGCTTGACGGTATAGTCCTGAAGTTCTGATTTAAAAATCCCCTCGAGATCATCTTTGCGTATGGTATTCCCACATCTTTTCTTACATGCATATGATGCAACATTAGTCCTTGTATTCATCTGAGCCCCACAATCGCAAAATACAAAGCCTGTAAAGAGATGAACTTTTGTATTGAGTACCTTTTTGTGACTTTTTTTCTGTTGTTCAATAATACGATTGACTTCATCCCACGTTTCTTCTGATACGATAGGGGTTACTTCTTGGAACACCCATTCATCAACTGGCTTGTCCCGCTCTCCACCATTTTTGGTGCTCCTACTTTTATTAACAATCAATACTCCCTTTGATATTGGGTCAGTGAGGATTCTTCTCACGGTAGAGTCAGAAAACAGATTCCCTGACTTAGTGCGATAGCCAAGTTCATTCATCTTTTTTGCGACAGTCTTTTTACGTCGATGCTCTAAGAATAATTCAAAGATTTTGGAGCGAACCTGAGCTTCATGTTCATCAATCTTTAACTTTTTATCCTTTCCATAGGTATAGCCCAGAGGAGGTTTGCCGCCTAAGTATTTACCAAGTTGGGCTCGGGTTTTGACAGAACTTGATACTCTTTCCGATATCATTTCTCTCTCCCATTCAGCCATACTACTCATGGTTCGATAGAAATGTCTACCGATACTTGTGGAAGTATCAATCGACATATCCATTGAAATCAAATCGGCATGATATTCCTGGAAGATATCTGCGATATCAATAAGCTCTTTTGTGTTTCTGGCGAGTCGGGCTATTTTAGAAAAGACTAATCCTGATATCAATCCATTCTTTATATCATGAAGCATTTCTTGTGTCTGGGGGTACTTCATGACCGAGCCTCCGCTCATGGCCTCTAAACGGTAGATTTTGACGACCTCATAGTCTCGCTGTTCAGCGAACTCTTTTGCCCTAATTTCATGATGGAGTAAACTTTCAGTTTCAACCTGCCCTATCGAGGAGACTCTCAGCCAAAGGCCCACTTTTTTTCTATTCATAAACCATTGATTAACAGGTCTAAAATACGAAAAATGGGCAACAATTCCAAGGGTATGAAGCTGTAAATCAGCTCTTTTTGCCGAAATCTACCAGGCTATTAAGAAAGTTCAAAAAAGTCGAAAACTTTTACGAATACCGGTCATTTCTCCAAGGATATGCGGTATTAGAATATCCACGCTCCTCCCAAAAACCAAGCTTATTCGATGATAGAAATTCTATTCTCTTGATCCACTTTGATCCTTTCCATGCATATAACTGAGGGGTAACCATTCTGACCGGGCCGCCGTGTTCCTTCGGAAGCGGTTCACCATACACGTTGTGTGCGAGAAGTACATCCTCTTTCAATGCCTCTTCTAAAGAAATATTTGTAGTATACGTATCATATCCGTAACACAAAATATGAGTTGCGGATTGTTTTGGATTTACTAAGGCTGCCAGATCAATGAGTTTTACCCCTTTCCACGGAACATCCAACTTACTCCACGTCGTTACACAATGGAAGTCAGAAACGTCCTCCGTTTGAGGTAACGCCATAAAATCTTCCCACTTCAGAGTAATCGGATTTTCAACTTCCCCATCGATCGTTAGTCTCCACCTTTCAAGTGAAATATCTGGATGATATCCTAAATCGAGAACTGGCCATTTTTGTGTGATTGTTTGACCCGGTGGCAACTGTGGCATGCCATGACGATTTTGAGGGCCGGTTCCCATAGGACGACTGTCTGCGAGTGATGGGGTTTCCTCAATTTGTTTCAGAAATCTGCTTTTGAGCTTCATACGAGACTCAATAATCCGATCAAGCTTTAATTTCTCTTCCATAGTAACGAGAGAACAAAAACTCAAATAAAATAGTTGGGGTCAAGGCATACACCTTTATTCTCTATAGGTTACTTCATGGAAGACAATATAATTTCTTTCAGGCGATTCTCTTTATCCTCTGAAATACCATCATATTCACTTACTCTCTTTGAGGTAACCCGATACCCTCTCACTCGTTTTTCTATTGGGATGTTGGTATTTAGTTTTCGTTGCATAAAGATTTTGAAATCCGATAACGATCCGAAAAGTACGTTTTTGGCTTTGTCTGCATATAATTCCGAAAATCGAGATTGAATATTCGAAAGATGCTTGCTATTCTCACAAAGGCAAAAGACGATTCCATATGAAGCCTCCAAAGCTTTTTGTATATTCCCAATTTCATACTCAATCGAATTGGTTACAGAGATTTCCACTGCTACACTTTCTTCTCCTCGATGAAGTGAGACGTCAACACGTAATCCATCTTGAAGCTGTTTTTCAATATGAGCTGCATAGCCAGAGTTTTGAGCAACCGTTCTTACTTCTACTTGTAATCTTCTATGAAGTCGTTCAACTTCCTGAGATTGTGCCAAATTGAGAAGCTTCTCTTTTTGTTCATCAAATGAGGTTGGGGTCTTTTCGGCGTCACGTACTTCATTCAAAGATTCGGTTAAATCTGGAAGGTGCGAAATATCGAGATCGATTCCCTGATTCGGTTTTTCTGGAAGCTTCTTATCACCCATCCTTAAAGTGAAGAAGGTTTCAATTTTCTGCTCAATATCCTGTCGCGTTGAGCCATATTGTTTCTTCGAATTTTCATTGATCTGAGAAATAACATCGTCTGTATAACCGAATACGGTGGTAAGATTAATCGTTTCGAGTGAAAAATCCTGTTCACTTCCCCCTACACTACAAATGGCCTGCCCTCTTTGGAGTCCGAGAAAATCGGTTCGTTCAAAACCAGAAAAATGAGACTCGAAACTCTTAGCATCTGAATCGCCCAAACGAAAGCATACCTTAATACCAGCATTAGATCGTATAGAATTCTCAATTTTACTATCATCAATTTGCGACATTTCCTGATGAGCCAGAATAAGACCAAGTCCGTACTTTCTTGCTCCACTGAGAATGAGTGAAATACTTGGGGTAATAAAGTGATGACATTCGTCAATATAGAGATAGTATGGTAGTCGCTCTTGAATACTCAGAGATTGTCTCCCAAGTGCGGCTTGATAAAATTTGGCGATCAAAAGGGTTCCAAGAATCCGACTATTTTCTTCCCCAATGAGTCCCTGCGATAATTTTATGAGTACGATCTTTTGGGAAGACATACAGTCAGAAATATTCAATCCGTTCTGAGCCACCATATTCCTGATTATTCTTGAGCGAAGAAAAATATCCATGCGAGTAAGAAGTGGACCAATGTTCTTTTTATGGTAGGAGTATTCCTGCTCCCAGAAGTACCGTAGACTATGATCTTCCAAGTTCTTAAGTAATCCTGATCTATAGGTATCATCAGTCAGGAATCGTCTTAACTCAAGAATGGTACCGCCATGCTCTAATTCAAGGAAGGTAGTGACCGCATTTTGAAGCACTGCCGACATATTATCCCCCCAAGCGGTAGCATATCGTTTGAACGCTGACACGATATCAGAAGACAAGACGGCCTTTTCTATTTCAGATTTAGCTTCGAGTATGTTGAAGCCAATAACATAATCAGTATGCGAGGGGTCGATAATAATAACATCGTGGACTCGCTCTTCGGGAATTCTTTGAAGTACGTCGTCGACGATATCACCATGCGGATCAATGAGAGTGCAGCCATTGCCGCAAACAATATCTTGAAGCATGAGGTGAGCAATGAGTGTAGATTTACCTACCCCAGTTGCACCGAGAATCTCCATGTGGTGAAGTCGCTGCTCGTCATTAAGATAGACATCGGTTGCTAATCCTAAGTGGTTATTTCGCCCTAGTAAATAGGTACCCGACTTCAGTTCAGGTGGAGTTGCTTTCGTTTTGGAAAATTGAACACGAAGTTTGGGATTGATGATTGATTTATTCGGATAATGTATAAATGTGGCTAACTCCTTGGCACTTAAAAGAACTCCAAAGCGATTACTTTGCCTGCGAATAACGCACCGAAGATGATCTTCATAAGGATATCCATCATTCGCAAGGGGAATGAGTCGGTTATGATCTGAGGCACTTACTTGTTTGATCGTTTCTATTAAATTTCTTGCAATCTCACGCGACCGTGTTTTATTCTTCCCTTCCACGACAATCCTAAAGGCCACCGCGAAAAGTGGTGATGAAATTTTGTCTTGAGCCCATTTCGGTATATCCGGATTGTCATAGAAAAAGGAACCTCCATCTCCATCTGATACGGCTTCGGTTAATGCCCAATGCCACGGTGAATTTGTTCCTTCAACAATGATTTGTAAGCGAGCTAATTCGTCCGTTTGAAGTAATGAAAGCTCAGCAATTATCGAAGTCAGTGGATCAATCGTATAATTGGCAGGTTGGAATATGGGAATCATTGATTCCTGCTCTAATCCGAAATCAGCAATGGCAGCTTCTGTGTAGTAATCAATAGCATCATCTTCAATTGCACATTCAACAATTTCAATCTCCGGAAAATACGAACGTACTAATCCTTGAACCCTCAAATTATCGTCTTCACTCACCACGAACTCAATAATTATTTGCCCTTCAAATGCCGTAATTTCAAATGAAACAGCGTGCTTGGTTGTCGAGAGAATATTGAGAAATTCAAGATTCGAAGCGAGACGTATTTCTGTTTGAGGAGGAGCGACAAGTTTAAGCCTGACGAGTAAATGTTCAGTAACATCATAAAAGGGTATTTCAGTCAGATACTCTCTTTTAGGAGCTTTAATAAACCAGGAGAGAATCCACAAGACAATAAGTTTAAAAAGTGAAGGAACTCGTCCATCATCAAATTGATTGCCGTTTTCATTCAGAGATGAAAACGGCAAGAATGGAGGCTCTAATTTTACCGGAGAGGAAAAACGAATATATCCTCGATTACGAATATCCCATTGATAAAATTTAAGGGTAGCCTCCTCAATTTTGCTTAATGCTCCCATTCTCAGCGATCAAAAATGTCTTTGAGAATTGGCTTCTTTTCTGTCTCGCTCATGTGGCTGAGTCCTTTTCCTTCCGTAACCTGCTCTAGAACTTTCAAAATTGAGCTCTGTGCGTATTTAATGAACATGGACGCAGTATCTCTCCTGTAGTAGGTATCGGGAAAGAAAAAACGTTGGAGCCATTTACCAATGAATGGAAGATTTGAAACCCCCGTCTCAAGATTACTTGTTTTATACAGCAACCACCAGCTTACAAATGAACCGGAACCAAAAGGAGCAAAACAGCAGTCATAAATGTAATCTTTCCACGTAATACGGAGATATCTCCGCTTGTGGGAGAGCATACTCGATTCAGAAAACTCTACCGTCGTCATGTCTAAGTCAGGAATGTCATGTGATTTGAGCTCTTCATAAACCAGTTTATAGAACTCTGAAGTTGAAAACTTAAACTGATCGATCAAGGTATCCCAGTGACCAATTACTCTCGGCCTTTCTTGACCAAGGATAGCGAGAAATAGGAAAAAGAGGGAGAAGGCAATAAAGAAGGTTAGCATAATGGTAAAGGGTTAAATTAGTATGTAACTAATTTATTATCATTTCAATATACGAAATAACCACTATACGCAAATAGGGTAAAAATACCTGATGAATACGGGGAAAATACCCTATCCCTTCTTTATTCAATATTTATTAGATTTGAGAAAGGCTAATCAAGAATTATATGGAAGTAGATGACAATTTGAAATTATCATTTCTCCGAATCAGGAAAGTAATAGGGATACTTGGAATCTTACTTCCCATCACCTTATTCTTATTTGAAAACCAAGCCTTAAGTTCAATCAGTCATTACTATTATTCCAGATCAGCCGTTTTCTTTATTGCCATTCTTTTCTCTTTCGGTACCCTCTTAATTTCATATAAGGGATACAAAAGAGACCCGGCAACCGAATGGATCAGTGATAATGTTATTACCAATATTGCAGGTATTGGCATTCTTCTTGTAGTATTTATTCCAACTGGCTGCTGCGGTAGCGGTAGTCTAGTTATAGATCAGCTGTGCAAAGAAGGCATCTACCAACTTTATGGCCATGAAAACCAAACAAAAAATGTAATCCACTTGGCAAGTGCAGGAATATTCATTTTCTCAATCGGATACATGTCAATTTTCAGATTCACCAAGGGTGATAAAAAAGAACATGAACTTGAGAACAAAATATACCGAGTGTGTGGCTACACCATTTGGGCCTGCCTTTTGATTCTTCTGATCCGACTTATATTTTCACTCCAATTCACAGATATAGATGTTTTCATCTTTGAAACCATTGCCGTAGTAGCCTTTGGAATTTCGTGGCTTGTTAAGGGAGAAACCTTAGTTGAGGTGAAAAAACTGACTAATGAAATATTCGAATAACCCTTACCGTTAGAGCCCCTTAAAGAAATCTTCTGGAGAGGTTTCCAATGCCTTTAATACCTTTAACAGGCTGCTCACACGCAAGTCCTGGCCCTTTTCATATCTTCCGTATTGTGCTCGGGGAATGTTATGCTCAAAAGCAAAATTCTCATAATTCGTATACCCCTTTTGTATCCGTATATCACGTAACCGATGGCCAATAGCCTTTAAGGCTTCTTGAGTCCAGTCTAAATTCTCTTCCATAACCCCAAATAAGAGGGAGTTCACACTTATTTGTTACCACTTATTAATTACCACTTAATAATTACTACTTATAAGTTTGTATTTTTCACCCAAGCCATTACATTTGGACTAATGAACTCACCCTCATTCAAATGTCTAACGTATTCTAAATGAGTTCGGAATACACAAATGCCTTATCGCGATGAAGCAAATTTTCTCCTCCCCTGGCTATTCCTTCCTTTCCTTCAAATCATTCCTGTTTTCTATTCCCCTTGTCCTCCTTTCCTTCTTTTCAAGGGCTCAGAATTGTAAGCCTGAATTTGTCTTCAATGACAAATTCACCAAGACAAAGCTTGATCATTATGGAGGTAAACTCGTAAAGTACAAGGTAATGGCAGATAAGAAAGTTGATGTTATGATGCTGATGGTCAAACCAATTCCAACAGATACCACGCTTGTTGCTAGTGTCATGATCACAGAGGATATATCAACTACCGATGCTCCACTGCTTCAGGAATATGTGATACAGAAAGGTGATCAGGTTTTCCTCCTGCTTGAAAATAATGCAGTGATCACGCTTACCGCACTTATGGACGGCACCATTAGGAAGAAAGTGGTGCTGAATTATCTCCATTTCTCAGTCTCAGCCCCATGTTCTATTGATCGGGGAATCATCGAAGTATTAAGCAAACACCGAATTTCAATGATTCGAATAGCTATGAGTAAATCTAGCTCCTATGAGAAGAAAACTGACAACCTCGCTTCTCAGCATTTTCAGGATCAAATGAAATGTATGCTTAAAACCTTATAGAGCTCTTATCTCATTCCGAACAAATATATCTCAAAATAAAAACTATTAAAATCTTAAAGACATGAAGAAACAGATACAAACGCTATTTCGATCTTCTCCATATTTCATTCTCCTCCTGGCCGGCATAAATTCCGGAAATACTCTTGCTCAGGAAAAGAAGTTTGACGATTTAATCTATTCATTCGGCATAAGTCTTCCTTCAAATGATTTCGGAGACATAAATCTCGATAATGATCGAGCCGGAAATGCCGGAAAAGGGGTGATGGTCGGTTTGGAAAAACGCTTTCCTATGTCAAAGCCTGGACTATCATTTCTAACCGGCATTGACATTGCCCTTAATCCTTTCGCCAGCGATGCGAAGGATATTGTAGAGGAAGATCTTTCCAGTGATGAGGAAGTCAAGTTCAGTAGTTATTTCAATATTCCCCTTCGAGGAGGTATTGAATACCGTGCCACGCTTTCTGAAAATGCTGATTTGTTTATTAATGGCGGATTGAATCTTGGACTCCTGAAGAAAACAAGAAGTAAGAAGTCGGGAAATTATGCTCATGAGTTATATAACCGACATCCGCTCTCAATGGCCTTTGGTGCATTTATTGGTGTTGGAACCACTCTCAAAGGCAAAACTTCCATTGGCGTAACGCACTTCCTTCTTGGAAAACATCGGATCAAAGGTGAGTGGGAGCGTGGTGGAGACAGTGGTCGACTTACCACTCACAATACCGATGTCGCCATTACCAAGCTCTTCCTCAGTTTCCCTCTCAGAAACTAGTGGGACTGACCGAATAATAAGTTTATGTGAGCCTTTGCTCCTGAAGTTTTCATTTCAAGGGGCAAAGTGCTAATTTGTTTCAGCTAATTATTACCCTCAACCTCTATTATGAAAATGATTCGTATTACCACACTCTTTCTTTTGTGTGTCATTTCTTCTCCGGCTTTTGCTCAGGAAAAAGATAGTGTTAAGCTTGGTGAAACCCGTGTGTTTGCCGTTAGCACAACCGAAGATCAATACAGAAAATACCTGCCGGATTACTCACCTCAGAGTCCGAACACTGCTGGAATTACCGGATTTCAGGATTATCAGGTAAATCTGGCAACGGGTGTGCCAGACATCAGTATCCCCATCTATACTATTAAGGCTGGTAATCTTACCCTGCCCATAACGCTAAAGTATCATGCAAGCGGGCACCGACTACAGGATGAGGCCTCCTGGGTGGGTTGGGGCTGGAATCTGGATCATGGGTCAGTGGTGACCCGGAGTGTACAAGGACTGCCGGATGACCATACGTCGAGCGATAAAAACTACATGGAGAAAATCATTCAGACCAGTCTGGACTTGTGTAATAATACCAGCGATTATCAACTGGCAGATGGTGCGAGAAAGAATCAGGCCGACTTTTCACCGGATATTTTCTCCTACTCCCTGCCCAGCAAAAGTGGGAAGTTCCTGATAGGACAGGAAGGAGCAGCTCCATATCTCTTTCCCTATCAACCGGTACAGATAAAAGACTCATTATATCCGTCTGGACTTATCGTTGGCTTTGATATTGTAGATGATGATGGAACTGAGTACACGTATGGAATCAATGAAACCGGAAGTATGCTTACCGATGGAATTTATAATCAGAATGGTCAATGGACATCTAGTTATCATTCAGCATGGCACCTCAATAAAATCAGTTCCGCAAACTCCGATGATCAAATAAAGCTTTCGTATGTATCGGGAGGCAGCCTATCTCAGCAATCTTATCAATGGTCTGCCTCCTTTCTCGGAAGTGCCAGCGGGACTTCACCTGATCATTATTCAAATTCTACCTTTGCAACTGCTAACGCCACCAATGTCAGTGCTATTTTTTCAAGTCTGAACATTTCAAAAATAGAATATGCTAATGGAGTAGTGGAGTTTACTCAGTCTTCTTCCCGAAATGATTTGACTAATGCCTTCAAGCTGGATAACATACGGGTTTACTCCTACATTGATGGTATAAAAACTCTACTCCGCACCGTTAAGTTTAACTATTCCTACTTTCTGGATGCTGCCAGTTCTGATGGTAAACTTAAACTTGATGGAGTAATCATAAAGGATGCTATATCCTCAGATTCTCTTTATTACTCGTTTGACTACTTTACTGATACTTACTCATGGACTAGAAATTACAGTGATTTTCCAAAACAGGATTACTTTGGTTACTATAATGGAAAAAATAATCAGAGCCTGATTGGCCCTTCCTCCTATAATATTGGTACTCCTTCCAGCCCCAATAATATTCCTATCACCGACGGAGGGGCAGACAGAAGCACCGTAAGCACCTTCATGAAGCAAGGTGTTTTGAAATCTATCACTACGCCTACCAAAGGAAGAACGTTTTTTGATTTTGAGAATAATAAATACAAATATAACAGTGCCGAATATCTGGCTGGTGGTCTGAGGGTAAAGAGCATCACCAACTATCCTGATTCTACTTCGGCACCACTGGTTAAAAGATATATCTATGAATCGGCTGATGGAGTGGGAATTGGTAGATTAAGTACCAATTGGACACCCGCTTCTGCCAATGTTGTTACTCAGCAACATCTCCAATATTCCAACACCACACCAGCCGGAAGCACTGGTCAGGCCACCCAATATATCATTTCGGCTAATGGACAGCTTGAAATAGGCAGTTTTGATTCTGCTCCTGTGTATTACACAAAAGTCACTGAGTTCTTTGAAAATGATACCTCCACTATTTCGAATGGTAGAAATGAATACACCTTTAGCTTTACTCCGGATAATATTGTGAGTACTCCAACAAGTTATCAAAGAAGCATTCAATTTTGGAAAAGAGGCAATCTGGTTACAAAAAATACCTACCGTGCAGATAACCAGCTGGTAAGTCAGACTAACAATACTTGGTCAAACTACAAGGAGGAAACAAAAACTGTTGCAGGCTTTCTGAATACCACCTTTGTATACGAAGGAAATATTGTAACCTCATCCTGCTCTACAGGACTGATCAATTACTCCGCCCAACCGGAAATGAGCTACTCCAGCTATTCATACAATACGGGACAATACAAGTTAAAGAGCACCTGGACAAAGACAGACAGCATCACCACTTCACAGTCTTTCGGCTATGATGCCTACCTCCTTCCGGACACCACCACAACCACCTTCCCATATTTAAGCAAAAAAAGAGAATCCATATCCATCTACCCCACCCATAGCAATTACACTTCATCAATAATCGCTGACAGCCTTATCTCCCGAAACATGATCGGTATTCCTCTTGAAACCATTCAACGGGAAAGCATTTCGGGAACAACTTCAACATATTACCGTCAGAAAAATGAGTACGGGATATTCTCGGGAAATAATGCACGTGGACTGACCAGCAATATGCTTCCCAAGGCAACCTGGGTTGATATGATCGGCAATGGTTTAGAGAAACGAGTTGACTATGTAGCTTATGATAGTGATGGCAACCTTCTTGAGTATATGGTTGACTCGGTTTCAACCGCACTTGTCTATGGCTATGACAACGAACTACTGATAGCAAAGGCAGAGCGAACCACGAGAAATGAACTGGATAATGCATTTTCAACTTTAAGTATTTCAGAGAATGACTTCGAAACAAGTACCCTTAATGTAGCTCAGCTCTCTGATATTGCCGATATACGAGATGAAATTGGAAGTGGTCGGTTACTCACATGGTATGCACATATTCCTTATGTAGGACTTAGCCAAACAGTTTCTCCGAAAGGACTGACTGAATCGTATCTCTATGACAACTATCAACGTCTTTGGCAAACCAAAGATCACAGCGGAAACATTACCGGAGTGTACCGATATTTCTATGCCGATTCTGTGGCTTCCGGTTGTGCTGTTGATCCTCCTATACTCGTGGTTCAATCGGTGGACACCTGTTTGGTAACCATTCAGGCAAGTGGATGTGTTGGAACCGTTCAGTGGAATACCGGAGCTACAGGGAGCACCATACAGGTAAGTACAGGTTCTGTTTCCAGTTATTCTGCTACTTGTTCGGATGGTGATTGTATTAGTGCCACTTCAAATGTGCTGAGCCTTCCCGAATTGGTTTCCGGCTGGCAGTTAGCTGAAATTGGAAGTCCACCTATTGATGGATGTGTCTATCACAATACCGGAACAATTACCATTAAATCAAGTGGAAACAAAGGACTCGGGAGCAGTGATCAATTCAATTTTGTGTATAAATCTATGTCCGCCGATAGTGTTGTAATTATTGCAAAATTGAATAGTATTTCCTCCAGTCCTGATCTGGGGATGCGGTCAGGAGTCATGATCAGAAGTAGTCTTGCTGCCGATGCACCATATTTTGAAATGATCTTTGATGTGGCTGGTGGTGCGGTTGGCAAGGTAGCACGAACCACCTCAGCTACCAATGCTCAGTTTCTTCAGTTTGGTACCACGAGCCATCCACTCTGGCTCAGGATCAAAAAACGAGGCGAGGAGATTTCAACATGGTGGAGTACGGCAAGTAATCCAAGTTGGAATAATGATGCGAACTGGACGGAAACTTCAAGTGGTGTAACCACCTCCTCTGCATTTAATGCAGGGTTTTTAATTGGCATTCATAGTTTCAATGGAAGCTATGACACCAATTCGTTAATCAACACTTCTGTTTTCTCTAACATTTCAATCCATACGTTCTAGTCATGAAAAATATATACCTCCTCCTCGTTCTGTTTCCTTTGGGGCTCATGGCTCAAAGTATTTCTATTGATCATAATGCCGTAGTAAGCAGCAGACTTCGTGTAGCTACCACCAATGTAAGTGATGCTATCGACCCAACGAAAGCACTCATTGGGATTGATTACTCCGATGGTCTTGGCAGAAAAGTACAGTCACTAGGGTATCGTCAAAGCCCGGAGCTAAAGGATATTGTATTAAGTAGCATTGCGTTTGACCAATATGGAAGACCTGTTCGGGAGACGTTATCCGCTCCAAGCTCAGAGAATTCCGGAACATACAAGTCAGGTGTAACCGCTTTGGCACAAAGTTTCTATGGTGAAGCTCTTCCCTATTCAGAAATCACGCTCTTTGATAATTCACCCTTGAACAGGACACTGGAACAGTATGGTCCCGGAATAGAGTGGCGGGTTTCGACAAGCTCACCCCACTCAAATCGAACGGTTCATACGTATAACGAGACTAATGAGGTGCGACTTTATGTAGCAGACTTCAATGGGAATATCACCTGGAGTAGCAATTATTATCCTCAGAAGAGTTTGTATAAAACCATCTCGATAGATGAGCAAGGTGACAGCTCGGTGATCTTTAAGGATATTGTAGGTAATACCATTGAAAGTTGGCAGCAAGTGGGTGTGGGACAGTATGCTAAAACACATTTCTTGTATGCACATGGTGATCGCCTGCGAGCGGTGATGCAGCCGATGGCCGTGGCAGAAGGAACAGGCATGTCAAATCTTACCAATGCCTGGAAAAACTTTGTTTTTTTCTATCGCTACGATAACCGTGGAAGAGTTATTGAAAAGAAAATTCCGGGGGCTGATCCGGAGTATTTTGTCTATGATAAATGGGACAGGTTGGTGGCTAGTCAAACCGGATTACAACGAGAACTGAATAAATGGTCGTTCTTCAAATACGATGCCTTAGGTCGTGAAGTGTATCGGGGAGAATATTCAAATAGCCAGAACCGCTCCACCCTACAGGCAGCGGTTGTAAGTTTTGAAAGTGGTAAGAAGCACACCTTTGAAAGCAGAAACAGTACCACTCCGGTATATTATTCCCTTAGTACCTCTTTCCCTTCTACCATAACGGCAAGTGATATTCGCCACATTAATTATTACGACTCGTACACAAACTGGCTTCCGGCAGATATGAGTTTTGATGCCGGCAATGCCTGGCATAGTGTATATAGTGAGAATTCCGGAGATCTCACCGGAACAAAATCGAAGAAAACGGAAGACGGAAACTGGCTCGTTTCCGCCAGCTATTTTGACAACAAGAACCGGTTAATTCAACAGTTTACTCAGAATACCTTTGGCCATACCGAACGAACCGACTTTGAATATCTCTTTGCCGGTGAGGTTGCCAAAGTACGCATGGTGCATAAAAAGCCAGACAACAGTAGTATTACCGAATTCACAGAAAACAGTTATGACCATGCAGGTAGACTCATTCTTATCAAACATGGACTTAATGCTGCTGCGGATACCCTTTGTACTCTTTCGTATGACGAGCTGGGTAGGCTCTCAGAGAAGAAAATTCGCCCTCAGTACGAATATTATTCCGAGTCTTTGGATTACATCATCCGCAATGCTTCGGCTCCAACAAATACCGAGGATATCTATCGCAGATATGTACTGCTGGAGCCTGGGTTTGGGGTAAATAGTGCTGATCCGGATACCTATCTGGCCGAAATTGATAGCACACTTACAGGGGCAACCACCACTATGGGTCTGCAAACCATCAATTATGGCTATCACTTGCGAGGAATGTTGAACTGCGTGAATTGTGAAAATGGTAGTCCAACACTCAATCCTGATGACAATGATTTGTTTGCGTTCAAACTAAGCTTTCAGGAACTGGGCAACTATGACGGAAACATTTCAGGACAGAGTTGGAGAAACAAAACCACATCTGGAATTAATAACTACTCCTATTCTTATGATCACGGGAAAAGGTTAAGCAGTGCGGGTTTCAGTGGTACAGGAAATTACTCTACTCCTTTGGTTGAATACGATCTTAATGGGAATATTCAGAAGCTCCATAGAAATGGTAGCTCTGATAGCACAGACAGTGCAATTGACAGACTTACCTATCAATACTCGGGCAATAGGTTACTGTCCGTTACTGATACCATAACCTGGAATGCCAATAGTGGTGACTTTCGGGATGGGAACACTTCTGGAAATGATTATGAGTATTACACCAATGGAAACCTCAAAACAGATCTTAACCAAGGTATTGCATCCATTGTGTACGATTCTTATACAAACCTCCCAACTGAGATTTATTTAACCAGTGGTAGATGGATTAAAAAATATTACGATGGTTCTGGCAACCTACTTAAACGAGAAAACTCCTCCGGAGAAAATTGGAAATATGCTGGTAGTACCATTTATCGAAATGATACGTTGTATCAGATAGGTACTCCCGAAGGTAGAGCAATTCTGAGTAGCGGAAACTTCCTGTATGAATTTGAATATCGAGATCATTTGGGGAATCTTAGATTAAGTTTGAGAGACACTACCACCGGAAACCCAGCAATAAGGTCAGCAGCTCTTATTTCTCAAACTGCAGATTATTATCCTTTTGGTGTTCAGCATTCGAAATTTTCTCTTGATACTCTCAAGAAACAAAAGTTTCAGTTTTCTAACTACGAAAGCGAGGAGGAGTTTGATTTGGTGAATATTAATTTCGGACAGAGGACTTATAACCCTACTATTGGCAGATTTGATAAAATGGATAGATTCTCTGAGAAGTATTATCCTTTTTCAAACTATTCATATGGAGCTAATAACCCGATCAACTTTGTAGATGTTAACGGAGATTCAATTGTTGTTGGGACATTGGTAGATAGAATAGCAGGCTTTTTTGGGATTAAGACTGAGTTTGCCAGAAAAGTTGAAGCGGATATTGAGGCTGCAAAAAATGATGATCCAGAAGTTAAGGAAATGATTGAAGATCTGGAAAGAAGCCCCCGTATACATAGAATTGTAAATACTTCAAGAGAATCAGATGGCAATCAAACCGTATATGATAAAAATAAGGCAAGTAAAAAAATTCCAACTGGGACAACAATTAAATACAATCCCAATAAAAAAAGCAGTGGCAAGGGAGATAAAGGAGATGAGCGAACACCTAGAGTTGGGTTGGTTCATGAGTTTCAACATGCATCAGATGTTGATTGGGGTGAACTTAATACCAAGATGACCCCTAATGGAATCCCTATGTATGAGGTTAATGCGGTTAACACAGAAAATAAAATAAGAATAAAAACTGGTGATAAAAAAAGAACATCTTATGCAAAAAAAACCATACCATCTGAACTCCTCAAATAGCTCCATGAGATTAGCTTTTCTCCTGCTGGTTATTTCAGTATGCAGTTGTAAGAATTTTTTCAAAACAGCCCTAAATGATTTTGATCCACAGAGTTTTTACATTGTTATCAATGTTACTGATACTGATGAATCCTTTAGTGCGGTATTAGAGAATAGTACACTTTATTCTTTATTGAATAAGGGAGTAAATTTATCACAAGACGAATACATATCCCTGGTTTATCCTGTTATTAAATCTCACATGTCCTTAGAAGTTACCAGTGAAATTCTGGATACACTAAAGCCCTATCAATTAGTTTCAAATCCAGCAATTGATTCTCTCTTCAAGGGAGATGTTCAAAATATTTTAAATGAATATTTTGATTCAGGCATCCAATCAAAAGAATTAAGTAACGAAGATTTAAAATCAGTAGTTTATTATCTTTTTAGAGAAAAAATACTTGTTAAAACAGATGATGAATCAGGGCTACTTTATATTGAATTATAAATTTGAGGACTGCTGAGGTGGAATACCAAAATTGGTGAAGCCCTGATTCTTTTGCATATGCTGGAAGTATAGATTTATCAGTTCCATTCTTGAATTATGACATGAACGGGAACATTCTCAATCTGCATCGAAATGGAAACACAGATAGTTCTAATACGGCTATTGATAGATTACAGTATTCCTATTCAGGAAACAAATTATTGTCAGTAACCGATACTATAACCTGGAACCCCAATGTTGGTGATTTCAGGGATGGCAACACCTCAGGTGATGACTATATTTACTGGACAGACGGTTCTTTAAAATCAGATGCAAACAAGGGTATTTCATTAATTGAATATGACTCCTTTTTGAAAAAGGTAAAGCAAGTAACGTATGGGAATGGCAACTGGATCAAATGGTTTTATGACGGACAAGGTGGACTTCTGAAGCGTGAAAATTCAAGCGGTACTGAGTGGACATATGCCGGAAATGTTCAGTTTAAGAACGACACACTGTATCAAATTGGGTTTAGTGGTGGAAGAGTCCTCTTGGATTCAAGTGCTAATTTCAATTATCGTTTTGAATACCGTGATATTTGGAATAACCTGAGATTAGAATATACGGCTGAGGATAGCATCGTAACTATCAAACAAATTTCAGACTACGTTCCCTTGGGTTTTGAGTTTAATCAAATGATTGGTGTAAAAACCAATCATTTTAAATACCAGAATCAAGAGCGGATAAGTGATTTTAGTTTAGGAGTAGATTTCTTTAAATTTAGGGTGTCAGACCCGGTAATCGGAAGATTCTGGCAAATTGACCCCTTGGGTGAGCAGTTTGCTTATAACTCAGTTTATGCTTTTCAGGAGAATAAATTTGGGAGAGGTGTTGAGCTTGAAGGGGCTGAGCTACGTGAGTTTGGAAATTGGATAGACAAAAAGCTTGGGGAGTTTTTGTCTTACACGGATGTCGATGATGCCACCGTAATTACTACTCACTTTACACGTGATGGAGCAGCAATTCATGCTGATGGTACTCCTGCCACGTCTTTTGATAAGAAGGCCGCAGTTGTTGGAGCTGCATTACCTTTTATGAGTGGTGCCGCCGCTGGCAAATTATTGAAGAAGGTTGTCTCCACATTGGAAAACGGGGAGAAAACAGCAACCAGTTCAAGAGCTGCAAGACGTGAAGCAATGAGGGATGCAGGAATACCTACGAGTCAGCAGCCAGTTTCCCAGTCAAAGAATAAATCCGGAAGGGAATATACATATGAGGTTCCCAAAGAAGGTGGAGGAAAACAAACAAAATCTGTTCAAGAGCAAACAAAAGATCGAAGTCATCAAGGCCAACCGCATTGGGAGGCCGGAAATACTAAAGCTGACAGAGATGGAAATCCGAGAATGAACGATTACGGCAGACCTAAACTAGACAATAACAAATCTAAAGTAAATTATTAATGGAAACATATGACCAAAAGAGAAGACGATTATTTGGGCGAAAGTTCTTGCCTCGATACCTGAAAGAACTTAACCAGATCATCCGAGGACAAGTTCACGAGATGAATCTATTAACTCTTAGAGAAACAGATAATATACGTGAAATCAAAATTAAAGGCACCCCTCATTGTATAAAAAAGGTAGAGAGAATCTTATTCAATGAGAAGGAAGAACTGAAGACTATTATCTTAGGCAATCCAGAAAGAGCTAGAAAAGGCTATTATGTTTTGACCTCAGATTCAATTGATTGTGGTGCATATAAGATAAAATCAATACTTGATTTTGATTTAGACTTCCCCTTCAATGCTACCCAATCCGGTATTATTACACTTATAAGAATGGATTTATCAGAAGAAATAATTCTGGACTTTTTTGAAGAACAAGGAACTCAATATATTGATATAGAAATTTATTGGAAATAACTAACCATTTCCATACAATAAAGCCAAGACTAACAATTTGTCAATGAGGCAACAGAAATCAAATACTTTAAAGTATGTAATCTGAATATTATCAATGCTTTATATGTAGCAAGTTCATGAACTTTGAACTTGAATGCCCCCATAAAATCATGAGGGCATTCAATAAATTATCCAATCCTTAGAGTAATATTATCTTTGCTAAATAACATTTTGCAAAGAAAAAATACCCCGATAAAAAGTAAGAACCAACGGATAACTTGAGAGGCTTTGCCCACAAATCGCATTTTCATTCCAAAAAATGATACAGAGGTTGAAGATTTCATTGTGTGGTTCTCTGGATGGTTATTAGTTGAATAAGTTTTCATACTATCTTCCAGAGATTCAAAAATAACAAAAAGGTAGTCTCTCATAAACCTTTTTTGAATAAAAAATCAACATTGGCCTTCGTACAATAAGAGGCTTTACTTCATGAGTAAAGCCTCCTTGGTAGGATTATGTTGTTAAATAGTAATGGGTTATTCCCAGTGCCGCTGCATCAAACACCACCGTTCTGTAATGCTCCATTTTGGGATACTTTGGCTTGTCATACAGATATCCCTTAAATGCTGGCAAGCTTTGGGCTAGCACTAACGCAATTTCATACTTCGACTTTGCATGCCAGGTCTCAAACACTTTTCGTATCTGTGCCCGATCGTAACATGAGCATTCAATATTTGAATCCTTGAGATACTCACATAATTGAGAGATAAGTTCATGGATTCGGCTTCGCTTGTGAGATTTTTCGCTCTGTACATCCTCCAGAATTACGCGATCTGGTTTTGTTTGCTTAATAAGTTTGTTCAATTCCTCCCATTGATGAGGACTTCCGGATGGTTTAAAAGTCTTAATCCCCTTTTGAATAACATCGAGTGGGCTTTTCATTTCGACATAGCCAAAACCGTTAGTGTTGAAGAAAATAGCCAGAATTTTCTCAAATTTTTCTTGACTAGCATCATTATGCATACTTCTCTGATGCTAGACGATTGACAAAGGCAGAAACGAACCGTACTCTATCTCTACTCTGCGGTGGCTTCTCTTCTTGAAGAAGCTTAATGAGTTCTCTACTTCTCATTGTCCAACCTTCTCGTTCCTGTTCTATTCGACCTTGGAATAAATCATGGAGGGGAGCCTCGAAGAGTAAATGGTACATCAAAGCTACGGTAGGTGTCGGTTCCCGTATCCCTCGTTCGATTTTAGATAAATTACCGATATCAATATCTCCAATAAATGCGACATCATGTAATGGGATATTAGATCGTTTCCGATACTCTGCTAAAGAATGTGTGATCATAATTTGTAAAAGCGAGCAGGTTACCAAAAATGCTTCGCTGTATCTATCCTAAACTATCTCATTTTGAATCATATCCCTGATTTTTTGTCATGATGACAAAAATTTTCCGTGGTAACCCCATCTTATGTGGAAAAAACTGTGAATAACGAAATACCAATTCAATTCCGTAATGAAAGATGATTCTTTCATTACGGTAATGGTAATTGATTTTCACCATTCATAAGGTTTACCTCTTTGATAAGGGATTCAAGCGGTATAAAGCCTTCAGATAGTATTTTAGTTTTGTTTTGTTTTAGTTTTGTAGAGTGTAATTTTTTCCCTTTCAAAGAGAACTTTTTACCCCAAACGGAAGGGTTGATGCCGTAGTATCTTCTTTTTCTCGATCGTATTCCGTGAATAGATTCCCCATGTTTATCGGTAACAAGAATGAGTTTTTGATCCACCAATGTTTGTATAGCTTTGGTTACCGACTTCTTTGAAATTCCGGTTTTTTCTTCAAAACACCGATAGCTAATCCAATCTCGTTCTTTTCTGGTTCCAGAGGTATTGACCCATCCGATAGTTTGCCGAATGATAATGAGTAATACCTTGAACTCAGTGCCTGAAAGGTCTTTAAGGTAGGAATCAAAGACAATATTCGGAACCATAGTGGTCTGTTCATACTTCATAAGAGCGAGTATGTCAGGTTTCCACTTTTGAACATATTACGGGATGATTTTCGGTAATGTTCAGCGAACTCAATCCCGTTTAAGGTTAGGAGGTATGATTGAAATAATACCAACAGAACTTAGCCCTGAATCAATTGAAGCATTCAGGGAGCTTTACCGGGTTCATTTACACCAAGAGATAACCTATGAACGAGCGAAGGAAGAAGGCCTTAGATTACTCAGGCTTATGGTTGCTCTTCTTGAGAATCTTCCTCAAGACTCAGAAGAATCTATGGACATGGAAGATATTGAGTGGTAGACACCTTTTATGTTTTCAATTGTTCATTGTCAACCATTTCAAGAGACCTCAGACTTGGATTAAACTATCTTCAAAAAAACATTGATTTTTTTCTTCGACCAAACCTACTTAAGGCTTAATAGTTTGATACACTTATCAAGCCAACTAAGGATGTTAGAAAACTAGTGTATAACATTTAACAAAAAATGTCATGTTAAAAGTCAAAAAAAGACGACTCTTTATGGAATTGAGTTCTAAGCCAGTCCCAAGCCCTTGGTATTAACCAACCTTGATAGTTGGCTTTTATTTCAATAATTAATATTCTATCATTTGCAGAAATATGACGAACTAAATTATTATGAATTTCCGGGATTTTTTTGTTAGTTCTGATTATCCAAGTATTATCCAAATGGTGCCAATAAGCAATAGAATTTTCCTTGATGGCGTTGTGAAGGTTTTCCAAAGGGATGCTGTAATCGTTTTTAATGTATGTTATAAGACACATCATGCTTTATCAATAATTTTAGTAACTTTTCCAGGCGTTTCTATTAAAATATTTGCATTTGGATCAACCGGAGCGTGGGTTACAAGTTGTGATAAATCATCGGAGTGATAAGGCTTTTGATTTAAGTCGTCAAACAATCCTTCTCTAATTGATAAAAAGACTGAAGTTTCACTAAATAATACACTATGCGGCTTTTTGATTGCCATATAAAGGGCAAAAGAAACCAAAAAAATAATTAGGACTAAAATTGCTATTGTAAAGACTACATTGAGCTTCTGAGGAAGACTAGAAAAAACC
Source organism: uncultured Cytophagaceae bacterium (assembly GCA_966250325.1). GTDB lineage: Bacteria > Bacteroidota > Bacteroidia > Cytophagales > Spirosomataceae > Jiulongibacter. The sequence continues at coordinate 97,757 of CBINGY010000006.1, read as the reverse complement.
GAAAAGTTGACAACTAATAATATCAAAATAAGAGTAATGTAAACGATAAAGTTTAGAACATTTTTAGACCCTTCTTTAGCAATTGTCGAAACATTAGCCAAGCTTTTTTTAGTTAATTTCTTTACCATGAAAAAGGATAGTGTCAGATTTTTAACTCAAAGATAATCTACAATAATTGTATGGTTACTCCAATCCATCTTGTCGAGATTTTAGGAAAGTCACCTTGTTGGTTTCTACTTGGCGTTTTCCTGATTTTAACAGAAGAATGAATTGGACAAAGCTAAACAAATTTTTGAAACCCGTGCATTATCTACAGAAGTGCGAAATACTATAGTAAGTGGTAGAGAATACTTTTGTTGGGGGCGGGAAATTTGAGCCTTTTATGTTTTTTTCGAGAAGATGCGTAAGATTCTTTATTTAAAAGGCGTGCTTCCACGGGACAGCCATCAGTGTTGTAGGCATCTTCGAGAAACAACGGGAAATACTCCGTTTCATCCCTTGATAACTTTACTTGAAAACTGTCATTTCTATAATAATTAGGATTGTCCGGTCTAGTAATAAGGAGAGTTCCTTGCAGTTCATTCGTTTCACTATTATAATTGAAAGCTCCAGAGCACAACAAATAGCCACCGTCATAGTCTATACCGTTACCATCTACTTCAAATGTATTATTATCCGATGTCTCAAAGTTTAGATTTAGGGCAATTGCATCCGAATATTCTCCCTGACACCTTAAAAATAATTCCCAACTTCCACTTAATTCTGCACTTATCCTAGTCACACCATATTCCTTTAAGGTCCCAAACCAAAAGGGGTCATTGAGTTCAAGAATTCTTGGCCCACGATTAGTGCTGAGGTTTTTTGCACAATCTTCTTCATTACTTCCTGGCACACCATTGGATTGGAAAACCGCAAGACTCCCATCTACTTTCTTTAAAACAATTCCTATGTGTTGAGCCACACCATTTCTCAACCAATAAATAATATCCCCCGCTTCAAAATCTACGACATTGAGATTTCCTAGATCTTCTACTTTAATTTTTTTAAATTCTGGAATTGAAGCTTGAATCGCTTTGAGAAGTACTGAGGGGTTTCTTTGATGATTTGCTGGACCTGCTTCGATAGAAACACCAGCATATTTAAATACTTGATAAATAAATCCGGAACAATCCAAACCATAAATCATTTCTGTGCAAAAGGAGCCCGAGTTTTTTGGTGACCTTCTAAGAGTATGGTCCTTCCCGCCCCATGAGTATGCTAAACCGTCTTGTGCTGGTGCTTTTGAACCTTCTGAAGGAAATTGAAAATTACCTCTATTAACTAATCCTCTTGAAATAACCATTAATTGTGCAATAAGTAAATTCCGTGCATCTTGGGGACCCAGAATAGAGTAGGAATTATGAGATATGTTCCTGATTTTTTTTTCAGAAAATAAACCACCGGGATTTGAAAGCCAATTAGAAAGAAACCCAGGATCAACTTCAGCCAAAAAGTCATGGACATTCATCTCATTCGGGAGAACAATGGAATTTAAATCAAGATTATCAACTTCTTTTTTTTGGTCTAAAATCTGAGCATCTTCAGAAGACAGTGCCTCAGGATCAGATAATTCAGCATCCGGAACGCCTTTTTTACACGAATTAAAAAGACATAAAATAATTAAAAGACCGAGATTGAGCCCATTTTTCATTAAAATACCGATTAAGTTTTAATTCATTCAATTATGGATAATAAACTATCCCCGATAATCTATACTCACCATTTATTTTGGAAAAAATAAGGTCTTTTCGTCTATCTTGAGAATTGGATTCGAGTAAATACTCATCTTTACGTATCACATCCCCTATCTCCTCTAAAATAGAATTATAGCCTCGTACCGCATGAGCATCTACCGCCTTAATTATTGCGGTGTCAAAAATTAAATTATATTTCTCTTTGAACTCCGAAACATTATCAGAAGTGAGCGAATTTTCTGGATCATACACATCATTATAGTAATCCTTAAAAGGTATATGAGTTAGCATGATAGTTTTTTCAATATCCCTTTCAGTAACTGCTGCCCTGAATTCCTTCCAAAATATTTCAAAATTCGACATATCAAGGTTTGACACTTTTTGCTTAATGTTTTGATTAAAGCCCTGCTTAAAATCACTATAAAAAAACTTTTTAACACTAACTCCACAAAAAAACATTACGAAACTAATGAGTATTATTGTGATAATTTTTTTCATATGATTACTTTTCTTCTTTAAAGGTAAAAAATATTTAACACTTAAACCTAATGTGGATCAATGCATAGAAGGAAAATAAACCGGGTCTAGCACAGGTCAATCTAGTAGGTTAATACTCATTGTATCATGAATCAAAATGAAATTCTGAACATATATTTCTTATACGATGTTAAAGGAATTTCCAATTTGGATTTATCTTGATACCTCCGCAAATTTTCCTTGCCACACTAAGACATTACTATGCCAATCGAAAATATAGTGAAACTGTATTCGTAAGGAACAAATATCATGGACAATCAAATTTTGTACTGAATTTCAAATGAGCCTTATTTACTAGGATATTCTCAGTTTAGATTTCCCTTTTCACCTTTCCTGTTTTTTGAATCATCCTTGGCTCGGTTGTACCTTGTCCTAAACTGTACCGTTTAACGCTAAAAGCAAACAACAGATAAAAATAATCCCTTATTATAAATAAATTAAAAACATTCGTATATCTTTAGTTTTGAACGTTTAAGACTTTCGTATACTTATTAAATTTTCATGGTGTTTACAAGTGAAGTAACTCTACTAATATAATTAAATGGCAACTATGACTGATGATCTACCAATAAGTTTTGAGAAAAAAATCTCGGAGTTTTATTCATACTACGATGATAATTATGAGTTACTTAGATCTGCTTCTGAGGTTTATAAAACATTGATCTCTGCCCTACTCGTAGATAAAGTCCCAATCGACTCAATTTCATTCAGAATTAAAGACAAGCAGGAATGTATCAGTAAGTTTAAGAGAAAGTATCTAGCAGAGATTGAAGACACAAAAGATGACTATTCGATTCAAGATTTTATTTCAGATTTGGTAGGGTTGAGGGTGGTATGTTTACATCTAGATGATATTAAAGAAATTAAGGAACTAATTGAGAGTAATTTTACAGAGATTGACATCACCGATAAAAGCTCTTTATTAGATAGCACGGAAGATAAATTTGGGTATAAAGGTCTCCATCTTGATTTAAAGCTTAATAATGGCAGGTCTGCCCTCCCAGAATATTCCAAGTTTAAGAGTGTTACTTTTGAGCTCCAAATACGAACAATTATTCAAGACGCATGGAGTGTGCTTGACCATAAAATTAAGTACAAGAAAAGCATCCCTATAGAACTCAAAAGACGCATAAATCGACTATCGGCCCTTTTTGAAGTTGCTGATGAAGAATTCCTTAGAATAAAGGATGAAACTCATAAGGAGCAGGAGCGAGCAATTTCAAAAATTAAAGGGGATCCAAAGGAAACAAAAGGGGATATCGATGTTTTCAAATTCTTACTAGTTGCTAATGAGAATTTCCCCACATACAATTTTATTGAGTATAAGGCTGATGGGTTTGTGGGTGATTTACTTAAAATAGACAGCTCATTCTCCACAGATACTCTCATTGACGCACTTGGGAGCTTTAAAGATACGGTAGAAAAATATTCATCCGAAACCATCTATATGAATCCCTATACGATAATCAGGCATTGTATCTATTTGATGGACAAAGAAAAATATAAATCCCTTTTGTATCTAATTCAAAGAAGGTCTTTCGAAGAATGGGATTTTAAAACACATAATTAAGACTTTTTTTAGTAATTATGTTGGGTTCGTATAGCAATTTCCCACCTCTATGTTATCTGTTTAATGTGTACTTGGTTGTACCTTTTCTTATTCTCCTTTCTAGATATTGGTTACTTTACTTAAAAAGCTTATATTTAACACATATTTCGCTAAAATACAGGACTATTTCCGAATCAAGTGAAGTCTCAATTTTTTAGATAGAGTTGCAATGCTTAATGCCCTTCCAATATAATTGTCTATATGGGTCCTCTACTTTTACAAACAAAAATCCTTTTGCCTCAGCTTTTAAATTCAAGAATAAAAGTTGCCAATAATCAATCTGTTCATCTTGCTCACCAAGAATCAGTAATTACGGTCAATGTCTTCCAATTTCTTGATCCAGGTGTATATCTTCTTGTGGATATATTTAAAAGAGAATACTTTCTTAAACTCCCCGGTGCAAAGGTAGACATAGATAAAGAGTTTGTTCTATCAACTAATTCTATTTCTAAAATTGATAGCTTAAATGAGGGCATCAAACTTAAATGGGAAAAGCACCCAAGAAAGGTCACTTCGATTACACCTGAAGAAATAGCATCCTCTTGGAAAAACAGTCTATATTACAAAGAGGAAGACCCAGACAACAATACTTTAGGGTTAAGAAAGCCTCAGCTTGGAGCTATTCATGCTATTGCATCGCACTGGTCAACAAGTAATGAAACAGCGACTGTTGTAATGCCTACGGGTACGGGTAAAACTGAGGTTATGCTCTCTGTTCTTGTTTCAGAACAATGCGAGCGAACAATTGTCATAGTTCCCTCGTCTATACTAAGAGATCAGATATATAACAAATTTTTAAAACTTGGATGTCTTTCGGATGTAGGAGTAATTAAAGATTCTGTTCAGCTACCAAAGGTTGCCAAAATTACAACTGGGATAAATGATCCGGTGAAAGTTATGCAGCTAGTAAATGAATCTAATGTATTTATCGCAACGGCTGCCGTATTAAGTAATTTTTCCGGAGAGGCCCTAAAAACCCTTACAGAATCGTGCACCCATCTTTTTATCGATGAGGCACACCATGTCCCGGCAAACACCTGGGATCAAGTTATTACTCTTTTCAAAGGCCGTAGAATCTTGCAATTTACTGCAACTCCATTTAGAAATGATGGGAAAAGGGTTGCAGGGAAAATAATTTATGATTACCCACTAGGGATGGCTCAGAAGGGAAAATATTTTAAGCCAATCAATCTTATAAGAATTAGTGAATTCATTGAAGAAAAAGCTGATAAGGCAGTTGCGGAAAAGGCTATTGAAAAACTAAGGGCAGATCTTGCCTTAGATCCCCCTTTTGATCATTTACTAATGGCAAGAGCGTCATCTATTACAAGGGCTGTGGGGCTGTTGGCTCTCTATGAAGAACTTGCTCCTGATCTAAAACCGTTTGTAATAAATAATACTCTTTCGAGTGCAGAAAAAAGAGAATACCTGAAACAATTACAGACTCGTGAATCACGTATTGTTATCTGCGTGGATATGCTTGGAGAAGGCTTTGATCTTCCCAACTTAAAAATTGCTGCCATGCACGATATCCATAAAAGCCTACCGGTAACAATGCAGTTTGTGGGCAGATTTACTCGTATTTCTAGTGATCATATTGGAGATGCCACCGTCGTAGTTAACATCGCTGATCCCAAAGTAGATAAACGTCTAGAGGCTTTATATTCTGAAAATGCAGATTGGAATGAACTACTAAAACAAGAAAGCGAAACAGCAATTGGAAGTGAGCGAAGAATACAAGAGGTGGTTCATAATTTTACAGGAGCACTATTTGATCAAATATCATTATGGAACCTAAGACCCTCATATTCAACACTAATATATAAAACCAATTCTGAGGACTGGAGTCCAGAAGAAATGTTCTCTAAAATTCCCGAATCTATAGAAATCTGGCCTGCAGTTAATAATATAGATTATATGATAGTGCTAGTAATCAGCAGAGAGGATACCGTTTCTTGGGGGAGGTATCGAGATATTTCCAACCATTCGTTTGAATTGTGTGTAGTCTATTGGAATAAAGAGCAGCAGAAATTATTTTTCCAATGTAGTAATTATGATGCATTCAATATTGATCAAATGGCTAAAGCCTTGTGCGGAGAAAGTACAGAAATTTATAATGGGATGAGGCTTTTCAGCGTCTTCAAGGACGTAGAATTACCAATTGTTAAAAATCTTGGCGTCTCTAAGACGGGTTCGATAAGCTACACTCAATATTTGGGACCCGAGGTAAATTTTGGCCTTTCTGCGATTGACAGAGCAGACTCAACTCCTAATAATGTGTTTGGTTGGGGGTATGAAAATGGAGAAATTGTGACATACGGATGCTCCGCAAGAAGTGGCAAGGTATGGTCTCGAGGTGGAGGAACCATAGTTAATTTTAAAGATTGGTGCGATCGCATTGAACCTAAAATTCCTGAAAATGCAGACCTTGAGGTAGAGGTAATTCAAGGTTTCCTTAGGCCAATACCACTAAATGGCAGGTATCCCTTTGTTGCCCATACGGTTGACTGGGGTGATAAGCTTCTGCAAACTGCTGAAAAGAATGTGACCTTGTTTTTTGATCACAGTGAATACAAACTTCATGAAGTGGATATCAAGGTAATTAATTTCAATCCAACAGGGCCAATAGAGATTGAAATCTCAGCCGGGTCAATTATATCTCAATACAATTTAATATATGACCTTGCCACTGGAGATGATGAGGTTGGAGGTTATAGATTAGAGTACGTTACAGGGCATTCCATATATATAAAAAGGAGTAGCGGCATAAAGCTAAACTTAATAGAATATGAAAAAAAAGACCCATTCATGGTTAGATATGTGGATGGATCATTCTCTTTTGCAAATTATTTAGTACCCCTACCATCGCCAGAAGGGCTATTCGACTTAAACAACCTAGTTCCTGTCACTTGGACCGTTGACATTACAAAAGAATCCCAAGGAAAGGATAGAAACCCCAATACGATTCAGTATCAAGTAATTCAGTCCATACTAGACGAATATGACATCGTTATTAATGATGATGATAAAGGGGAAGCCGCTGATATTATTGCTGTAAGAAATAACCCATCAACAGAAACTTACACGTTTCATCTATTTCATTGTAAATTTTCACATACAGAAAATCCTGGAGCGGATATTCGAAATATGTACGAGGTATGTGGACAGGCACAAAAATCCGTTAAATGGAAGCATCGTGGTATTGAAGGGTTTGTTGAACACCTTAAACCAAGAGAAGAAAAATGGACAAGGACGGGACATACACGATTCATAAAGGGTAATTTAGTAGATCTGGTTTCAATTAAGAGAATAAGCAAATATTCTAAAATGGAATTTAAAATGACCATTGTCCAACCAGGGTTATCAAAAGCAGTAGCTACGGAACATATTGCTCAGTTGTTAGCAAGCACAGAAAGCTATGTCTTGAAAACTACTAGGGCACAGCTTGAAGTAATTTGTTCTGAGTAAACAGTCTTAGTGACTGGTTGCACCTTTTCATATCTCCCTACCGACAAATTGATAAATTTGATTCAAAAGATGAGGATAACGTGCTAGACTAGGGACGCTAACAATCAGAATGTGTGAAAAATCCTTATAAAATATATGTTTTGGTTTTTGTCACAGGTTCTGGTTAACGTCCAATCCGGAGCACAGGATAGGATTTAGCTTCACAAAACAGCTTATATCGTCAGTATTTTCAAAGCTTTTTTCAGGTTGTACCTGACCAATTTTTGAATAAAATCGGTCTGCACATTTATGCAGGTGCAAAAGCCATTTAGGTGTTACTAAATAGGCCTTTTTATCTAATAGTCTTAGGTTGTACCCGGCTGCTTTAAGAATCCTATTCTTTTCTTCAAGCGAGGCCCCATTGTAAGATTCTTTTAGTTGACGGGCCGCCTCTAGATTTTCCAAAGCCTTTGAGCGAATAGCTTGACGTAGAGTCTTTCTTCTCTGAATAGAACCCTTAATATATAGTATGCGACGTTCAAGTGTTACGGTTAATTCTAAGTATCTTTCTCTGGATAATTCTCCAGTAGCTCGCATTTTTGAGTAGCCATCAAGCTCCGAGGATAACTCCTTTTCTTCCTTAACTAATTCTGCAATATCGCAGTGCTTTTGAGATAGTTCTATATATTTGGTCTCAACTTCCATCCTTCCCCATTCGTAAAATTCCTTGCAAAACTGCATATCATGAATGACGGCTTCCATTTCTTTGTGAATGCTATCTTCCTCTATGCTTTTCTGCGTGCAGGTCTTGCAGGTTTTTTTTGGACATCGATAATATTTCTTAACGATTTGTGTTGGATTTATCATATCCTTAAAATCCATTCCGCAGCTGCGACAAATGGTATTCGTCTTTACTGAATATTTAAACTTACATTTCTCACAAATTACCTGATGGATATACTCGGCGGTAATATAACCATCACATTCTCCGCAGAAAATCAGTCCACGATAAGGGAAATAATGAGCACGAAGCCGATTATGAGGCTTTGAATGATTATCGAGAATTCGTTGAGCATCTTGGAACTGATCAATTGAAATCATTGGTTCATGCTTTCCAGTATAAAGCTTTGTGTCTCCATTTTCATCTCGCCAGTGAAATTGACCCGAGTAAAATATATTTTTGAAAATTAGATAATAGGTATTCTTGCTTAAAGGTTTTCCTCTGGGAGTAGTCAATCCCATAGAATTCCCCTCACGCTCGAGATCACAGATGTTGTAATTGCCAGTTAACAGTAACTCCCAAAGTTTTTTAACCTTGGAATAGCATCGAGGGTCAGGAATAATCTCCTGAGGCGATTCCATAATTTGAAACTTAGGGTTGTGAATGTATCCTATTGGAAGGACTGAAGAGGGGTTCCAACCTCTCAGTGCCTTTTGTCTTAGCCCGCGTCTGATATTAACATTTAAATCCCGAACGTACTGCGTAGCCATTCCAAATTCTACCTGCATCATCAGGACATTATCTGTTGGCTTGTATTCATTTGTGTGAGTATAAATTCTTTGAATAATCTCTTGCTGCAGCATCCACGCTATTCTACCGTGATCAATTGGATTTCGTGCCAAACGATCGAGCTTCCAGCATAAAATACCATCGGCTTCCCCCTTTTCAATGAGCTGAAGCATACGATTAAATCCCTTTCTTCCAGGAGCTTTGGCAGATTTAGACTCCGTGATTATTTCTATTATCTCTAAACCCAGCCTTGATGCTACTTGATTAAGTTCAATGATCTGATCTTCTATGGAGGTTACTTGTCTATTTTGGTCCTCGCTGCTTTTTCTTGCATAGAGAATGTATCTATTCTTCATAGGTAAAATAAAAAGAGGTACCCGAAAATGCTTTAAGCCGCTAGACGAAAAACACTCGGGCACCTCTTTTCTTTCTTAAAGCTTTTTGTTTTTCGTCTAGCCATTCCATTGTATCACCCGCCCCCCGTATTGTCCATCTGCTCTTCATCTAGATCGAGAGGAAGATTTTCAAGAAGGGCAACCAAAAGCCTTAGCAAGCGAAGACCCTCTTCCTTTGCCATTTCAGGGCTTATATCTTCTCCAAAGTTTGATTTATATATCTTGCGAAAACGTTCGATAGATTCCGGGGTAAGTTCTGTGGGGATTAGGTCTGGCATGTACTTAACAATAAATTAAGCACCGACTTCGGCATATACCCGTGAAGTGAAACCCTCAAATCGCTGGAATTTGACCTCGGGCAGATAGTAAATCAGGTTAAAGGAGTGCTTTGATACATTATTTCTTTAAGAATTTGGTAATTCGATTATCCTTATACTCCAATAAATTGATTGAAATTCCCAAAACTTGCATCATTCCTGTCCGGCTCGCCGGATCGGACACTAAACGAACCTGTCGACAAAACCTACCGTCAACCAAGCAACTTGAACACTCATTACTCACCGTATTAGATGACAATCTATAGTCTACAGTTTAATGGTCGCCAAACATATCCCCGCGGATTCGTTGTCATAGAGACGAAGACTGTACAATTCGTAATTTTTCAATTATTATGAACACATAATCATGGTGGATTAAGCTATGATTAAAAATACTTTCTTTCAGATAAGCTGCCAAATTTTGGCAGTTTTATCTATATTTTACTCACAGCTAAAAAATATTTGTACTATTCCTTGTGTTTTATTTTGAAATTTACAATATTTAAGTCCAGAAAGTATTTAACATATAAATGAACAAGACTATGACAAGTCGCAATTTAGATGGGATCCTTCTGGCAAAAATGTCTGTTTTGGGCTTAATTCAAGATGGACTTCTTGAAGAAAAAATGGGAATCGAGATTGTCGAATTCTTGGACAAGACTCGACAAATGAGAGATTTAGATGCCTACACTCGGGTTGGCCTAAGGCAGGATTATGAACAATTGGCCAGGTATATGACCGAGAACAGAGTATTGTTCAACGTGTTCAAGGAGATTGTTAGTGAATTCAGAGAAGAAATCTACTTGTTCGAGCGTTGAGATTAAGACTACTTGATTGAATTCTGGTTCAGTATTTGAACCGGCAAGGATAGCTTTCTTAAGGATATAAAACGAACCCGTCGATCTTATGCACAGTGAAAACACCATGGATTTTACCAATATAAAATTTGGTAAAACAATAGAATACTTTAGAAAGGAAAGGGGGCTTAAGTTAACAGAGGTTGCAAACTATACAGATTTAACAATCGGATATTTATCTCAAATTGAGCATGACAAAAGGCAGCCCTCGCATGAAGTTGTTCAAAAAATTGCCCGCTTTTTGGATATTCCTTTTCATGTATTAGTATTAGAGGCCACCTTGGCAACTAATGGAGCAGATGAGAATGAAGAAACATTACGGGCGGTACTTCAGCCTGTATTTAGACACTTAACAAAAAAATTGTATTTGACTCCAATAACCCTTGAGGACTTACATGAAAATATGTCTAGGATTGGCAACGATCGTGGAGATTTCGCTGTAAAAACATACAATAGAGACAATTAGCTGAATATTTGTTTTACACCCCGAACGGGCTTGGTTACAACCTAGCATTTCTGAGTTTGATATTTTGTAAATTCCATCAAAGGGCCGGATCGGAATTACAACCTAGAATAATCGTTATGTGGTAAGATTTTTTTGTAATTCTGTGGAAAACTTGAACAGTATATACCGTACGTAATATTCAAGAAAAGTGCTTATACAGTAAGGCTTTTTTCAAGGTACGACGAAAAAGACGAGCTTGCTCGCCGGATCGGACACTAAACGAACCTATCCACTAAATTTACCACCAACAACTAAGTAACACGAACACTAATTACTCACCATACTTAATTGCTCCTCGTAGTTTACAATAACCCTATTTGTGAATATATCCCTGTTTTCTATCCTCGATGAAGATTACTACTTTCTTAGATTCCTTAACGAAGAAAATCAGAATATATATCCTGACCTTCAACTTCCAGGATTTATTGAAGTTTTTTGAGAGATAACCTCTCATATGTTGGGCAAAAAGAAAGAAAATGTTGACCCTGAAACATTAGAGGGTTAACCAAATTTATCAATTTGGAACTCCTCAAATAAATTATTCTGCAAGTAAAAGTTCTATAAAGTCTTTCTTATAAACACCTTTTTGACAAACCGAAAAATAAGATTAGCAATTTTTTTCTTGGTTTTATTCTGTGAAATATTAGTTTTATATAAAATTAAACACAACAACTATGAAAAAATCTACCACGTTTTTGTTTCTTTCTTTCTTGCTTCTTGGAAATGTTGGTTTCTGTCAGCCTCTGAAACTTATCAAGACTTTTGATGTAGCTGCTAATACCACTCTAAAAAGTTATTTAGATTCCCAGCTGAAAAGTTACCTTTTAGCTGAACCCAAAGACGTCTATAAGGAGGCTAAAGGAAAAGAAACTTTGATTCTGGATTTAGATAATCTAGGATTTAGAGAACTAAGCGGAGAACTGCAATTTGAGAGTAAAAGGGTTTTTGAAGGCCAGGCCCTCGAGGCAAGTGCTACTATTGCCAACGCCCATTTTTTCAGGGCGAATGAAAAAGGAATTCATGCGAATTTATGCATTTTCGAAAATTTCATCCATTTATGGATTGAATACGAAGGAGATGAATTTGTGGTACTTACCGATGCATTCATGGTTACTGAGAAAAACATGAGTGGGGTATTGGTTGTCTATAAAAACTCCGATTCCAAAAAAAGCATGGGAAAAGCCTGTGGTATTACAGAATCTGAACTGGAATCTTTGAAAACTCAATCACTGAGACAAATCAACTCCTATGATTATTGCAGACAAACCAAAATTGCTTGTGAAATAGATAATGAATGGTATTCACATTGGGGGTCTTCGTTGGCAGATGCAAATGTCGCCACAATTATGTACTATGTGAATTCGTATTTTTATAATCAGCTAAATATTACCGTAACAAGTCCGTACCTTTATACCTGGTCATCAACGGATCCATATTCTTCAACGACCAATGGACAAACATTGGTGGGAGAATTTAGGAGTTATTGGAATAGTAATCGTACAGGCGTTAGTAGAGATGGAGCTATTTTATTTACCTACAGACCTTTGGTAGAAAATATAACTGGAAATCCTATTGGAGGACAAACCTATGACATTACTTCGTCGCATTTGTGTAATACCGGTAATTCATACGCAATTATAGGAGAAAATGGGTACTACTTTAATGATTATTATTATTGGATAACTGCTCATGAATTAGGTCATTTGGCAGGGGCTGGGCATGATTCTAGTTCGGCAAACATTATGTGGAACGGATCAGGGTCGATCCCGAATAGCACCTTTCTATCTTCAACGAAAACAGATATCTGGAATTATCTTTATGGCGGCCCAGATACTGACTGCTTAATAACTGGTGATATACAAATGAAGAGAAATGGAAGTAGTATAGACCCCTATGACCCCAATTATGTCTGCACCTTTACTTCTTCCCCACTCTCTGCCCCAGGCAATCATAGTATTACCTGGGCTTTAAACAGTAATATTTCCGGGGCGTATTATTCTTCTACCGCGGCTACTTCGGCTACAGTTTATCATGGTGGAAGTAGCGGTGGATTTACTGTGAAAGCATCTAAATCCAATGCTTGCGGTACTATTGACAGGTATTACCCATTTGTGGTTAGTAGTTGTTTTCGTTATTCATATTATCCTAATCAAACCTCATCTATTCTCAACGTACGGTTTGAAGACATAGAATACCAATATTTACCGGATGAAGTATATATTGTGGATGATAGAGGGAACCGGCTCCTTGAAGTGAGTCCCAAGGAGTACTTTATTAAGGAAGAGAATATGATCATTAATGACAGATTAGAATTGGATCTTTCTAGTCTTCATGATGGTATATATTATTTGAAAGTGTATTACGCTTCCCGTGAAAAAGACCAGACAGATACTCACCGAATTGTTAAACTTTAAAAATTTATGAAAAAGACAACACTTTTAATTTTAGCTGTTTTATTCTGTTCTCTTTTCCAGGGCTGCCGAAAAGAAGAAATAAAAGAACAGACTCTTGAAGAATATGTATTGGAAAGGCTTCATAAGGATTTCGGTGCATTCCTAGATTTTACCCCAAAGGAGGTAATCAAAGCTTATAGATTTGAGAATGCGGAACTCAAAGTGACGGATATTAGGACAGAAAATTCTCCCCCCCGGTACAAATATTTATATGAAATAAATGACCTATGGACTTACCAATGGGGTGTATTTATGCCCTCTGATATTTCGGAGCCCATTAATGGCACATATCTAGTTACAGGTTACGGAATTGAAATTGGAGATATACCTGGTATTATTAGAGGGCACGATACAGGTGGGCCTCATAGGCGAATCATTATTGATTCTATAGTAGAAAAACAGGGAGAGGAATAATTTGCAAATTCTGACTACCCTATTCCCAGGAGTATCGCCTCTTCACAGGATGGGTAACTTACGCGAATATGGATTTTACCGAGCTATTTTGCGAAATTTACCAATCACTTAATTCCGGACCTATTATGGGAGTAAGAATAATTCCGGATATTATTATTGTGCAAAAAATCGGCGATATTGGTACTTTTAAACAGAAACTAGAGCGGTTGGTTCAGGAGAAATATATTGCTGAGTCGGCGAAAGAGCTTCTCGAAATTGCTCTTTCTTTCGGGAATGCAACTATACATCGCGGGTATTTAGCTACGAGGGAGGAGCTCAGCGGAGTAATGGACATTATTGAAAATGTTCTGAGAGCTGAGGCCCTTACACATAGTACCAGTGGTATAAAGAACAGAAATTTACCCAAAATCAAAAAAGGTTAGATAGATCATATTAACGTTTATACCATGGATACTTACGAGAATTTTCAACCCAGGAATGAAGAAGAGAGACAGTGGGTGGAGTATTACAACGGCTTATCAAAGTATATCTCAGAAAAAATACGGGGATTCAATGAAGAAGATAGGCTGAGAGTCTTAAAAGAATCCAATCCTACCGATTTATCATTGATGAATCTATTCCTACAGGCTTTGAAGAAGGAGGACTATGAAACCTGTGCCGTGGCTAAAATACTATTACTAGAGCGAGGATACAAGATACCTGATAATTGAATCTGGATATTCAGTGTAAAGTATTAGGTGCCTTTTCTAGTTTTACTCCAGAAATCTACGTGTGCTAGAACCTGACACTCATTTCATATTCAATAGAGAAGAGTTACTTCTCAGACTCATTTTCCCGCAAGTAAATGTCAGCAATTTTCAGAGCTAACGCTCTCAATTGTTTGATGGTTAGATGAATTTCAAAATCCCTTTCATTTTTGTATTCATTCCAAAGTTTTACCCCTACCCACTTACCATATTTGTTTATGGGTTCAATATGTTGATGTGCAATGCCATTCCTTAGTTTATTAATGAACCAAAGTTTGCTAAAAGAAGATAGATCGGACTTGTGCCCAATTTTTGAGTTAATTTTTTTGACCCTTTTATCTACCAGGCTTTTTGAGTGTAGCTTATTAATTATAAAACCAACGTTATCTGGAATGAGTGAAATAAAGTCATCGTCGATATCACCCTTGAATGACTGTCTAGATTTTTTTTCGTTCTCTGTTACGCTAACAATCAACCCCAATAAACAATTGAGTAAAAATGTTACCTCCAGATCCTTACTTTTAAAGTCATTATAGCTCTCGTTTAGCAATTTCTCTGTTCTGCGTACAAATTCAACCTTGTAATTGATAATCTCGCTCATTTGTTTATTCCCTTGCGAAAAGTTGTTTATTTAAAGTTAGAGTATATGCTGAGGAGTACCAAATGCTATAGAAACACTTAAGGATAAAAAGTGGATGGGCTAGCATTGCTCTTTCTTGATCCTTTTGGCCACCTGTTTTTGTTGACTCTTGTTCATCGCCCTCCATCCTCTGGCATATTGTTCGGTATACCCCATTTGCTGTATTATCGCTATAAGTGTAGGCATTTTGTATGAAGAATTATGATGAAGCTCGTGTACTTCAGCTGTTTTGAGGGTATGTCTATTCAACCACACATTGTGAGAGCCTCGCTTGCTTTTAACGATCACAAAATTGTGACAAAATAAAAAGTATTCTAAATCATCTCGTGACCATCCTTGTAATCCACTAGCAGGCATATAACATTGAAGAGAACTCCTCCTTGCTATATGGGCTTTGGAAAATTGAACCATCGGTTCTGTCCTTTACCCCTCTGAGTTTGTCAAATAAATCCCAATACTTTTTTGGTGCATGACGATTAAGAAGCTCATCAGGAAGATTATGGTCTCGAACCGTTTCGATATGTGATTTGGCCATTTCCAAAACCTCATGAGTAACGGCAAAGGGATGATTTCCTGTTAGTACAATATTGAACTCCAAACACACCCCAATAAAGGTGTTTTCTTGGGTATCAAAGTAGCTGAATATGGTAACGGTTCCCTTCTCAACAGTATTTTTCATAATCTGACTATACCACAGAATCCGAAATCGAGCAAATAGATGATCCAGGAACAGTAATGCTCATGCTAATTATCTGTCTTTAAAATAGAATTCCCGAAAGTATTACCTCCGGGAATTTCTAACATTGGTCGTAATATACCCAAGAAAAAAACAAACAGCGAGCATATTATCTTATATAACCTAATAGCCAAGGCCATTTATTCGAAAGTATCTTTTCCACCTTTGTAAGGATTATTCCCAATGGCAATGCCTTTGGGAATAATGGATTAAAATCTATCTATATATTATTAACTAACTCTCTACCCTGACATGCCTGGAGATTAAATCAAAGATATCTAAAATTAATCAGATTTCAACTCAACATATATGGTGACGAGCTTCAAGGATATGAAAATCCTGTTTATGAGGATATACAGACAAGAAATGAATGAAGTCCTTAAATTGTTCAGTGTTGAAAATTTCAATGGGGTCAGTATTCTCGAACGGAGGCTTTCCCTGGCAAATACATTGAATTACCCTCGGAACATCAATTGATACCCTATACAAACTAATCTGTATTTTGGAATGCTTGGATATTATTGAGGACATTATCACCGTAGCCCCATCACAGGATCGATAACAGCCAGAATGTTCTGGCATATTGAGTTTAGTAAGTCTGTTGGTGGTTTGTAAAAAGTAAAAGATATTTTCCTCGACGACATGGTCTTCCATATTCTATGGTTGAAGCTTCATAGAAGCCAAAGTGGTTTTATTCCTGAAGGGTTAAGAGACGTGCTTTGTACTACTTCCGGCAACTTAAAAAATATTCCTGCAAGCATTGCCCACAGGAATATTAACCTCGTCTTTTGGACGACCAATTGGTAAAATGAAAATCTCTAATGGAATTGTACTAAAGTTAGGAGAAAGTATTCACAATTGAAATAAAGGCTTCCATGTATTTCTAACTCATATCAATATGCCAACCTATTAACAAGAAATCTCAAAAAAGACCTACTCCAACCGGAATAGGCCTTTTCAACTACTAAATCCACACAACTTTGATATAAGGTAGTCAGATTTATTAACTTTTTCAACTATTGTGCTACTAAGCCTTCAAGCTCATAGTATATTAATATCTTGTCTACACTTTTACCTCAATGATCTTTAAGCTTGCTTCAACTAAACATTTTTTAGCTTTAACATTTTGTCTGCTTGTTATATGAGGTAGGCTTTTTATAAGAATGATAGTATAGTTTGCGAATGCCAGCAACTTATTCAAGAGGATTTCTCTATTGTGTTCTTAAAAGAAAAGGAGCTCTGGACAAATTCCAAAACTCCTTCCCAAACCTTATTTACTCCTTGAGGAGTCTGCTGGCGGCCTGAATTTGATCTTTTAGTTGTATGAACGTGGTAATTATACCAGCGGCAATCAATAAGAAAGCTACAACATTCTGTAAATCAGTTTTCTGCTTTTGCATTGTATAAAATTTAAGCGTTATAGTCTCCGGCAGCAGTTACCCGCTACCGGAGCAATAAAATACACGTCAAGGAATTATTTCTCCTTTCTTACTCCTTTGAAAGGAGTTCCGTCTTGCTTCACGTCCATAAACCTACCAGTGTCAGCATCACGCTTTACCCATTGATTAGTTACTGGATTTTTGACTTGACTACGGCTGCGTACTGCACCGTGACGCCCACCACCTTTTGCACCATTAGCTGCCATACACCTTACTAACTGTTAAATCGACTACTTCAGCAAATGGAGCTTCACGTTTTACCACCTCAATAGCATGGTCTCTACTCTGTCGAGTAGTATATCCCTCACTAGAGTGTGCGACGATTTCCCCATTTTCTGCCTTCATATTGAACCGATAATTACCAAGATTATCTATCCTCACATAACTTGAATCGTATGGAGCGAGACGCTTCACCGATGCAATACCTGCCAGGCAGCTATGTTTTGCAAGGTATCCTTCACTGGAAAGGATTTGCTCACCATTTCTGGCCTTAAAACGGAAATAGAATTGGGAGTTTATCCCTCGAAAAAGTTCAAATTTTGACATGATTTCCAAAATTTAGATGTAACAAAAAAAGAAGAAACTGGCGAAAAAATACCCATTCTTCTGTTTTATTCGAGAGATATTCATACCTTTGCAGTACAAAAGGTGAAGCTTGGATAGACAAGTCCGCTCCATCTCTCGTGTCTTCACTGACACACCTCCATTAAAATTGCCCCTCAGTTTTCGACGACGTGGGGCTTTTTTTATGTCTGATATACAACTTTACGCATCAAAGGTAGAAGTATTTTTTTTGTTCTCAAAAAGCTTTAATAAAAAATGTAAAAAGAAGCTTAGAATCCTCTCACAAATCAAAGGGAAAATGTACAGTCTCATTTAGCATTATTTTGAATTCATCACTTGTTGTTAGCAAAAAATGTGTTTACTTTGTGTCAGAAATGGAGAAAATAGAATTTTATCTTGCATTTGGAAGGAAAATTGCAGAGGCAAGAAAAAGAAAAGGAATTTCTCAAACGGAGTTGGGGAACTTTATCTCATTAAGCAGGGCGAGCATTCTCAATATTGAAAAGGGACGTCAGCAAATTAACCTCTATCAATTCTGGCGAATAACGGCCTTTCTGAATATTGATGTCACTAAACTCTTTCAGGAAATACAAATAGGTAATAACAAGATCGAAACTTTTGGCAAGGGCCTCAGTAAATCTGCCCTGAGTTCGATTAGTAAATTTATTGATGAGGCTCATTAACCCATTGGACTATCAATTACCTTATGAAAAAATGGAATTTGGAAATCGAATCTCGTGCTGAAAACGAACTGATTAATTTTGGCTACACTGGTGGAAAGGTTGACATTGAGGGTTTAGCAGAGTTTTCTGGGATTAAGGTTGTTAGACACAATTTCTTTAACAAAGACCTGATGACTCTGGATCAAGTGTCTGGAACACTCGTTATTAAAGACGGCAAAAAGACAATCGGCGTTAATTCTCTGGAAAGTGAAAAACGACAACGTTTTACCATCGCCCACGAGTTGGGCCATTATTTCTTAGATCATTTACAAGATGCCGAAGTAATAATGGACACAAAAAGGTTATATAGAAACTTTGAATCTGCCTTAGGTTCGAAATCACAAGAAGTACAAGCTAATGCATTTGCGGCGGCTTTACTCATGCCTAGATCTCAAGTGATAAAATGCTTTGAAGAGGAGCGAATGAAAGATGATTTCATAGAAGATAGTGAAATTATCGCTCATCTTGCCAAAATATTTGATGTAAGTGAAGTATCAATGTCTATACGCTTGAATCGCCTAGGTTTAATGAATACTGACAATTATATTTTCTGATTTTAATACCGGAATAATTGTATTTCTATTAAACTTTAGTTATTCTATTTAGGATCGGATTTACTCAAATACAAGCACCTCAGTATATTTATCAGAAGAAAGATGAAGACTATACTTTTGCCCCTTAATCCATTCAGTAGCATCAATTGTTATTTCATTGACTCCTGAGCGATATTCTTTGGTTTCAACAACAGTTTTCAAAAGTTTTCTTTCCGTGTCACCATAAATCCTAAGCGTAAGCTTCTGAGGGCTTGATAGTTTAAATGATAGAATGGAGTCGTTTGAAAGTTTCATTTCTGAAATAGGAGACTGAACAAAATTTGCCGAATCCTTGATGGAATTTCTTTCTTGGTTCAAAGTGGGTGAGCCCACGTATGGACCATTTAAGCACCCCCCTAAAACAACGGAGCTATTTGTCATGGAGACATTAGGACTTTCAGTTATACTCTTCCCGACGACCAACACGTTACTTAAAGAAGCGTTGCTAATTGACACCGCTCCATTTGAGCTAAGCAATTTATTTGAAAGACTACCGGTAATGGATAAACTTCCACTTGAAGTACAAGGATTGACCAATGTAGCCAGATCATTATTTGTCTCGACGCATTCAATCACAGAATTATAGTAGTCTGCGGTAAGGATGAGATAATATTTGTTACTATTGAAACTAAATCCAGACGAGAAGTTCAGATTCATTGTTGTATTAGGAGCAAGCCCTCCACCCGGGAAGAAGGCATATCTAAACTCTTCATTACCATCTCTCTGTGGGTTTGAATTGTTAAAACCAGCAAAGGCGAAGCTGCTTAGGTTAGCATAAGCGGTTCCTTGGTTTTTGATTTGAAAGGTATAATATATTTTTTCAGGAGTATATCTGGTGACTGAAATGTTTGAGATAATTAAGTCTGGATTTTCGCATGGGACGATAATAATCATGCTTTGGCGATTGCCAAGGTCATCGTAGGTGTATATTATTTGCCTTCCATCGCCATATGAGATTGAGGTAAGCCTTTGTAGGTTATCATAGTAATATGAAATATTAACTTGGGCGAAAAGGATATCAGCATCTTGCCAGCATATAAAGATTATTATAATTAGCTTCAAGTGTTTCATATCAACGTATATTGCATCACATCCTAAGATTAAATGTACACTACTGGGTTCTATGGCCTTAAGTCAGTGCAACTTTGAGGTCATAGCTATTCAAAGACTTTTATTTATGTTAATTCTGCCTTAAGTGCAGGAAGCAAAAAAACCTCTCCTTTGTTTGCTAGCCCTCTGATGCCTTCTTTCGACAAGGTTCTGTTGGTAAAGGGCACAATATGGCTTTCAAAAAGTTTTTCCAAACGTTTTTTTCTAATGCTATCTTCCATCAGGTTATCAAAGTCTAAGACATCCTTGTACTCTAGCGTTTCGTTAACCGTGATATGACCAATGGAGCTTTTAATCAAGTCCTTATTTGGCGAATAACTGCATTCAAATGCACCTTGAATAAAAATCTTTATTAGAAGTTGATAATAATCACCAAAGTTGGATTTTTGTAACTCAAGGACGGCAATACATTCCGTGCTTTCCTTATACCAGCCGCCAAAGGCACTTTTAAACCCATTGGCCTTGGCCACCTTATCAAACACTTTCTTAAATTCTTTTTTGTCCATAATGTATCAATAAGTATCTAAAACTGTTTTCCATTGGATACCTTTCAACTGCGGGTACTTTTGCAACATTGCGGGTGATTGTAATTCTTGCAAGTACATTTGTAGTTGCCTTTCCCCTTGTTTGATCGCTCTTGGGTTATTTGGCTTCAATTCATAAATAATACCATTTTGAATATCGATGTAATCTATTCGTCTGCCACTTAACAGCCTAAATTCTTTCCCTACTTCACCAGCGTGATATGCCCTATGCATCTTCTGCCCAAGCAACAAACTGGACTTTGTAAACTGTGTACCTGTCTTTGCTGCAATACCTTCACCCGATTTTACTGTTGTTTTGGCCACAACTCCATATCCCCCCCCTGGAGAAAAAAGCCCTAGAAGAAAGCTGGAGGTATAAATTATTTTGTCGGAGGTGCTCCCCGTTTTCCCAAAAGATTTGATCGCTTGAATTCCATCGTATATTGTTAAAGCAGATTCTAATGTAAGATAGCCTGCTGCTAAAAGAAAAGGTACAGGCACGTCTCCGCTAGGATCGAACTTATTTATCGGGTCATTATCAGCGTAGGGATATAAATTGGTACTCCAGATGGGGTCTTCAGATAAAAATCGACCAGTATTTGGATTATAGTACCGGGCACGCATAAAGTAAAGGTCGGAGCGGTCATACATTACTCCGTATTTCCCGACATATCTAAATGGTTGTGTGAATGCTTCTGTTGATTCAAGACTTTCTCCAAAGGGGCCATACGTATAGGTATGGGTAATATTGATCCCCGTTTGGTCACTTATTGCCACCGTCGAACCTCGTACATCATAGTGGTAATAACTGTACGTATGAGTTAATAGATCATATCTACAGACTAAGCCGTTTCCGTGAATGTATAGACTAGTTAGATTGCCAAGTGTATCGGCCTCCATCAGAACATTGGCATTATTCAGCAAGTCTAAGGCGTAAAGGGTTCCATTTTTTCTTCGGCGATTTTCCAGGGGGTCATATTCCGCAAGAACTTTTTCATTCGTTGTATAATGTGCTTGAGTAAGTTTGTTTCGCTGATCATAGGCAAACCCATTCATGCCAGATATTAGCTGGTTTCCTTCTTTGTCGTAAGAAAAGTTGTTACCATCAACTCTGGCAAGTCTGTTTTTTGCGTCAGTAGTATAGTAACTATCAATTGCCGCTAGGTTTGGATATTCTGGATTCTCAACTTCATTACTTACTTCCTTAACAATGCTTCCGTTAGCATCCCTTGTAAACGCAAAATTTACAAGCAAGGCATTATTACTTTTCTGAATAGCAAGGCTATCCAACCTTCCAATTGAATCATAGAAATAATGAGTAGATGTTCCATTTCCATAAACTTCGGACGATAGTCGACCATCAGCCAGATAATTATATTCTACAAGTGTTCTATTTTGCCAGTCCCGAACTCTAATAAGTCTGTTATTGAGATCGTAATCATATTCAATGTGTATATTCCCCGCTCCTGGATAGGTGATTTTGGTAATGTTGCTATTTTTATCATACGCATATTTCACCGAGTTGTTTGGGAAATCATTGTACTGAATCTCAGATACCCTTAGAAATGGATCATATAGATTCGTGAGTGTTTTTGAACCTTTGGTAACCGTTTTTAACTTTTTACTATCCACATAGTAATCATACTGAGCATACCCATCATCTTTTAATATCCCCTGCCTAGAATCATCTTTAGGAAAATATATGTGGCTAAATACCTGATTATTTTTATTCGTGTATTTATCCAAAGTGCCATCCGAATTGTATGACCATGTTCTAAACTCCCCTCCAAATTCTTCTTTTACCAAGTCATCAGTTTCAAAATCATAGGTAAGGTTAGTCCAATTACCTTTGGCATTTTTGATTCCTGTGAGATTGTCATTTTTGTCAAAACTATAGTTAGTGGAAATATTTAATCCGGTGGGGTCTTCAAGAACCCCGACCAGATTATCATTATTGTCATAAGCGTATTGCGTAATAATTCCTCTCGGATTGGTTAGTGAAGTTATCCTACTCAGATTATCATAACCGGCACTTGAAGAAATGGGAGTATTGGCATCTAAATCTTTTTGTATGCGTACGAGGTTCCCATAATAATTATACGCGTATTTTGTTATTAGGTTAGAAGGATTTTTTGTTTGCGTAACGAGACCTTTGGAATTTACTTCAAAATGAGTTGTATCGCCGAGTGGATTGACTACTTTTTTGAGATTACCAGATGCGTCATATAAAAAGCGTGTAAATCCTCCGTTTTCATCTATGTGCCATGCAATGTCATTTCTGGGGGTATACTCATTTAAAATTACAATTTCTTCACCTTGAGAAATGGTACCTTCTTGCGTGGTATTACCATTTAGGTCATAAAAAAACTCCTTGAAAATATTTGTCTTTCTATCATAAATACGGCGTGGGAGAGTTGGGTGTACTGCGTCTGTATATACAATGTCAAGAAGTTGACCGGGTGACTCAATTCTAATAATATTCCCTAAGTCATCATGACGGTACTGAGTTAAATAACGTTCATTGTTTGCGGTTAATGAGATAATAGTGTGTGTGCTCGCACCTGAAGAATTGTACAGAGGGTCAAACTCTATATTTACCGAATAGGCATTATTTTTAGTTTGTCTGAGTTTTCTTTGAGCATATTCGTTTGTGATTACATTTCCTTTTGGAAGCCGGATTGAGTTCAATAGGTTTTTACAACTGTCAGCTCCACAATAATAGTAATCGGCAGAGTCTCCGTTAGCATTAATGTACTGAATCAAGTTTCGAGTAAGAGGATCAACCTTAAATCTTATACTCCTGATTCCGTCTGAAACCTCATTAATGAGGTTTGAATTCGTTTCATAATTGAAGATTAAACTCCGATATGAGTAATTATCGGTAACCGATTTTAATCGGGTACCTGAAAATCCACAGTTTGGAATTCGGTTGGAACAGATCTTATACTCATAGGTTAGTATAAGCTTATTGTTATTCCTATCGCTGATTTCTGTTAATTTAAGGGTAAACCCGTCATCTTCGAAAGTGTATTTAATTTGATTGGTTTTGGTTACAATCACCTTAATAGGATTACCTTCAAAATCTGCTTGTATTATTTCTAATTTATCATAAACCCCTTTAGTCTCATAAGTCCGGGTACCATAGTCGTAGACATGAATGGTGGCGTCAGGCCACCTGATATAGAGTTTCTTTACAGATAATCCAAACTGAGTTGATTCGCTTACTTTTTGAATGAAAATATGATAGGAGTGAGACCAACCGACTCCTAATGGACTAATTGTCTCCTGAGCCCCTTCCCAAAAAGCCTCTATGCCACCGAAAGAATTAGAAAGAACAGGAAACTCGGTCAACTGCGAGTTATAACTATGCGAAAATTCGAGAGGAAAACCGCCTCCTGGTATTTCAAAGCTTTTTTCGGAATAGTCGCTAAATACCGCTCTTCGTATATCCCATGTATTACTTGAGTTATCAACAGATAGATTGTTCGGGATGTAAAATGAATCTGAGGTTAAGTCAGGCTGATTGAGTGAGGGGTTGCTTAAAACTCTGTAGAGTAAGATATATAAAGATTTCCAACCTGAGACGCTATATGGCGAGCTAAAACAGTTCTGAGCACTACATTGAGAGCAGTTTCCATAAAAATTATTCAAGAGGCCGTGATAATATGCGGTTCTGTACCATCCATAGTAAAAACTATTCTTCTTAACATCGCAATTGAAGATAGATGATTCGGTTGAGTTCTTGTCATATCCATCCCAATTGGGAGCGATGTCATAAGCTTCAAGTACCAATCGAACGATCTTACCAAGGTCGACCGTTGAATTTGGCTCCACTCTGAAAAAGTCACGAGATAATGGACTGACCCCATCCCCGTACTCCAAATAAAGCATAAATTTTATGGCTCTCTTATCTCTGGTGGATAGTCCTTCGATATCGTAAAACGGAGTAGGAAAATTGTCTGAAGGCAAAGGAATGTCTGGATCAAAAAATGAATTGGCTAAAATTTTACAGGCATCTAATAGCGTAAAGCTATTTGAAAGGCTATTAATATCTTGTTGGGAGTCAATAATTCCAGATTCACATAAAAATTCTGCAGCTTCTTTTACCAGTGGTTCTGGTTCTCCAGAAACCCATTCTACGCAGTCGGCTGTAGTTGCAAGATCACAGATTATACTAATGTCATCTATTCTAAATGTAGTTGGTTTGGCCCCATCATTTGTAGCCCAGAATTCAAGAGTAATGGTTTGACCTTGATAACTATTAGGAATATAAAAAGAATGAAGCATATATCCTTCTGATTTATCCAGGTTACTCATATCATTGAACCAGTAATTATTACCAAATTGGTTGAATACCCTAATTGTTAAGATATCGTACATTTGACTGTTTGTTACTTCTTCAGTACTTATCTTGGTAAAGAATGTTAATAAAATGTTTGTAGAATTGGCCGGAATATTAATAGTTTGTCTTATCCCTCCCGACTGTGAATTGACTGCACTTGAGCCAATAACAGGCATAGCTCCATATCTAATTCCACTGTTTGAATTGTTTTGATTAGAATAAATGACTGCCTTATTCAAAAGTGTCCATCCTTCTCCGCTATTAGACTCAAAATTCCCATTAACAATAAGTTCTTGCTGACCTATGGAGTAATCTAAGGCTTGAATTAAAAGAAAATATACTATTAAGATGAATTTACAACAGACTGTTTTCATGACAAATAGTGGTTAAGCCTCGGAAAATCCCGATTTACTCCGGAGATTATTCTAGTTCAAAGTAATGTAAATCAAATATATAAAATTTAATTACTTGTTGATATTCAGCTCTCTAAAAAATAGTGGTCGAAAAAATGGGATATTAAAAAAGTATTATGAAGGTAAAATCCACTAATGATTTCCGCAAATCGTCCCAGCAAACTCGCATTGGTGAATTCAAAGAATCAGGAATTTGAAGTTGGGTTAAAGCAAAAAGACCGGATTTTTCATCTATATCTACTTGGAAAAACCGGAACCGGAAAAACCAATTTGCTTCTCACTCAAATCCTGCAAGATGTAAGATTCTTTAGAGGTGTCTGTGTTTTTGATGTTCACGGTGATTTAATTAAAACCATTAACTCACATTCTTTTACAGAAAGTCGCAATGATTTGGTGTATTTGGATATTCCTAATCCTGAAATGGTTTATCGATATAATCCACTGAGGAGGGTTTCGTCGGAGAAAAGATCATTGGTAGCCGGAGCAATTCTTGAAAGTTTTCAAAAGCTGTGGGGTGCTTCTTGGGGATTAAGACTGGAACATATCCTGAGATATATTCTTCTTACCCTTCTTGACCAGCCTGATGCAAATGTTGGTGATATCCTCAGAATTATTCAAGACGAATCTTACCGAACCAAAGCCCTTGGTTTTGTTCTAAACGAAGATGTTAAAAGATTTTGGACGCATGAATTTGCTTCTTACTCTAAGAATGACCTGATGCCTATATATAATAAGGTGGGGAGTTTCTTGGCTCACCCTGCTATTAAACGTTTCCTCATAACCAACCCCGAAGATATTTCGCTCCGTAAAATCATGGATCAAAGCGGAGTACTACTTATTAATCTCAGTAAAGGACAACTGGGTGAAGACATTACCCATATACTTGGATCATTAATTCTATCGTCTATTTCTTCAGCCGCCTTCAGCCGTATCGATACACCGGAACATTTACGCATGCCCTTCCATTTATATTTGGATGAATTTCAATCATATACCTCCAAATCATTACCGGGCATGCTGTCTGAGCTTCGTAAGTTTGGTATCACCATGACGCTTGCTCATCAATATCTCGATCAACTGAGCCCAGAAATTCTGCATGGAGTGCTTGGAAATGTTGGAACTATTATCTGTTTTCGACTAGGAGCAAAAGATGCTGCATATATGGCCAAGGAGCTCTTTTCTGAATCTTCACACAAATTCACCGTTGGAGATTACGTGAGCCTACCAAATCATCACGTGTACCTTAAACTTATGGTAGATGGTATGCCTTCAGAACCCTTTAAAGCTGTGACATTTCCGTATACTGATTTAGAAAGCATGGATTTCGGGGATATGTTAGAATAGGGCTTGATGCTACAGTTACACCGTTGCTATTTAACAATGTAACTGTCCACACATCTTATGAAAACCCCTATTGTCTACTATGGAGGTAAATTGAAAATGCTCAAATATATCCTCCCACTCATTCCTGAGCACCGGATATATGTTGAACCTTTCTTCGGAGGAGGAGCGGTATTCTGGGCCAAAGAACCTGCTGAATCTGAAATTATTAACGACATCAACTCGATGGCGATTAATTTCTATGAAGTGGTTCGAGATGATTTTGAGGCTCTCAAGGCTAAAATTGAATCTACGCTCTACGCCCGTGCAAACTATACGGTGGCTGATACCATTTACCGCTTCCCTCACCTATTCGATAAAATTCAACAAGCCTGGGCTTTCTACATCGGAACGCAAATGGGCTTTGCTGCCAAGATTGGTTCTTGGGGATACGACAAGTACGGCAAACAGATTCGCTCCTGGGAAAACAAGAAGGAATATTTCAATGAGAATTATTCTCGACGTCTGCACAAAACTCAGATTGAGTGCAATGATGCCATTAAGGTTATTAAAAGTCGGGACACGGAAGACACCTTTATATATCTTGACCCTCCCTACATTAATACCTACCAAGGGCATTATTCAGGATATACCGAAGAGCAGTACCGAGAACTTCTCGAAACGCTCTCCACAATCAAGGGTAAATTCTTGTTGAGCTCATTCCCTTCTGAAATTCTTGACGAGTTCATCGAAAAAAACAACTGGAGTACTATCCAAATAAGTCAAACTCGCTCAACTGGTTCACCCGAACCGGGTGGCAAACGCTCAGTTAAGACGGAAGTATTAACCGCGAATTACCCTCTCAAATAGAAAAATAGTTTTCACTTAAATAAACAGATCTATGAAAATCCGTGAATTCCAGATACTTCTGGAGGTACTGAAACGGTACATTGACATTTCAGAACATTTGTCATGCTTTGAACCCATACCATTTCACTTTACTCGCCCTGAGTTAATTGAAATTATTAAATGGAAGTATGGAGGCCCGGCATTAGATGCTCTTGATCTGTCTAAGTTGAATGATCAGGAACTCATTCAAGCTGCTGGTGAAGAGGAGGAAGTGCTTCGGTATTTCATCGAGAAGTTTGAACGTCAAATTCGAATTATCTCAGAGCTGACGCAATCAGAGAAGGATACATTCTTTGACAAATACAGCCTCGGTGATCATTACCTCAACACTAAGCCGATTGAGGTATGGGATGAATATGACCATGCCAGTTATATAGCCCTCATATTCAAATATGGTAAGGCGAAAAAAGTCTACGGCATCTACCTATCCCATGTGCAAGATAAGGAACTACCCTTCGTCACTACTCAGCCATCATACTTCTTCTGTACCCCCGAGGAGGCAAAAGCTGAAATGGAGAAAATTCTTCTGGAGAGTGATTACCAGCCGGAAGAGTTAAGTATTAAGTCACTGTATAAGTTTAACTAAAATGTATATTGTAATGGACAAAAAGCAGCAGCTTATGAAGCGTTTCTCGGTTATGCTGAAAAATCGAGTTGTAGGAAAGGAGTCAAAACAAGGCTCTCGTGACGTTCTTCTTGAAAGTCTTTCACGGAAGGATTTAATTGAAATTCTTAATAGGAAAAGCGGAGGAAGTATTCCGGAGGACTGGAATATAGCGGAGCTTGAAAAAGAAGAGCTCTTAGATAAAGTAGGAGATGAGATGTTTATCTTGGCCTACTTCGTGGAATCATGGTGTGCGGAACAACAATCGCAAAATGTAACAAAAAAGGATTATGGCAAAGCAAAGATTCAAGAGCAAGCAAAAAGCGAATGACCTTGCCATCTGGAAATCCTTTTGTAGCAGAACACAAGGAAGAGAGTATCACGTAGCCGGGAACAAAACTTCCGGCTACTATCTTATCCCTGTTTCAAACGGAAATCCGAAGACGCAATCGTATGAAGCTATGGATTATGATCATATTGAGTCGATCCGTAGCGATATTGAGCCAATTGAGCACTGGGAAAAAATTCTTGGTTTGTTCTCTTCCTCAAGTGGAGAAGTACTCAGATTTATCCTTAAACATGACGTGCCACTTGTAAAGTTTATTCGTTTTGAATTAGCTTCTCGGGGATTTAATGAGGATCACTATTGGGTAGGTTTTGAAAAGGCTCGAAAAGTTTGGTTACAATGATAACGGATGGCATGTTTGCCATCCGTTTATTAATTCACCTTTCCTCATATCACCTTAGCCCATTTGGAGAATGCCCAATATTTTTTGGAGATTAATGGTCGATATTTCTTTACCCGAAACGAGCCGGTAAAGCACTCTTTTATCAATGCCCAGATTTTTAGATAATTGCGAGAAACCTAATCCATGTTTGATCATATATACCTCAAGTTGGTTTCGCAAAGATTGGCTCCCATCATCCCAGAAATTAAAGCCTAAGAAGTCAATGATCTTTTTCTTAATTTCTACCCGTGGCTCAAACTCATTTACTTCATACATTCTGTACGAGCGAATATATACCCCTAAAATCTCTGCGACTTTCTCTTGCGAGAGGCCAAGTATGAGTCGTTTTCGCTTAAGTTCCGCTCCAAGACTTTTATCATCGTCGTCAGGAAATGGCCTTAGATCGGGCTTAGGAGCTGAAAAATGAATATTACAAATGGGCAACGCATGATATGTGCTACGGCTACGACACCTACACCACAAACGTGGCCATAGAAGAGGCTCTTAAGCCAGATGTACTGCTGGCTCACACCGTTTATGGAATGCCTCTTGAAAAAGAACACGGCGGCCCCTGCCGCATGATTACCCCTCAGCTTTACGCCTGGAAAGGCTCCAAATGGATCAAGCGAATTGAATTCTTGAAGGCCAACAAACGCGGCTTCTGGGAAGAAAGGGGCTATTCAGACACGGCTTACCCCTGGAGAAACGACCGCTACTCCTGAGGATCTTCATGATTGCGAACCTGCGATTTTGTAGTAAATTGGTAGCTCATGTTTACCAAACCCTATGATTGTTGGTATTTTTGACCAGAAACCCTCAAGGCTAATAAAACTTGGTTCTTTATCTGCCTTGCTCAGAGATATCTTCAGATGTATTTTGAGCCCGGTTTCTGCAAAAAGTATCCCTTTAACCTTCTCTTGAAATGAATGCATTCATCGGCCAGTTTCATCCGCTTCTGGTTCATCTGCCCATAGGGTTTCTGGTGCTGGCTGTAGTTTTTCGGGTGCTTTCAATCAAGATAATTCCGGGAATTACCCGTGAAATTCTCGCTTTAATGGTGCTTGCTTCTTTCCTGGCTGCTGTTTTCTCATCCGTTTCAGGCTTACTGCTGGCAAATGAAGGTGGATATAATAACGAATTGATAAATAAGCACCGGCTTTCTGGTCTGATTCTCACAGGTCTGACTCTTATTCTGTACCTCCTACTTAAAAGAAATGGCAAGGCCGTTTGGCAAAATTCCCTTTGGATAATCACTGCTGTGTTTCTGGGGCTCACCGGACATTGGGGCGGAAACCTAACACACGGAGAAGACTATTTTGGTTTGGCCAGTACAGAGTATCAAAAACCCGAAATCACTGATATTCAGCAGGCAATCGTTTACCGTGATATCATTGAGCCCATTTTTGCTGAAAAATGCTGGAGCTGCCATTCGGCTAAAAAACAAAAAGGAGAACTACGGCTTGATGGAGAGGAATGGATTACCAAAGGGGGAGAAAGCGGAGAGGTTTTAGTGGCTCATCAGGCAGCTGAATCTGATCTCTATTCCCGGTTACTTCTTGAAAAAGACCACGAAGATCACATGCCGCCTGATGGTAAACCCCAGCTTACCGCTCAGGAAATTACGCTCATTGAATGGTGGATAAACTCCGGAGTCCCTTTTGACAGAAAGGTGTCAGAACTCAAACAGACCGAAGCCGTAAAACGGGCTCTAAGTTCTCTGAATAAACCTGCTGAAACTCCGGTTCCTTTACCCGATGTGGAGGTTAGAAAACCTGATGCCGAGTCGCTGGAAAAAGTGCAAAAAAGCGGTTTTGCACTCACTCCCGTAGCTCAAAATTCCTCCTTTCTTTCGTTGAGTCTAACCGGTAAAACCCTTACTGCTGAAGACTGGGAAGTATTCAGGCCCTTTGCGAGCCAATTGGTATGGTTCCGGAGTGGATCGCAGAGTATCACGGCAAAAGCGTTTTCCGTAATTTCTTCTTTTGAAAACCTTACGGTACTTGATTTAAGCGGTTCAAAATTTGACCCGATCGAGCCTGATTTCTCAACGCTCACTCATTTGACCCGACTCAATCTCAGTACTACCGATATCTCATTTAGTTCTCTGGAAAAACTCCATTCTCTTACTAATCTCCGCCAGCTCTACCTTTTTAACACGAATCTCAATGCTGCAGAGAAAGAGAAACTCAAATCACTTTTGAAGAATGTTTACTGCGATTTTGGAGGATATCAGGTTCCTGCTTTGCCGGGAGATACTACTACTTTCACGAAGGACGACCTTGAAACTTGAGTTTCATTAACAGCAAGAAAAACCTCGTTCCTTGATATTTGACGCAAACAAAAGAGGCCACCCTCCCGGGCAGCCTCTTTTCATAATCTAAACGTAATTTGCTCTTTTACTTCTTTTTCCCAGCTGGTACCACCGCTGCTTCTGCCTCGGCCGGAACAGTCGTGCTTTTCGAACGCTGACGCTGCATCGCATCTACCACAATTGGAGCTGCAATGTAAAGCGACGAATACGTTCCTACAATTACACCAAGGAACATCGCGAAAATAAATCCACGGATGGTTTCTCCTCCAAAAATAAGGAGAATCAAAAGAACGAGTAAGGTAGCAATACCTGTAACCGCCGTACGGCTAAGTGTACTGTTCAAGGCGTTATTGATAACCGATCCGATCGACTCGTTGGCTGCTCTCTTATCGTTTAAGTATTCACGAACACGGTCAAAAACCACCACAGTGTCATTCATTGAATATCCCATAAGCGTAAGCACTGCACCCACAAAAGCCTGATCAATATCCAGCGAGAAAGGCAGAATTCCATTGAAAATGGAGAAAATACCCAGTATGACCAGTACATCATGGAACAGAGCCACCACAGCTCCAAAACTGAACGCAATGTTGCGGAATCTGATCAAGATGTAAATAAACGTAAGAATGAGCGAGTAAAGGATCGCTTTCAGTGAAGACCAGATGGTATCATTCGCTATAGTAGGTCCCACTTTTGACGAGCTCACTACCTCTCCTTTATTGCCCGAAATTTCTCCTACGATCCCATTAATCTGATCCTGAATCTGAAGCTCTACTTCAGGAGACGTATTGTCAATCTGATAGGCAGTAGTAATTTTAACCTGATCAAATCCCCCGAAAGTCTTTACTTCAGCTGTAATGCCGGCGTTTTCCATGGCCTGGCGTACATCTTCTGTAGCCACGGTATTTTCAAATTTAGCCACGTAGGTACGTCCTCCTTTGAAATCTACACCCAACCCGAAACCTTTGATACCAATAGAAATGGCACCGGCTATGATAATGGCTGCAGAAACCATGTAAAACTTACGGCGGTTATCTACGAAGTTAATTTTGGTATCACTGAATAGCTTCTCGGTCCAGTTTGTGAAGAATTTCACTTCTTTACCCTTCGAGATATAGTACTCGAAAATGAGACGCGAAATGAATATCGCACAGAAAAGCGAAGTGAAAATACCGATAAGCAGGGTAGTGGCAAAACCTAAAACAAGACCTGTACCGAAGATGAACAGGATGACACCGGTAATCAGTGTGGTAAGGTTTGAGTCAAGTATGGAAGGCATCGCAAACTTAAACCCATTGCGTAAGGCCGTAGCAAACGGCCTGCCCTCTTTCAGCTCTTCTTTAACACGCTCATAGATAAGTACATTGGCATCTACCGACATACCTACTGAAAGTACAATACCCGCAATACCGGGAAGAGTAAGGGTAGCTCCGAAAGAAGCCATAACTCCAAGCAGTAATAAAAGGTTAACTAAAAGGGCCACGTTGGCGATCCAGCCCGCACGGTTATAGTACAGCAACACAAAGATGAGTACTGAAATCAAACCGACAATTGACGAAATAACCCCGGCTTTCACAGCACTGCTACCCACAGAGGCTCCTACCACCGCTTCTTCGATGATATTGGTAGGTGCAGGTAATTTACCTGCTTTCAATACGTTTGCTAAATCGGTCGCTTCCTCCAGAGTGAAGTTACCTGAGATGCTGGAGCTCCCACCGCTGATCTCCTGGTTTACGTTCGGAGCCGAATACACAAAATTATCCAGAATGATGGCTACTCTTTGACCTACATTGGCTGCTGTAAGTTCTCTCCATTTTCTTGAACCTGCGGCATTCATCTGCATCGTTACATCGGGCTTACCGGTCATGGGGTCATAATCCTGGCGGGCGTTTGTAATCACATCGCCTTCCAGCGGAGCATTACCCAGATCTTTTACCATGTACAGATTTACCAGATCTTCGTTGTTTGCCGTATTGGTGAAAGGTTTCACATCATACACAAAGCTGAGATCTGCAGGAAAAAGCTCTTTCACTTCTCCTCTCTGAAGTATCTCATTTACACGTGAAGTATCTTTGGTACGCACCGCAAGGCCAAAACCAGTGTTCACAAAAAGATTTGAGAAGGTATTGCTCATGTTAGATAGCGAATCTCCTGCGGCTGTGGAATCAGATCCACCGGCCAGCTGTGCAGCCAGATCATTCAACTCATTCTGAAGACTGGCAGAATCTGAAGCCAACGCTTTGCCTGCAGCTGGTTTATTGCTGGCACGCTGTTCGATATCCAGACGCGTAAGATAAGCTCCCAGGGCATCCATAGAACTGCCTATCTCATTCATTTCATATACTTCACAAAATTCAAGTTTGGCGGCTCCGGAAAGAAGCTTACGAACCCGCTGCGGATTATCTACACCCGGAAGCTCCACCTGAATGCGGTTGGTTCCTGGCAGTTTCTGAAGATTGGGGTTAGCCACACCAAATTTATCGACACGTGTCTGAATGATATTAAATGCACGGTCGAAAGCACCGTCTACCTCACTTTTAAGATAGGTGATCACCTCCTGATCCGAAGAATTGAGGTTCAGCTCACCCCGGTTTGAGGCATTGGAAAAAATACGGGCTAATTTTTCATTCGGAGCTATTTTACGAAACTCCTGTACAAATAAATCTACATAATGATCTGAACTTGAAACCGATTTCTCAGTAGCAGCGGCTATCGCCTGATTGATACGGGGATCACGGCTGCTGCTGGCAAGAGACTTCAGGATTTCATTGGATGAAACTTCCAGAATTACGTGCATACCGCCCTGAAGGTCAAGACCAAGGCCCAGCTCCTGCTTGGTGAGGTCTTCCAGCGTGGTACCCAGAAAAACAGGCTGTTTCCAAAGTGAATCCAGATAACGTTGCTTCACCTGTGGGTCTACATTGCCGTCTGCCTGGGTGGCATAGGCTGTGGCGTCTTTACGTACGCTGTTTGCTTTGAAGGTTCTGATCAGGTAATAGGCACTTACGGAAAGCAGAATTACTACCAGTGCCAGTATTCCATTTCTATTTCGCATAGTTTTTTAGTCTTTTGTCCCTGCCAAAGACGTGGTTAACCGTGAAAAACATGCTGCGGGACACAGCCGTTTATGAAAAATTTTGTTTGAAAAGTGACCGTGAACCCGGTCTGAAAATCAGGAAATCGATGACAAATCAGGGAGCGTTTATGGCAATATGGTGCTCAAAAAGTTTCTCAAAATACGATATCCGGTACTGTGGTTTGGTAAAAGCGGAAAATCCGGCTTCTACGAGTAAAACACGGAAATCGGGAGTAGGAATGGTAACAAAATCTCCACTAAAATCAAACGCAACAGATGGGATGACTACTTCTGAACTGAGCTCAGAGAAATGGGCCTGTTCGTCATTCTGATCGTCTGAGGGGCTTTGTGATGAAGCAGCACGCTCCAGCATCTGGCTTTTTACCAGACCTCTGGAAAGCACGGTGGTGAGCACAAAAAGGCTCATAAACACCCCTAATGCTTTGAATATGTAGGTCTTCTGCTTCATAATGAGGCGGCAAAGCTACAATAGTTTCCCGGAAAAAGTCAAGAAGTATGCCAGAATAAACAAATTACTCCATACTCTGAATAATTGTGGGACGGTCAATGGTAAGTTTCCACAGTTCCAGTCCTGATTTTTCTGAAGCACAGTCTGCGGTAAAATAAAAGGCAAAAAGCCGGTCATCCAGTTTTTGTGGTGTAGGATTGACAGCCTTTCCCTGTTCTACTTCATAGGCCAGTGCTTCCACCATCTGCCGGTCTTTGGGAAACTCGCTGGCATACCCTTCAGCATTTACTTTTTCCAGAGTGAATTTTCCGGATTCTGCCATGGAACGTGCATAGCTGTAGCGTGCATCACAGTTTACAGAATCAATCTCTGAGGCCACTTTGAGCCCCATTCGGTCAAGGGCCGACATAATATCTGCCTCGGTAATCTTTTTGATTTCGTGCGATTCCATCACTTCTTTCACCGCCGTTGTATCCAGCCGCTCCACATTGGAGCAACCAAAAACCCACATTAAAATCACCAATGCCGCCGGAATCCTCATAACTTTTCTGTTTTGAGTTGTAAAATTACTCAAACTACGGTTTTTAGGTATACTCTTTCGGAACAGTTCTTAGGCCTTCTGAACTAAAACCGACAATTTTGTGGAAATTTTAGCACCGAAGAAATTTA
Source organism: uncultured Cytophagaceae bacterium (assembly GCA_966250325.1). Taxonomy (GTDB): domain Bacteria; phylum Bacteroidota; class Bacteroidia; order Cytophagales; family Spirosomataceae; genus Jiulongibacter. Next base: position 62,065 of record CBINGY010000006.1, on the reverse strand, counting down.
GGAAGGAATGAAAACCTATCTCAACCAGCTGGTTCAAAACCAATCGCTCACCCGTGATGAGGCCTATACCGCCTTGACAAAAATAGCTCATGGAGAGGTCAATGGTTCGCAAATAGCGGCATTTCTGATGGGCATTCAGCAAAAAGGCATAACCGCCGCTGAGCTCGAAGGTTTCCGTGATGCCATGCTGGAGGTCTCGGTGAAGCTTGATCTAAACGATTTTGACGCCATGGATGTATGTGGCACCGGGGGTGATGGAAAAGATACTTTTAACATTTCTACTTCCGCAGCCTTTGTAGTGGCCGGTGCAGGCCAGCAGGTGGCCAAACATGGCAATCATGGCGTAAGTAGTTCTGTGGGCAGCAGTACAGTACTGGAATTTCTGGGTGTAAAATTTACCAATGATACCGATTATCTGAAAAAAAAGCTGGAAACAGCCGATATCTGTTACCTCCACGCACCATTGTTTCACCCGGCCATGCGGCATGTAGGGCCTATTCGCGGTGAGCTGGGCATGAAAACCTTCTTCAATATGCTGGGTCCTCTGCTAAACCCGGCCCGTGTTACCAAACAGATTTCGGGGGTTTACGATCTCTGCGTTTTTGAACTCTACGAACAGCTCTTCCGGAAAATGGGAGGGCGTTTCGGAGTTATTTTTGACCTGGCCGTTTATGACGAAGTTTCTCTTACAGGAGATTTCATGTTCTCGTCTCATTTTCCCTCAGCCGACGAAGGCGAGTTGTTTTCTCCCTCCGCTTTTGGTTTTGAGTCAATAAACCAGGAAGAAATTCACGGAGGAGGTACTTTGGAGGAATCGGCCCGTATTATGATAGATGTCTTATCAAACAAGGGTACAACCGCACAAACCAACGTGGTGCTTGCCAATGCCGCACTGGCCCTGGGTGTAGCCAGAAATATTCCAATTGAAGAAGGCCTGGCTCAGGCCCGGGAATCACTGGAAAGTGGCAAGGCCCTTCAATCGCTGAAGAAGATGGTGGAATAATGATTATAAAGAAGGCTTTGACGCCGCCATTCCAAAACAAAGAACAGATGCTGCCAGTAGATAATGATATACATCGATGGCATTGTGATCATCGGCCACAAAGCTGTCTCTGAACGTGGCAAGTGCTGCAAAAGCCACCCCTGCAAACAGCCAAAGTGCCAGCGAAATCTGGCCGTTTAACAGGCCCTTTACAGCAGCCCCGGCTACCAGGAGCATACATACCACCGGAATAAACCGGATGATTTGATGTAAACCCATCACCTGATTGATAACAAAAAGCAGAAACCCGATAGTAAGTACGGTTACGCCAATCTTATTATCCAGCGTATTGTCTTTCCAAACTTTAAACCAGGCCACCACCGCCAGCCCCAATGCACCTACCGTAGAAGCAAGATTCTGAAAGAATCCGGCCACATACCCCGCCTGCTCCAGCCCGGCAAACCTTGCAGCTCCAAAAAATGCGGCCACTGTTACCGAAAGCACAAACGATTCCCAAAGAACGGTTTCCATCAGTGGCAAACGAATGATGTATCTGAAAAAAACATAAAGGCCCACAAGGCCCAAAGCCAGATCAGAGATTACATGTGAAACTTGCATCTTCGAAGGGTTATAGGGTGATTAGCTATTGCCAAATTAGATAATATTTACTTCGGCCTGCAGGCTAACTCCAAATTTTTCAAAAACCGAAGCCTGAATATCTTCCGATAGTCTTTTTATGTCTTCTCCGGCCCCTCCTCCGTAATTGACCAGTACCAGTGCCTGTTTCTTATGAACTCCTATAGCACCTCGCGTGTAGCCTTTCCAGCCAACCTGCTCAATAAGCCAGCCTGCCGGCAATTTTATATGATGCTCATCTACCGGATACGAGGGAGCCGAAGGATAAACCGCTTTGATTTGGTCAAAAAGTGATTTCTCCACCACCGGATTTTTAAAAAAGCTACCCGAATTACCAATCTCTGTCGGATCCGGAAGTTTGGATTGCCGAATGGCAATCACTGCCTGGCTCACCTCTCTGATCGTTGGGTTTTCAATACCCATCTCCGTCAAAGTATCGCGAATAGCCCCGTATTCCAGGTGAAGTTGAGGTGTTTTAGTCAATTGAAAAGTAACCTCACATATCAGATACCTGCCCTTATGAGAATGCTTGAAAATGCTTTCGCGATAGCCAAATTCGCAGGATTTATTGTCAAAAATTTCCAGCTCTCCTGTGATCAGATTCAGGGCGGTCAAATGGACAAAAACATCCTTAATTTCCACTCCGTATGCACCGATATTCTGCATGGGAGCAGCCCCCACAGTTCCCGGAATCAGTGAAAGGTTTTCAATGCCACCATATCCTTTCTCAACACAGGTTATCACCAGATGATGCCACACTTCCCCACCACCTGCTGTAACCCATACAGAATCACCGTCTTCTTTAAAATCAATGCCTTTAAGGTTGTTTTTTACTACCAGACCCTCATAGTCCCGGGTTAGCAGAAGATTGCTCCCTCCTCCAAGGATCAATACGTTTTCCAGATTAAAATCCGGCGAAGAAATGAGCTCCTGAGCTTCTTTTATGGCGTTAATCTCAATGAATGAGGAGGCACTGGCCTCAAGTCCGAACGTATTATACGGCTTTAATGAAACGTTTTTCTGTATTTTTGGCATTGGCAGTTAACAAACGGCCGCAATTTACCGAACAGAAACCAGAACCCATGAATATTGTTTTTCTTGACGCCTACAGCTCTCACCCAGAGGAACTCGACCTTTCCGAATTGAAGAATCTTGGGAATTTTACCTCTTATGACCGTACCTCTTACGAACAAACCGTGGAACGTGCCAAAGACGCCGAAATTGTATTGACCAACAAGTCGATTTTAGATGAGAAGATAATTAGTCAACTGCCTAAATTAAAGTACATAGGCGTAACGGCCACCGGTTATAATGTGGTAGATCTGGAGGCCGCGAAAAAGCATGGAATTGTAGTGACCAATGCCAAAAATTACAGCTCCATGTCGGTAGCTCAGCATGTTTTTGCCATGATTCTGGCGTTCACCAATCGCATTGCCGAGCATAATGAGCCCGAAAAATGGCAGGCCAGCCCCGACTTCTGTTATTACGATTACACCCTTACCGAACTGGCGGGGAAGACGCTCGGACTGGTAGGCATCGGCGATATCGGCGAAAAAGTGGCTCAGTTGGCCGAAGCCTTTGAGATGAATGTTTTAGTCAATAGAAAATCAGACAAACCGCACCCCAAATACAACACCGTGGAGTTGGATGAGCTTTTGGCAAAATCGGATTTTGTGAGTCTGCACTGCCCGCTTACCGAAGAAAACAAAGGCTTTATCAATGCCGAAAGCCTCAAAAAGATGAAGCAAACGGCCATTTTGATCAATACTGGTCGCGGCCCACTCATCAACGAATCCGATCTACGCATGGCTCTTGATGAAGGCGTAATTGCCGGTGCAGCTCTTGATGTACTAACCACCGAACCACCCAAAAACGGCAACCCACTCTTCGGAGCAAAAAACCTTATCATCTCTCCGCATATCGCCTGGGCTTCGCTGGAAGCCAGAAAACGCCTCTTCCAGATAGTAACCGATAACATCAAAGCCTGGATGGCCGGTGAGGTGGTGAATGTGGTGAATTGAACTTGCGGCTTTTGATAAATGGGTGTGGGTTCAAATCAAATTATGTGCAAAACGGTCTGAGTAGAGATCAATATTTGCAAAAAGCGGTCTGAATAAAAACCAAATAATGAATAAAACGGTTTGAAATGAGATCAATAATTTCTATTTTTGGTTTCAGTTAAGATCAAAATGGAGGAATTATTCAGATACCAGAACGCACTTCTGGCACAGGTTTCAGACAGTTTTAAGCGGTATTTATACACCAAACTCCCCTGGGATGAGCGATTTTTATGCCTGAAAGGCCTGCGAGGGGTGGGTAAAACCACCATGATGCTACAGTATCTGAAGTACGAATTAAAGGATACCACCCGGAATCTGTACGTAACGCTGGATCATCCGTATTTCTATACCCATAATCTGATGGATCTGGCAGCAGACTTTACGCTCATGGGCGGGCAGGTGCTGCTGGTAGATGAAGTTCATAAAGTTCAGGGCTGGTCTGGTATGATAAAACACCTCTATGATGCGTATCCCGGCTTGCAGGTAATCATCTCTTCGTCGTCAGCACTTGAACTCCTCAAAGGTGAGGCCGATTTAAGCCGCCGGGTCGCCATTTATGACATGGGGGGGTTGTCTTTTAGAGAATATCTGGAGCTGGTGCATCAAATAAAACTGGAGCCGGTAGCTCTGGAAAATCTGTTGTCAGATCACGTGGAAATGGCCACAACACTTACGCAGCAGTTCACTCCAATTCCCCTATTCCGGGAATATTTGAAGACAGGCTACTATCCTTTTGCCAAAAATCTACGACCGGAAAGCTTCCAAACCCGGCTCATGCAGACGTTGGATACTACCTTGAATATTGACATGGCGTATATCAACGACTATTCGCCGGAGAACACGCATAAAATCAAAAAACTGCTGGGAGTAATAGTGGAATCTCCTCCGTTTAGCTTGAATATTACGGCAATAGCAGAGAAACTGGGCATCAGCCGAAATACAGTCAAATCATATTTACACGCCCTGGAAACGGCAGGAGTTCTCAATTTTCTGAACCGGGAGGGCAAAGGCATTTCTATCCTTCAAAAGCCAGACAAAATCTATCTGGAAAACACTAATCTGGCCTATATGCTGCGGTCTGTCAATGAAATCGGAAATATACGGGAGGCTTTTATGGTCAATCAGTTACAGCATGCAGGGCTGGAAATAGCTCAACCCAAAGGGCCGGGAGATATTTACCTACCAGATAAGGACCTACTATTAGAAATAGGCGGAAAGTCAAAAAACAAAAAGCAAATTCAAAACGAAACAAACGCCTACGTAGCCGCCGATGATCTGGAAATAGGCTATCTGAATAAAATTCCGATGTATTTGTTTGGGATGATGTATTGATGGGGCACGCCCGCCTGCCGGACGGGCAGGGATCGTACAGATTTTCTCGGATAGCTTTAACTGGCGGAGGCTCTGAAAAGGGGGAAGTAATTCTTAGCCTAGATTTGCTTGTTGAGTTTTGTGTGAAACAGAGTGCAAATGATTTAAAACAATTTGCCATTTGGAAATTAATTATATGGATTATGAAAGCCAGTGAACTTCGGCATTTATTACGCCTTCGGTTTGGAGAGATTCTGGAGCCAAGAGGTTTTAAAGGGACAAAAGACTTTTATAAAAAAATATTTTAAATGAATATCGCTTTAGATACGGATTTGCCAGTTATGGTGATATCTATGAGGCAAGCGTTTCGGTTATTATTTTAGATTATCAGGTGAACAAGATTTGTGAAAAAATAACTGATGTCCAGTTAAACCCTAATACGCTGTCGTATAATTATGCTCATTATGTTAATCAGAATAGTTATTCTTTTCAAATAAGAACTCATGCTGATATTGACAAATGGGTAAAAATGGTTAATGAATTTATGACATCAATTGGCTTTCAGGTTTTTGAAGAATTTAACAGTTATGAGAGCCTTGATAAATTATACAATTCTGATGTTTACGATAAATTTGGATTTCGCTTTTCTGAAATAGAAAGGGCATATAAGGGCATTCTTTTTGCGAAACTAGTTGACAATCCGGAATACAATAATCTGGTAATAAAATATCGAAATAGAATATCTCACATGATTGAAATGGAGAAGGAAAAATTTGAGAAAATGGTAGTCTTTTTGTCCAATTCCTCCTGTGAGGGCTTAATTCAAATCTGTCCAAAAAGATAGCAAACCCCCGCTCTGCGAAGGCTCTGCCTTCGTAGTGGTGAAAGCGGCCTCTGGCCGGTATTTAGAAAAAAGACGGCTATTATTACTCCATCAAATGAATTCAAATTGGGCTGAAAATTATTCTCAAACCAGAGGTTTGAATTCGCCACACCGAAGCTGAAAGCTTCGGAGAGCAGAGGAAAATCCGAGCTGTTGGAGCCAAATTTGTATTGTAAAAAATGAAATTTAACGGGTAAAGATCATGAAAACAAAGATCAAAAGATTACTGCTAGTAGGAGTAATTGCTAGTTCGGTTATAGTTTTTTGCGTTGAGATTTTGTTTTCAGAGGTGCCAGAGTTTTTTAGATATGGTTCTGAAATAGGAGTGGTCTTATCAGGCCTCAGTCTTGCATTCATTTCGAGTTACATTTTTTACAGGGTAGTGGTAATTCCGAAAGAAAACTTAGATAAGAGTAGAATTAATAAATTGATTTATAGCTATTCACAACAAATTGTTGGAAGGGGGAAGGCAGTGCTTACTGAGGTTTTACACTCCAATGGGCTACCCGCTAATCATATTGACTTTAAGGTCATTGAAAAAGCCGAGTTCCTTTCGCTTTGTAAGAGTGGGAATCCCAATTCGATAAGTAAAACAACGGTCTTAGGAACTCCGAATAATAGAATCCCAGCTAGTTATAGATTATTAATTCATAATGATGCCTTTGAAAATGTGTCCCATTTTGTCAAGGAAATAATGGTGTATATACCTTTTTTAGAGTCAGATTTCATTGAATTAATTAATAAAATAAAAGAGTCTAAATTTTTTATTTCAGCATATACTCTGAACTATGCCGATAGAACTGAAAATTTCTCGCCATGGGGAGATGCTTTTTATGAATATTTATTGATTCTAAGAGAACTTGATAGCTATAACACGAATGTTATTTTACCAACTATTAGTTCCTTTTAATATCTACCCCCCAATCGTAGTCATACTCTCACTCACCACTGCAGCCCGCTTGGCTTCGGCTTCGAAACCGTCTTTAGGGCGGTGAGAGAATGCGTTAAGAAGAGTTTCTTTGATGATTTCATCATCAGGTTCAGACCGCAAAAGGTCACGAATGTTCATTACGCCGTCATCGTAAAGGCAGGTTTTCAGGGTGCCGGTGGGTGTTACCCGGATTCGGTTACAAGTGCCGCAAAACGTACGACTGAACGCTGCAATCACGCCCACGGAGCCTTTGTGGCCGTCGATTGAATAATTATAGGAAGTGGAATTCGGCTCATCTTTGAGTTTGGTGAGCGAAGGATGAGCTTCCCGAATTTTATCCATGATGCGGGTATGACTCATAAAGGCCTCTTTATTGATGCCGCTGCCATTGAAAGGCATTTCTTCAATAAAACGTACGGAAACGGGAAGCTCTTTGGTCAGGTTCACTAAAGGCAAAATATCCATATCGTTTTTGCCAGCCATCACCACGGCATTGACCTTGGTTTTAATGCCGTTTTCCAGCAGGGTATCCAGGGTTTTCAGCACATTGGGCAGATCATCTCTGCGGGTCATTTCTTTGAACCGTTCGCGATCCAGCGTATCCAGACTTAAATTGACCGAACTGATCCCAAACTCTTTCAATTCGGGAACCAGCGGGGCGGTTAACACGCCATTGGTAGTAATGTTTATCTGCTCAATCCCCGGGATATTTTTCAGACTGCGGAGGAAAGCCATCATGTCTTTTCGTACGAATGGCTCTCCTCCGGTGATCCGCACTTTAGTGATGCCCATTTCGGCCATCAGAGTCACCATACGCACCATTTCTTCAAAGGTGAGCAAATGTGGTTTCGGCAGAAACTGGATGCCTTCTTCGGGCATACAGTAGAAACAACGCAGGTTACAGCGATCTGTCACTGCCAGTCGCAGGTAATTGATAGGTCTGCCGTGGTTGTCTCTGATCATTTTTTTCCGTGTATGTTTTGTCATGATTTTGGCTTAAAGGGCCAAAATCCCGCCAAAACGATTGTATACAAATCTTTACATTTTATAATACTGTCGACCCTTCGGGTTTATAATACCTTTATTGTCTCTATAACGTGCCCAATCGACCTTTCTATTTCCTCCTCCGTGGTAAATCTACCCAAACTAAAGCGAATGGACGAATACGCATCTGCCTCAGACCGCCCCATGGCCCGCAGCACATAAGAGGGCTCGGTGGAAGCTGAATTACAGGCCGATCCGTTGGAAACAGCAATTTGTGTCATTTTCATCAGCAATTCCTCGCCATCCAGACCTTTGAAACAAATATTGGAGAAGCCTGGTGCCCGGGATGCTTTTTCTCCATTGATCTCAATAAAATCCAGAGCTTTTTTCAAGCTGTTTTCCAGTTTTCGACTGTGCTGCATGAGTAGGAGATTTTCCTCCTCTCTCACTTTCTCAGAAATCGTTAAGGCCTCTGCCAAACCCACAATTCCCGGAACATTTAGCGTGCCGCTTCTTCTGTTTCGCTGGTGCTTTCCTCCGTGTATCTGTGGAGTCAGCTTTATTTCCTGCTTTGCCAAAAGACCGCCCACACCCTTGGGTCCATATATTTTATGCCCTGAAAAACTGACTAAATCTGCTTGCGGAATGGGCAATTTCCCTACCCCTTGCGTGGCATCCACATGTACTTTTATATCTCTCCTTCGACAGATTTCAACGATTTCTTCTAAAGGATTGATCACTCCGGTTTCATTATTGACCTGCATTACCGAAACCAATCGCGTACTTGAATCCATGGAATTTCCCAATTCTTCCAGATCTAATTCTCCGTCGGAATTAACTCCGAGATATACCACTTCGACACCCTTAGCTTCCAAATAAGCAGCGGTATCCAGCGTAGCTTTGTGCTCGGTTTTAACCGTGATAAGCCTGCCCTTAAAACCCAGATTTTCAAAGTAACCAATCAATGCCAGATTGATAGACTCTGTTGCTCCGGAAGTGAAAATGACTTCTTTTGATGAAAAGCCACTGATTTTTGCAATGGTGCTTTTCGCCTCATCTACCGCCTCTTCTGCCAGCCAGCCATACGCATGAAATCTACTGGATGCGTTTCCGTATTGACTGGTAAACCAAGGTAACATTTTCTCCATCACCTGCGGGTCCACCGGAGTGGTGGCAGCGTAATCAAAGTAAATGGGAAAGTTCTCAAAACCCTTCATTCGTTACCATTCGTATGAGTTCTGCGGTGTTATTCAGGCCGGTTTTCTTCAGCATATTGGCCCGGTGATTACTTACCGTACGGATACTCAGATCCAGTTTTTCGGCGATTTCCTTGCTGCTCATGCCATTCGAAATAAACCGAAGAATCTCCAGCTCTTTCCGGGAGAGTTTATCCATTACCCGTGATCGGGGTTTTTCTCTTTTAGCAGGAGATATGCCTTTGCCTTGCAAGGCAGACACCAGAATAGCCGAAACTTCGGGCGGAAAATATTTTTCTCCCCCGTAAACCGTACGTATCGCCTTCACGATTTCCTCTTTCTCTGTGTTTTTCAGAATGTATCCATCTACCCCGCTTTCAATACTTTTCAGGATGTAATCGGGGTCATTGTGCATGGAAAAAATCAGAATCTTTACCGCAGGCTGTTCTCTTCGCAACACTTTGGCCGTTTCTATGCCGTTCATTTCGGGCATGTTAATATCCAATAAGACCAGCTCAGGCTTTATCTGGGGAATGCTAGCAATAGCTTCCTTCCCTCCTGCTGCCTCGCCTACAATTTCCAGCGATTCTTCATCTTCCAGAAGAAACTTCATTCCTTTTCGTACCACTTCATGGTCATCTACCAGAAATACCCTGATTTTTTGAGACATAACTTCAAGCTGATTGAAGCGGCAATTTAATGAAAATATCAGTTCCCTCTCCTTCTATGGTAGTAAGCTTAAAGGTGCCATTAAGAAGGCCCACCCGTGTTTTCATGTTTTCTATTCCATTGTGAATGAGCGACTTACGACTATCATCCAGCGTATTGGGGTTAAATCCCTGGCCGTTATCTGTAATACTTACTTCAAGGTATTCGGTTTCATCAGATACGGCCACCTTGGCCCGGGTAGCTCCGGCATGCTTATAAATATTATTAAGTGCTTCCTGAACAATGCGGTACACGGCAATCTCAATTTTCTGATCATATCTTTTACCTTCATTGTCTACCTCCAGAGTGATCTCCGTGTTGCCTGCTCCGCGTGTCTGCTGAATAAGGATATGTAGTGCCGAAGCAATACCGAAATCGTTAAGCACAGTGGGCATCAGGTTAAAAGAAACGGCCCGCGTAGTTGTTATGGTTTCGTTCAGCAGCCCATTCATTTGCTCGTAGGCTCTCACAAATGTTGGATTTTCATCCCTGGGCTTCATTTTTCCCAAAGTAAGCTTGATGCCGGTAAGCAGCTGACCCAGACCATCATGAATTTCACGTGAAAGGCGTTTCCGCTCTTCCTCCTGCCCTTCCAGGAGCGAGGCCGAGCGTACCTGATCTTCTTTTCTGATAAGATCGTATTTTTCCTTTGTCGCTTTCTCCAGATCTTTCTGTGTAGTCTGAAGCAGGCGGTTAGAAAGCCTGAGCCGATCCAGGGTTTCCTGCAGACGGCCCTCAGAATCTACCATTTCTTTGAGTACCTTCCCTACATACGCCGTAAGCGGATTGAAAATAAGACCGTATTCAAAAAGCAGGGTAAACAGGGTAAGGAAAAGGATAAGAAATTCAGAAATCCGGATAGCCTTAAGTTTCTTCGTGGCTTCCTGATCGTATTCATATACGATCTTATCCATGCCCATCAGAAATGCCCGCTCCATCTGCTGAAGTCTTTTCAAAGAAAGCGTATCAGGAGCTTCACCCTTTTCTACTCCTTTGAAAATAGCAATCATCTGATCAAAAGGTTTCTCAATCTGCTCAAAATACGAACTGATTGCCGGCGAATTTTTTACTTCATACTTCTGATCTTCCTTTAGTTTATTGTCTCTTAATCCGGCATGCACCAGTTCCCAGGTGCTCAGGCTTTCGCCAAACTCTTTCTGGTCTTCTTCGTTCCAGTTTTGAGGGTCAAATGACCGGATAAATGTCAGTTTTGTGAGCCGCTGACTCAGCATGCGTTGCCTCCCTGCCAGATTAATGACATGGCTACTGTCTGAAGATTCAGAAAGCGATGTTTGAATAAGTAAATGACCTACCAGCGTGAGTATAGCCACCAGCAGCAAAGCAATGATGTATTGCCTGGTAAGCTTTTTTCCAACGGTTTGATCAACACTATTCATGGATTACAAAGATAGAAGAATAAAAGACCTTCAAACCGAAGGCCCTTTACCGGTTACAAATGCACTTCATCAAATTCCTATATAAACCATGCCGTCTTCTACTTTCACCGGGTAGGTCCTGATGGTATAATATTCGCCCGTTAAACAAGACCCTGATTGCAGCGAGAATGTCTTTTTATGAAAGGGACAGGCCACTTTTGGAATATCTCCGGCCGAGCCGATCATACCCCGTGAAAGAGCCATCTGCTTTTTGTGCGGACAAAGGTTCTGGGATGCGTACCATTCGCCCCGCCGGGTGAAATTATAGATGGCTATCTGCTCATCATTCAGCAAAACGCAGGCCCCGCCATTCTCGGGTACATCGCTTATTTTACAGGCTTTTACCCAGCTTATTTTTTCTGCTATTTCCATTATCATGGTTCGTACTTTTTCATTTTGTAAGTGATGGTTCTCAATGGTTCCAGTCGGTGGCCCTCACCTGCTCCCTCATAGGTATCAGCTCCACGGTGGGGTCTTTCTCGTGTGGAAGATTCACAAAATGGCTGAATCTCTTTCTGATTTCAGGATTTTCCACTGCTTCTTTCCACTCACATTTGTAATTACCTACCAGCGTGTTCATTTCGTTTTCGAGTTCCTCACAGATACCCAGCACATCATCGATGATGACGGACTTCAGATAAGCAAGCCCTCCTTCCATTTTATCGAGCCAGGTGGCGGTGCGTTGCAAAGGCTCGGCGGTACGGATATAAAACATCAGGAAACGGTCAATGTATCTTATGCAGGTCTCGCTGTCGAGATCGCTGGCAAAAAAGTCTGCATGGCGGGGTCTGGAGCCTCCATTCCCGCATACGTACAGGTTCCAGCCTTTTTCTGTAGCAATAATTCCAAAATCTTTGCTCTGGGCCTCGGCACATTCCCGGGTACAGCCAGAAACGGCAGACTTTAATTTATGCGGAGAACGCAGTCCTTTGTAGCGGTTTTCTACTTCTATGGCAAAACTCACCGAATCCTGCACCCCGAAACGGCACCAGGTGGTACCTACGCAACTCTTCACTGTACGCAAGGCTTTGCCGTAGGCATGGCCACTTTCAAATCCTGCGGCTATGAGCTCCTCCCAAATTTGTGGCAGATCGCCCACATGAGCTCCGAAAAGGTCAATTCGCTGGCCGCCCGTTATTTTTGTATAAAGGCCATACTTCTTTGCTACTTCTCCGATTACGATGAGTTTTTGAGGAGTTATTTCTCCCCCCGGAATTCGGGGCACCACCGAGTAGGTACCTCCACGTTGAATATTCGCAAGAAAACGATCATTTGAATCCTGCGAAACATCCCGCCCTTTTTCCAGTACATTCTCGTTCCAGAGACTCGCCAGTATAGAAGATACCACTGGCTGGCAGGTCTCGCAGCCATGACCTTTTCCCAGCCCGGTCAATACCTCATCAAAGGTTTTCAGCCCTCTCAGTTTTGTCATACTGAGCAATTCCTGCCGGGTGTAATTAAAGTGTTCGCAGATGGTGTTTCGCTGCACTATGCCCTGTTCTTTGAGCACTCCCGCTATCAAATCCTTCACCAGAGGTACACAGCCTGCACAGCCGGTACATGCTTTGGTTGACTTTTTGATTTCTTCCAGAGAGGCACACCCGTTTTCGATAATCTGGTGAACGATATCCTCTTTGGAAACCGCCTCACAGGAGCAGATAAGGGCGGTATCGGGCAAACCCATCACCCCCGCGGTAGCGTTTTCATCACCTCCCCTTGAGCCCAGAATCATGTCTTCGGGATCTGCCGGGATAAGCAATCCATTGGAGCAAATCTGCTGCAGCATATTGTACTGAGCCGCGTCACCAATCAGTATTCCGCCAAGCAATTTCTTATTGAAGGTGTCAATATTGACCCTTTTATAAATTCCCTTGGCCTTGTTTTCGTAAACGATGGTCTGGCACTCGGGCTCCTGAATAAATGGATTTCCAAAACTGGCCACATCCACACCAATGAGTTTCAGTTTGGTACTCATATCAAACCCGGTAAAATGGGTTTTGGCGGTCAAAGAACCTCCTGATATCTGGCGGGCCATATGATTTAATGCCACCTCGGCCATTTCATAACCGGGTGCCACCAATCCATAGATCTGGTTATCATATAATGCACATTCTCCTATGGCATACACATTCCTGTCAGAGGTCTGCATCTGTTCGTTTACGATGATTCCTCCCCTTTGACCGATGGAAAGCCCGGCTTTTTTAGCTACTTCATCTCTGGGTTTTATTCCTGCCGAAATCACCACCATATCGGTATCCAGAAATTGTCCGTCGTCAAATTCCAGACCATTCACTGTGTCTTCACCCGTAAATCTTCTTGTGTTCTTATTGCTATGAACGCAGATGCCCAGTTCGGCAAGTTTGTTTTCCAGCACTTTTGACCCGGCGAGATCGATCTGCCGTGGCATAAGCCGAGGAGCAAACTCCACCACATGGGTGTCTTTAATCCCCAGATCAAGCAAGGCTTTGGCCGCTTCCAGCCCCAAAAGCCCCCCGCCAATCACCACACCTCTTGAGGCTTTGGCAGAAAAGCTTTTCATAAGGTCAAGATCTTCAATGGTACGATATACAAAAACACCATGAAGCCCCACCCCCTCAATAGGAGGGACAAAAGCCCCGGACCCCGTAGCGAATACCAGAAAATCAAATGAGGCAGTAATTCCTCTGACCGAGGTCACGATTTTTTTCTGACGGTCTATTTCCTTCACGGGATCACCCAGATGTAGGGTAAAACCCTGCTCCTCATACCAGTTTACTGGAGCCATAGTGAGCTTATCGAGCGATTTTTCACCAAAGTAGGCACTCAGATGCACCCGGTCATAGGCCGGGCGGGGCTCTTCGCCAAAAATCACCAGCGAAACGTTTTTCGCTACCGGAGAATTGGCCAGTTTCTCACAAAACTTGTAACCTACCATCCCATTCCCCACCAGAACTATTTTGCACTTTTCCATCATAAAATAGCAAATAATACTTACTTAAATATACTCATAAAATTATTGAGTACTTTGATTTAACAAATGTATGTCAATCAGTAATAATAGCCAAATAAAATTTGTATTAATATTATTTTAGCAATTTTTAAACATATAGTTTGCCTATATTTCAATTTTACGTTTCATTTGCAAGTGAATCAATTATATAAGTATATATACTCATATGAAGTTGACAATAATAGGTGCCGGACCGGGCGACCCGGAACTCATTACACTGAAGGCCGTAAAGGCATTGGGACAGGCAGATATTATTCTCTATGACGCTCTGGCAAACCAGGAGCTCCTTCACCATGCTTCCCCGGAGGCCGAACTCCTTTTTGTGGGCAAACGTATGGGCATGCACAGCGTGTCTCAGAATGAAATTAACCGTATTATCGTGCAGAACGGGCTTGCCGGTAAACATGTGGTACGTCTCAAAGGAGGCGATCCTGTGGTATTTGGAAGGGGTTTTGAAGAACTGGAATATGCCGCCTCCTTTGGTATGGAAACCGCCCTTATACCAGGAATAAGTAGTTGCGTGGCCGCCCCTGCACTGGCGGGTATAGCGGTGACTAAACGGGGAACAAGTGAAAGCTTCTGGGTACTTACCGGCCATACAAAAGATAATGAATTACCTGCAGATTTACACCTTGCAGCCCAATCGCAGGCCACGGTGGTCATACTTATGGGTATGAGCCGTCTCAAAGAAATTTGTGCCATTTTCTCTGATGAAGGCAAGTCCATGCTGCCCGTAGGAATCGTTGAAAACGGTAGCCGGCCAGAGCAACGACTACTTACCGGCACCATCGACACTATTTTTGAACTGGTTCAAAAAGAAAATTTTAAAAATCCATCGGTTATTGTCATTGGTGAGGTGGTGAGATCGGCCCGGGCAGAATGGATTGAAAACATTACTGAACTATCTTATCATGCATCCTAAATCCCAAGAAACTACGTTTAAATCTACCTGCAGCTATTGCGGAGTAGGCTGTGGTGTGGAAATAACCCGGCTGCCTGATGGAAAAATCCATGTAGAAGGGGATAAATCTCACCCCGTTAACCGGGGCATGCTTTGCTCTAAAGGAATGAATCTGCACTGTACGGTCAACGACAAATCCGATCGCCTGTTTTATCCTCAGATGAGGTATCATAAATCCATGCCCATGAAGCGGGTTAGTTGGGATCAGGCCTTGGACCGCACAGCTGCAGTTTTCAAAAGTCTGATTTCCAAATTTGGCCCCGATTCGGTGGCTTTTTACGTATCAGGCCAGTGCCTCACCGAGGAATATTACCTCTGGAATAAGCTCATGAAAGGCTTCATCAAATCCAATAACATTGACACCAACTCCCGGCTTTGCATGAGCTCTGCCGTGGTGGCCTATAAAAAAAGTTTGGGAGAAGACTGTGTGCCGGTATGTTACGATGACATTGAGCAGAGCGATTGTATTCTGGTAGAGGGTGGTAACCCGGCCTGGTGCCACCCCATTCTCTGGCGAAGGGTGGAGGCTCACAAAGCCGCCAATCCACACGTTAAAATCATCTGTGTGGATCCCAGAAAAACTCAAACTTCAGAAACTGCCGACCTGCATATCCAGCTGCTCCCTGGAACCGATGTGTACTTCAATCAGGCCATTGCACGCATTCTCATCGAAGAATCCTGGATTGACCCGACATTCATTGAGAATCATGTAGAGGGCTACGAGGAGTTTAAAAACTCTGTTTTTCAGAAAACAGTAAGTGAATACGCCTCCATATGCGATGTGCCTGAAAGTGATATCAGACAAACGGCCCGCTGGGTAGGTCAGTCAAAGGGCTTCCTGAGCATGTGGACCATGGGCCTGAATCAATCCGTCATTGGAGTAAATAAAAACCTTTCACTTATCAGTCTTTCACTCATCACCGGCAAAATCGGGAAACCGGGAAACGGGCCGTTTTCGCTTACCGGGCAGCCTAATGCCATGGGAGGGCGGGAGGTGGGCGGCCTTTCCAGCATGCTGGCCTCGCATCGCGAACTTTCCAACCCGAATCACCTGGCAGAAATGGAGGAATTTTGGGGAGTAACCGGCCTTTCTCATACTCCCGGCTTTACCGCTACGCAGATGTTTGATGCTCTTGAAAGCGGCAAGCTAAAAGCCTTATGGATTGTTTGTACAAACCCGCTGGTAAGTCTACCCGGTGTAAATAAAGTAGAGCGAGCTCTTGGAAAAGCTCCGTTCGTGGTGGTGCAGGATATCTCTGAGCGATCAGATACCCTGGCGTATGCAGACGTGATTTTACCCGCTGCGGGCTGGGCAGAAAAAACCGGCACCATGACCAACGCCGAGCGAAGGGTGTCTTTGCTGCAAAAGGCGATTGACCCTCCCGGAGAATGCCTTCCTGATACCGAAATCATTTGCCGGTTTGCTCAGAAAATGGGTTGGGGTGATTCTTTCAGGTACAACTCACCCGCTTCTATATACGACGAGTATGTTTTATCAACTCGTGGTACGCATATTGACTGTTCCGGACTTAACCATCAGAAATTGACTCAGAGCACCGCCCAATGGCCCAGTCCGGAAAACGGTGAGACCACCTCCCGATTATTTCAAGACGGGTTGTTTTATACCCCCAGCAAAAAGGCCAGACTTTTTGCCGTGCAGGGTGATAATCTTTCAGAGCCCGTTACTTCAGACTTCCCCTTTATTCTGCTAACCGGGCGAATACGGGATCAATGGCACACGCAAACCAAAACAGGAAAAGTAAATAAACTCAACCGGCATAAACCAGAGCCCTTTCTTCAGATTCACCCGGATGACGCTGCCGGTCTAGGTATCACAGACAAACTACTGGTGGAAATAGCCGGCCGCAGAGGCTATGTTCGGGTAAAAGCCGAACTCAGCTCAGACATTCGTCGAGGAACCTGTTTTCTTCCTATGCACTGGGGTAAAATCAGGAATTCTACTCTGGGAAGAGCTAACAACCTTACCAGCGAACTGATTGATCCTGTTTCGGGAGAACCCGATTATAAATTTGCGGCCGTGTCTGTGAAGCCTTATCAAAAACCAAAAGAACGGATTCTTATCATAGGTGCCGGATCTGCAGCACTCGGTTTCATTCAGTCCTATCGGAAACTCAATCAAAAAGATGAAATTGAAGTCTTTTCCAAAGAGCTGCATCCATTCTACAACCGGGTCATGTTGCCCGATTATGTAAGCGGTACGCAACGATGGGAGCAATTGGTCAAGCTTCGCGAAGAACAGTTTATAGAAAATGGAGTTCGTGTACACATTGGCGTTAGCATAGAGCACATCGACCGGAAAAACAAGGTGGTGGTAGACAGCGAGGGCCGGGAACATGGATACGACAAGCTGATTCTGGGAATGGGAAGCCGTGCATTTTTACCTGCAAACTTTCCGAAAATGCCCGGGATATTTACCATGCGTAGCCGCCCCGATGCAGATGCTTTGGAGCCCTTCATGAAAAAAGGAAAACAGGCGGTAATTGTAGGTGGTGGCCTGCTCGGACTTGAAATGGCTGCCTCTCTGGCAGAATCAGGTATGATGATCACGATTGTGCAGCGGATAGGCCGATTTATGGACCGGCAACTGGATACCACAGGCAGTGCTATTCTTCATGATGAAATCGTGAATATGGGAATGGATGTTTTTTACAACGACGAAGTGGAGCAGTTTTATGGTCAGAAACAGATTGAGGCCGTCCGTCTGAAATCTAGTCATAAAATCCCCTGCTCGCTGGTGATCGTGGCGGCCGGTACCACTCCGGCTATTGAGCTGGCCCGCGAAGCCGGTTTACGCTGCCAGCGGGGCATTGAGGTCAACGATTACCTTCAAACCTCCGATCCGGCGATTTTTGCCTGTGGCGAGATAGCTCAGTGGAAGGGAAACATGTGGGGAATTACAGCAGCGGCCGAGCAACAGGCCTCCATAGCCGCAGCATGTATTGCAGGCGATATCTCCAGGCCCTATTCGGGTAGTTTATCCATGAATATTCTGAAAATAGCTGGTTTAAACCTATGCTCATTGGGTGAGATTGATGTTCCGGATAACGGAGTAGGTTATGAAGAAGTGGTGTTTCTCGACAGAGCCAAAAACTACTACAAAAAATGCCTGATCAAAGATGACCGCCTGGTAGGAGCCATTCTGGTTGGTGATAAATCGGAGTTTCTGGAGTTTAAAGACCTCATTTCCAATGGCACAGAACTCTCTGAAAAAAGACTGGAACTACTGAGATCTGGCTCCAAAGCCGAAGCGGTTAAAGGAAAACTGGTATGTTCCTGCAATAATGTGGGTGAAGAAAATCTGAAATCGAAAATCGCGGAAGGTATTACCGATGTGGAAAAACTCTGCTCACTCACAGGTGCCGGCCAGGGCTGCGGCTCATGCCGCCCCGAGGTTAAATCTATCCTCAGAGAAGCCGCCCGCCAAAAAGAAATTGTAGCCTTAAAATAATGCTTTATGACTTCACTGCAATTGGTTCGTTTCAATTTTAAAGGAGGTATTGCCTCCCCCGGTGAGCTTCGCGACCTGCTGAGTGCCCTGAAAGCCTGTGATATTACCCAGGTGAAGTTCGGACTTCGCCAGCAGCTCCTGGCCGAAATTTCATCTTCGGCACTTCCGAAACTGAAAGAAAGAATGGCCGTGCTTCATACCCCCTGGCAGCTGAATAAAAACCGGTTTCCCAATCTGGTGAGTTCTTACGTAGCCGAAGAGGTATTTTTGCGAAGCAACTGGCTGAGCGAAGGAATCTACAAAGACATAATGGATGGTTTTGATTATTCCCCGGCCATAAAAATCAATATTTCTGACTCCCGTCAGAGTTTCACCCCCTTCTTTTCCGGACATCTCAATTACATTTCTTCTGATAAACCCAATTTCTGGTTTCTGTTTGTTAGAAAGCCAAAATCCAATGAGGTGTTTTGCCATGAAAAACTGATTTTCACTCAGGAAATTGCCCGACTTTCGCAGCTGCTCGAAAAAAGAATCCTTTCGAATGAAAACGAAACTATTCTGGCAAATCTCCCGGAGATGATCACTGAAAACGCGGAGAATCCTCTGGCTATGCCCCGCTTTTCTTTGCCTTACTATGAAGGGTTTAACCGCTATGGCTCCAAAACCTGGCTGGGAATTTATCGCAGGGAAGAATATTTCTCTGTCAATTTTCTCATTGACCTGTGTTCGCTATGCCTTCAAACTAAAATCGGAGAAATATGCCTTACGCCATGGAAATCTCTGATTATTAAAAATATTCAGGAAAAAGACCGGGCTCTCTGGAGCAATCTTCTGGCGGCTTATGACATCAATGTGCGTCATGCGGCCAATGAACTCAACTGGCAGATTGAAGACAACTCCTCTGAGGCCATCCGATTGAAAAAACGTATAATTAATTATTTTAACAGGAAAGATTTACGCACGTTTGGAATATGTCTGGGGATTAAAACTGTACCTAAAACCGAGGTTTTTGCATCGATTATGGTCAGCAGAAATTATTCGGTTTCTGTTCCCTTCTTTAAACGTTACGACATCACCTACACCACCGATTACGATCCCAACGGACGGAATGTAGCCTATTTTGACAGAGATGTACCAGCATACCGGCTACCTCAGCAACTCAGAAAAGCTGTTTTACAATTCAATGAGCGATTAGCAGGGCAGAACCCACTTCCGCAGGAAGAACTCCTGGGTAATTCCGCCGCAGAGCCTAAACAGCTCCACGAAGTACATGAATGCCCCTCTTGTCTGAGTATTTACGACCAGAATTTCGGAGACCCTCTTCATGAAATTCCGGCTGGAATCCCGTTTGAAAAACTTCCGGAAAACTACACCTGCAGCATATGTGGCGAAAACAAATCGAATTTCGTTAAAAAAGAGATTTCATTGGTCATTTCCTAAACCATACAATCTGTGAAAACAAACGGTGAACTTATTCCGAAGAATATTTGGCCAATATTAAATACCACTGTGCTTCTGATCTACCCTTTTGAATTATGTCAACATCCTGGGCATGTATTGTACTATTTACAGAAAATTAAATTTTATTTTACTTAAGTATATTCTATTATTTATTTGATCTATAAATTTAAGTAATAATTAAGTATAAATACTCAAAATAAAAGCCCTGCCGGGAGTGCAGTCCAGACAGGGCCAACAGTAAAACTCTTCCAAGTTAAACCAATCAAATGTATGAAAATCCTGAGAATTCTCAAGATACCAACGCCGGGTATTCTTTTAGGGATCATGGCCCTTCAAACTCACGCTCAGTTCACTCTTTCGGCAGAAGTCAGGCCAAGAACCGAGTTCAGAAACGGGTTTAAAACGCCTTCTTCCAAAGGCTTTGAGCCCGCATTTTTTACCGAACAACGCAGCCGAATTTACTTTGACTACCGCCAGGAAAAGTACCAGTTAAAACTCGCATTTCAGGATGTACGTTTCTGGGGTGAAACTACTCAGATCTTCAAACGCGAAACCGGAACTACCTTTCTGAGTGAGGCCTGGGGAGAATTGTATCTTTCCGGGAAAGTGTCTCTGAAGGCCGGCAGGCAGATCATCTCATACGATAACGAGCGGTTCATTGGTGGATTGGAATGGGCTCAGCAGGGTCGCCGTCACGATGCCCTTCTGCTTAAAGTAGAGGATGAATCCAAAGCCTCCAAGCTGCATCTGGGACTGGCATTTAATTCCGATCAAGATATTGCAGAACCGAATCTGCTTCAGAGAGACGCAGCGAATTTCTATTCGGTGCAGGGCAATTACAAAACCTTGCAGTACGTCTGGTATCATAAAGATTTCAGTGGTGGAAGTCTGTCACTTCTTACCTTAAATAACGGCACTCAAAACGCAGACAGCACCCTTTCAAACAAACAAACCGTGGGTCTTTTGGCTTCCAGAAAGTGGGGTAAACTCAGATTTGAAACTGAAAACTATTATCAGACCGGTAAATTGGCCCGAAACCACGTCAATGCCTTCCTGGCCAGTGTGAACGCCACTCTGGACACCCGACTCACGCCGATCTCCCTGGGATACGAATTTGTTTCCGGTAAAAATTCGGTAGATAAAAGCACAGAAATCAGGGCTTTCAGTCCCGATTTCGGTACCAATCATGCCCACAATGGCTACATGGACTATTTCTTCGTGGGCCCTTCAAACGGACAGGTGGGCGTTCAGGATCTCTATTTGAAAACCCGGTTTAAAGTCATCAAAGGCAGCCTGCAGGCAAATCTTCATCATTTTCTCACCGGCTCTGAGCAGCTCACTGAAACCGGCGGCTCTCTGCGAAAAAGTATGGGAACCGAACTCGACCTGGTATACACCCGAAAAATCGGAAGCGACATTACCCTGAATCTCGGCTTCTCAGAAATGCTGGCCACAGACACCATGAAAACGCTCAGAAAAGGCGGGAAAACCTCCAATAACTGGGCCTGGGCCATGATCACGTTTAAACCAACTCTTTTCTCTTCAAGAAGTTAAACCTCAAATTATTAAAGACATGAAAAAAGCAACCAAACTCTCTCTGCTGAGCTTCTCTGCTCCTCATATGCGTACTTTTCACATCACCTGGATGGCCTTTTTCCTGTGTTTCTTCGGGTGGTTTGGAATTGCCCCGCTCATGGCCATCGTTCGGGAAGAACTCGACCTCACCAAAGCCCAAATCGGAAATACGATAATCGCTTCAGTAGCAATAACCGTTTTCGCCCGTCTACTGATAGGTTGGCTTTGTGACAAAATCGGCCCGCGGATCACCTACACCGCCTTGCTGCTAATCGGGTCGTTGCCTGTGATGTTCATTGGCTTGTCAGACAGCTACGAAACCTTCCTGCTGTTCAGACTCGGCATCGGTATCATTGGTGCGTCTTTTGTAATTACGCAATACCACACCTCCGCCATGTTTGCTCCTAATGTGGTAGGAACAGCCAATGCCACCTCAGCGGGCTGGGGAAACCTGGGTGGCGGCATTACACAGATGCTCATGCCCGTGATCTTTGCGGCATTCGTTGGTTTTGGCTTCTCAGAGGCTCTGGCCTGGCGGTATGCCATGGTGGTTCCCGGAGGCATCATGATCTTAATGGCCGCGATTTACTACTTCTTTACACAAGACACCCCCGAAGGTAATTTCAAGGACATCAAACGGGAGAAAAAGTCAGATGGAGAAAATACCTTCCTTGCTGCTATCAAAGATTACAGGGTGTGGGCACTGTTTGTAATTTATGGAGCCTGCTTCGGAATTGAATTGACTATCAATAATATAGCGGCCATCTACTTCACAGATAATTTCCAGCTGGATGTAAAAACGGCCGGACTCATCGCCGGTCTTTTCGGATTAATGAACCTGTTTGCCCGTTCATTAGGTGGAGTGTTTGGAGATAAAGCCGGTATCAAAAAAGGCCTGAAAGGCAGGGTTCGTTTTCTGTTTTTTATGATTCTTCTTGAAGGTATTGCTCTTATTTTCTTTTCGAGAATGACGGTACTACCGGTAGCCATAGCCAGCATGATCGTGTTTAGCCTTTTTGTTCAAATGTCTGAAGGAGCAACATTTTCGGTGGTGCCATTTGTGAATAAGAAAGCAATCGGATCTATTTCCGGGATTGTGGGAGCGGGTGGAAATGCCGGTGCTGTGGCCGCCGGTTTTCTTTTCAAATCTGAAAACATCAGCTACCAGGAGGCTCTGTTTATTCTCGGAATAGTGGTAGCCGTTTCTTCTTTTGCCGCATTCCTGGTGCGTTTTGACGCCAAATCGGAAGCCGAAGCCCAAGCAGAAATGGACCAGCTCCTAAAAGTGCCTGAGCAGGAAGGAGTTTTGGAGATGGTTTAGGAATTTTGGAATAATCCCCGCGGGAAATGAGGCAAGAATTTGCCTCATTTCCCGTTTATCTAATCACTATTTTGAAAGACCTCATTTTACCTTCATGTTCTACTTTCAAGACATAAAATCCTTGCTCAACAGAATCGAGTGCAATCAAATAACCGTGTTCTGTGGCAATTGGTGTTACCGGGATGTTTTTACCAGTTAGATCCGACAGATAAATTGTACGAACCGGATTGCCAAACGTATTCAAAAAAATATATTGGATTGCTGGGTTTGGATAAATTTGCCATTCATTAATCTCTTCTTCCAGACCTAAAACGACTACAGTAACGTTGGCTAGCCCCTCAAATTCACCTCTTCCGCATCGATCTTTAATATCGGTTATTTGATAACCCACACTCTGCTTTGGACTGACTTCAATAATATTTTCTGTATGCTCTGTTGTAAATTGTAAACCATCTGAAATTGTGACTCGCCATGGAAACGCGGATCCGCTTATTTTAACTAGTATACTAGTTGTGTCGCCATAAGCAATTTCCGAATTCCCAGATATTTCGGCATAAGAAAGATCGTGCATCTTTATTTCTATAGAATCGGTATTGGCCTCACAATCCTTTAATCCTAACTTTGCATAATAAACCCCGGGAGATGCTACTTCTATGAGCGGATTGGTGTTTTCAGGGATCAATTGACCATTTCGATACCATTCATATGAAATTTCATCCTCCGAAAATGAAGATATGGTTGTAACTTCCCCTTCACAAAGGAGGTTATCTGTAACTGCGAGTTGTGTTTCGAATGCAGTTGTTGCTTCCAGAATATTTGAACCAACATTACAATTCCCTCTCTGATAAAACAACTGATATTTCCCAGATTCTGATATCTTTAGCTCATTTCCATTTCCTTCAACTTCTTGTCCATCTTTTACAAAAAAATATTCTACGCCAGGCAAAGGCACTCCCGCAATAGTAAGAATTTGACCCGGGCAAAATTCCAGATCACCCAACGCAAACAAAGTATCAGGCAACTGAAGCTGGGATAAATTAACCTGACCCAGAGGCTTTAGACATCCCTTAATTTCTTGATACGCCTTATATACTCCGACCTCCTGAACATAAAAGCTATTACTAGGTTCCAATGCCAGCAACGAAATATCAGTTGACCAAACGATATTATCTAAATCATTGGTGAATTCGTTTAAATTAGTCGATACTCCGTTGCAAATGAATGCATTGGAATTCATTTTATTGACGGGAGTGGATTTCTTAAAATTTACCGAAAGTTCATTAGAAAAGACTTCACAATCCCCCGACTTCATTTTGAATTTATAAAGGCCTTCACTTGAAACAGGTAGAAGATTATTCGATAACCGCGAGAATAAGGTGTCATTTCTATACCAGCTGGTAATTTCTGCCGTCTCAAAACCATAAAAATCTGCGTTCAATAGAACCGAGGAATAAGGAGAACACATCCCCGGTTTCTCGAAAGGAGACTGAAGTTCCTCATATTTCTCATTGATAAGGCTAAGCAATGGTTTCGAGTTAAAGTGAATATTAAAAATCCATTTGTACTCCAAACCCTCTTTTGATTTAGCTACTAAACTATAAAACCCTGATTTAGTTACAAATAACTCTATTTCATTATGTTCAATTAATTCACCATTCCTACTCCACTTGTAATCTAAAAATCTATCCCAGTAGAACCCCGGCTCCAGAAGGTAAGGTTTATTACCACAGATATTTATTGTAGTTGCGTAATTTTGAGCATATATAATATTAGTATCCGCTTTTATTTCGACTTGGTCACTTGCTATTACGCATGTTTTGCCATCTGCTGTAAGTATAGAACCGGTAGCATTATATATTCCAGGAGAGCTTACATTGATGTGTACATCAAAATAATTCTCATGGGCGTTGTGAACAAATTCATCTTTATCTAGAAAAAAATCTCCATTAAAGTACCATTGATGATCTTGGATAGTTTTGAAATTATCATAAAAGGTTTCATCAATCGTATAGAAGTTAAGATTCGCCAGCATATCATCGCCAGGGAATCGGGCAACGATGAGTTTAGTTGGAATAGTATCCCTTTCTACCATTTTTACCTTGTTCGACAAGAGCTCACAAAAGCCATATTGACCAGTTATACGATAAGTACCTGAAACGTCAAATGTATTCTCCCTGTCTTGGATATTGTTTATCCTGAATCCATCTCTCCACCAACCAATATTCTTATATTCCGAATAGTTTGGATTTAGATTGTTATCAAAAACTAGTTTAAAAGAACTCCCTCTACAAAACATAACGGTCTCATTATCTGGCAAATGATCTGTCTGACTATTCCTATCAAATCCCGATGGACCTAAGAAGACCTTACGGTATTTATTTTTATGGAAAAAGAATGGCTCAGACTCTTCCTCACAAAATCCTCTGTGTATTTTTGCCTTATATATGCCATCTAGCTCTGTATTTAAATAGGCTTCTGTCTCATTGGACACTATGGTATCATTCCTAAACCATAAAATTGAAGTGGCCTGTTCAGCATTGTCTAAAATCAACCGGTCAATTCCTCTGTTACAGAAGGAGTTTTCATCAAGTTTTATGGAAGGCTTCTTCATCTGGCCCAAAGTTCCCCGAATATTAATTTCAGGTGAAAGGACTGTTTTGCATCCATAATTGTTGTTGGAAGGCTTATAGATTATGTAACGGTAGATACCCTCTTCAAAAACTGTAATACTGGTACCCGAGGCTCCCTCTATTACTTTATCATTCAGAAACCAACTTATATTTCCTTCGTCCGTAATATCAGCCTCAATTTTTACGGCATCACACAATGATTCATAATTGATTCCACCTTGTCTATTTAATTCCTGCCACTGTAGTGTATAACGATTTGATTTAAAGGGAAGTACAGACGGATCGCTTGTCTTAAAAACTATAAAGAAAGCATCGTCCATGAAATGTACAGGTAATATCCCGAAATTGAAATAACCATTTTCAGGTTTCCCTACAATAGAGTCCTGCATGTTACTTTTATAAAGTGTGGCAAATAATTCCACTTTTGAATCTAGTTTGCCCGAAACGAAATACGAAAGCTTAAGGTCCTGCCCGTAACAATAATGATAAATATTAAAATCTTGAAGGATCAATATGGGCTCCCTGGACGATTGATCCACCTCAGCAAGCTCAACACTTTTTGATGTTCCGCATCCATAGGTACTCAGCCCTTTTATTGTGTAAATTCCTTTACTCGAATCATCAAATTTCCCTGCCTGAATAATTATCCTATTACTTTGAGATAAATTGATTTGTGTACCATAAACTTGCTCCTGATTGCTATTAATTAGGACTAATTCCTGAGGCGTTTCTGTAGAATCGGTAAGTCTGGGATACCGGACCGGAATAACAATGGCTTCTCCTTTTTCAAATTCAATTCTATCAGGTATCTCAAAGATTACATCGTCTTTTAAACGAAAATCAATCGAACTTCCAATGGTACATCCACCTGGACTGGTTGAGTATACCACGGCTGGGCCATTGTATTTTGGATTTCTGTCAATAACCAAGGAATCTTTTGACAATATCTCAGTACCATCAGCAAAGACCCATTTCAGCGAGGACAAGTTTGATGAATCTCCAATAGGTTTAATAACCATCTGTTGTCCAACACACTCCCATGCTCTATCAGGAAAATATAAACCTTTGCTTAGGCTATTGGTTTTTCTGATACAAACTCCATTATCCACCACAGCATAATATGTTGCATAACCCGAGTTTACATTTAGTGTGGGGCCATCTTCTGACTTTGGAATGTAGGTGTCTGTGCCGTACCAGCGATACTTAAGATTAGCTGCCTCGAATGATAAATTTACTTTAAAAATACTTCCAGAGGAGTCTGAATTACACACCTCTGAAAGCCAGACCTGAGGCATTTCTATGGTCTCCACAGTGACAGAATCGGAATAATACGTACAACCTCCGTCATCCTTATATTGTACCCAATAAGTTCCTGGTTCAGCCACTGTCCTTTGTATATTACTGGATTTTGCTATCTCTTCTCCATCTCTTAACCAGGAAATCTCCTTATTGGGGTAAGACTTCAATGTTAAATTATATACATCTCCTTTACAGATAGTTACCTTACTATCCCCCTCAAAATTAAAGGCCTGAAACGTTTTCACTGCGGGGAATACTACTTTTTCCGAAACACCGGGGCACCAGCCTGGCTCACGGTAATGAAGCTGATAATAACCGCTAAGGAAGCTGAAAAAATCAGTAGTCCCGCTCGTATATTGTTGCCCATTACGGGTGCTGTAAAAGTACTGCTGATCAAACTCAGGGTTTGTACCCCAAAGTGAGTTATAACCAAAGCCCACATCAAGAGGGAAAAAGTACCTCGTTTCTATCCCATAGCAGGATTGAATTCTGGGAGAATTACTCATCAATTCTAAATCAAAGGTATCTGCCGTAATCACTTTCAGAGTATCATAAATTGAACAAGACCCGTTAGAACCTGTGAAGTAGTATTCCCCCGGTTCAAGATTGTAGCTCTTGTACGATTCATAAATTACCCCTTTTTGATCTCTAATAAGATAGCCTCCGCCCGGGACATTGGCCCGAAACCGATAATTGACCTTGCTATCTTTGCATATCCTTAGTGTTCTTTTATCATTGGGGAATCCGTCTATTCCAAACTCGTATGAAGGCTTTAGGCCGGCATTTACCTGAATCTCCTCAGAAAATACGCTGCAGTTACCTTGCTTAACCTCCAGTTTATACACTCCAGGTTCGACAGCAGAATACTGATAGTTTCCCTGTATATGAGCTGACCTCTCATTATTCCGATACCAGGAAAAGAAAATCGTATCTGCTAGTATATAGGAAAAGGAAGGAAAGAGATTTCGTTTTCCGAATTGTTCGCAAATTGAGATTTCAGATGTGACCGGATTCCCATGAATAGAAACAGGGAACTTTGAAGTAGTGGTAATCTTTATCAATCCAGAATTAATAATACAACCATTTGAAGAGATTGATACACGGAAATCTGCATCAACCGAGTCAATCATTGATCTTTCTTTCAGATTCAAAACATTGCCATTTTTATACCATGTTATTTCGGCAGATTCACTTAGAAAAGCGTTTCCAGGGTCAAGAGAAATCTTGTAAGAAGAACCTGAACATCTCTTAAATTCTGCATCATTGGAATATAGCCCTGAATAAAAGCCATTTCCAGAGGAAATGGCTCCAATCATTTGGTTTCCACAGTCATTTATCTCATTTCTTAAATAGGAAGATTGGTCGATCTCCCCTGATTTTAAGCTTTGTATTAAATTCTCATGTCTACCGACATCCGTTAAAAAAACCTGCTCTGAATATTGAGAGAATAACGAAAAGGTGTGTAGAAAAAATAAAGGTAATAAAAGCTGTTTCATGAAAATAGTTCTCTAATGTATCAACCTAAAACTCTGATAAGCAGACCCTCACCACTCCGCCACCACCGTTTGTCCACCTACGGTTTTGTCATTGAGTTTGCAGAGCACTTTGGCTTCCAGCGGCAGATAAAGATCAATCCGTGAGCCGAATTTGATAAAGCCGAACTCGGTGCCCTGCTCCACCGCCTTGCCTTCTTCTACATACCAGCATAACCGACGGGCCAATGCCCCCGCCACCTGTCTGAACAAGACCTCCTTGCCATTGGCATGTTCTACCACGATGGTGCTTCGCTCATTATCTGTGCTCGATTTCGGATCCCACGCTACCAGGTATTTACCAGGGTGATATTTGAAATATTTAACAATACCTGAAACTGGATTGAAATTGATATGCACATTCACCGGTGACATAAAAATGCTGATCTGACGCCGTGGCCCATTGAAATATTCGGTTTCCACGGTTTCTTCTATCACTACCACTTTGCCATCTGCCGGTGCCAGAATCTGCTTTTCACTTTGAAAAAGTGCTCGTGAGGGTTTCCTGAAAAACTGAAGTACGATCCCGAGCAAAATAAGGGAAGCCGCTATCCAGGTTCTCAACACCCAGATATTTTCACCCATATACAGTTTCAGAATAATATAAACAGCCAGCGTGCCAGCCAAAGTGAGCAGGATAGTCTGCTTACCTTCCTTGTGGAGTGTCATACAATACGTCTTTAATTCAAGGCAAATATAACAGGCCTCACAGGATTTATACCTTACCTCCGAATTTTGGCGTTATTTGCACCTGAAACCAAAACCCGGTATGATTTCAAACCCGCAATTCTGGCGAACCTGGCCACGTACTCTTCAAATCCTTACGTTTCTGATATTTGGCCTTATTCTCAGTGTCACGTTCGCTTTGCTCTACTGGTATCTGAAAAACCCGGCAAATCTTCTCAGCTGGGATGTGCCCACCGAGTTGCACAAGAAGTTTATCTCCAGAGAGCTTTTCTCAGAAAACGGATTACGTTTTGCTGGTAATGAACTTGTTTATTATGTCAAAGAATGGTTTCTGCCTTCTTCTCCTTCACTTCAGCTTCTGCCTGCATACCTGTTACTTGCCTGCTTCTTTACGGGCGTTTCTCTTATTGCCTCCGGCTTGTCGTATCAAAATGGCTTCTGGTTTCTGGCAGCCATTATCAGCATCGCCGGCCTCTTACTCTCTTTCAGACTTGAAGTAACCTTTCAGCAGACCTCCAGTCTTCCTTTTTTACTGGCTTTTCTGGCTGCAGGCGGAGCCTTACTTGGTTTTAATAGTTTCTTTAAACAGGCCACTTATTTGCTTCGACTGGCTTCTTTTCTCGGGCTTTCTTTCGTTTTGGTTGCCCTGGCGGTAAGTTCGGGTAAACTGAATTTCCCTGCTTATGCTTTGGCTCAATATAGCGTCATCTTCGGTGTTGTCGTTTTTGCCATATATCTGTTTTTGATTGCTCATGAAGGCATGGCCCTGGTAGTAAAAGCCGTTTCCGGAGCTTCCGAAAAGGGAAAAAGTTCATTGCCTTCGTTCCTGCTGCTTTCCGGGTTCTACCTTGTCAACTGCCTGCTTATTTACCTGGAGAATATCCGGCTATTTGAAAACGAAGCTTTTGTTATTGACCCCATCTGGCTCTTTTTTATCTCTTCTGTACTGGGTCTTTTTGGTTTCAGAAAACTAACGGACTCTCTGGAGTGGTACAGTTTCAGACAAACCGGATTTTGGATATACTCTGGTCTTTGGCTTATTTCGGTATCTGTTTTCGCATTTGCCTATGCCACGGGCAATGACCCTCTTTACGAACTTCTGAATGACTACATCGCCATCTGTCATCTGGCAGTAGGTGCCGTGTTTTTTGTGCATGTCCTGGTCAACTTCACCGGGGTTTTCCGTCAGGGTTTGCCGGTAGATCGGGTGCTGTATCAGCCCAGACTTAGCCGCCTTCTTCTGGCCCGCACGGCTGCGGTGGCTTTGGTGGGTTTTCTGCTTATTCAAAAAAACATTTACAGCTATAACCAGCTGCAAGCAGCTCTGAACAATGCTTTGGGAGATTTTTATCTGAAAGAAGGGGAGAATACGGCTGCGGAAAGCTTTTACAAAGAATCGATTCAATACGACCCCTACAATCACAAAGCGAACTATTCTCTTGGAAACATGGCCCGGCTGGTGGGTGATGGGGCTACGGCCGCCTATTATTTTAAACTTGCCAATCAGAAAAATCCCACAGAGTTTTCGTATGCCGCTCTTAGCAGGCATTTTGAGCAGGAAGATCTCTATTTTGACGCCCTCTTCAATCTGCGGGAAGGGCTCAGTAAATTTCCCGAAAGTCCGTATCTGCTAACGAATATGGCCTTCTTGCTGGAAAAAGCCGGAGCCACCGATTCCGTTTTTTACTACCTCAGTAAAGCTTCAGACCATTGCAGTGATTGCGTTACCGAAAACGCAAACATGCTGGCTTTCTGGATTGAAAATGCCCGGCCCGAAAAGCTTGACTCGGTAACCAGCCCGTATCTGGGATACTCTTCGGCTTCTTTATCGGCAAATACTTCGGCGGTACAACGCATGCTGCCTACGTCTTCTGATCTGAAAGCCGGTATACCCCTCAAAAAGAAAGATCTTAGTCCGGCAGAGTTCTCGGTTTTGTACAACCAGAAAATGCTGGTTTCCGGTGAAGCCTGGCCAGATTCTGTCTGGAATAGCCTTACCGACGAACTTACCGGTGCCGGTCTGGCAGAGGATGTCCTGTTTCTTAAGGCTCATGAAACGTACATGTACTCTGACAAAATGAAAGCCGTAAAGCAGCTCACCTACCTGGCTCAGGACAGCACAGAGGCCGGGTTGATGTACCGTCGCACGCTGGGTCTCTGGTACCTGAAAGAAGGACTTTACGAGTACTCCATCCAATGGCTGCTGGCATCCGGAGATGCTGAATCGGCTAATCTGATGGATCTGAACGGCTTCAAAGAACACCTGCAGTCACGCCAGAAGCAGCAGGCCGAAGAGCTGATGCAGCAGGAAATTACCCTTAAAAACTATGTGGACTTGCAGGCTAAAGCTCCTTTTAACCCCTATTTGGCCGGGGGAATTGCTGATTTTCTTGAGAAGAATAAAAAGTACAATGAAGCTTATAATCTGGTTTTTGATGCCCTTGAATTTAACGAAACTTCTGCCCTGCTCTGGAAAAAACAGGTAATGCTGGCTCTGAAAAACGGCGTAACCGATTATGCAGCCATGGGAATGACAAAGCTAAGTACGCTTCTTTCTGCGGAAGAATTCAGATTATTTGAGCAGCAGGTCAATCAGGAAAAACAAAGGCTGGCTGCTCTGCGATCAGAATTTTAGCACATTCATTGCTTACCAGTGATTTTGCGATGTCCATTGAGCAATTTTTCTATCCTTTGATTCAAATAACAGGAAAGCCTCTTTTGAATGAAACCATTCAAAATACCCCTAAGCCATCCATCCGCCGCATCTGACATTAATAAAAAAGGAAGTTTACACGTATGCCCAACAATTACCTTTGCTTCGTATTTATTCCGTTTGTCAATGAAGATTATTGAGACCAGAGACATCTCCAAGCGATATATCATGGGTGCTGAGGTAGTAGATGCCCTCAAAACCATTTCTATTTCGATCAATAAAGGAGAATACGTGGCTTTCATGGGACCCTCAGGGTCTGGGAAATCCACGCTAATGAATATTATCGGCTGCCTGGATTCCCCCACGGGTGGCCAGTATATCCTCAATGGCAAAGATGTCTCTGATATGACGGAAAACGAGCTGGCCGAAATCAGAAACAAGGAAATTGGGTTTGTTTTCCAGACGTTTAACCTGCTCCCCCGGATGTCATCTCTCGATAACGTAGCCCTTCCGCTCATTTATGCAGGCTACAGTAAATCTGCCCGTTCTGAAAAAGCCCAGCGTATTCTGGAAAGTGTGGGCCTGGGTACCCGCTCTATGCATAAACCCAATGAGCTCTCCGGCGGGCAGAGGCAGCGTGTGGCTGTGGCCCGGGCACTGGTGAATGACCCCTCTATTTTGTTGGCCGATGAACCTACGGGAAACCTCGATACCAAAACCTCCTATGAAATCATGGAGCTTTTTGAGGAAATTCATGCCGGGGGCAATACCATCATCATGGTAACCCACGAGGAAGATATTGCCCGCTATGCACATCGCATCATCCGCCTGCGTGACGGGCTCATTGAGTCGGATGTCATTAATCCGAATCCTACCAATCCGCGGGAAATGGCTGCCAAATTAGCCGCGGAGAAAGAAGAATAATCAGAGTTTCCTGATGGTCAGCTTTCTGAACCACACTTTATCTCCGTGATCCTGAAGAGCAATGTGTCCCATTTTGTGGGCTTTGGCGTAAGGCCATTCGGCAAATTTTGATTTTGCCACTGCCTGCTGCCACTCGGGTGTTCCGTATCTGTAATCGGCTACCAGCGTGCCATTTAACCAGTGCCTTATCCGGTCATTTTTCACTTCAATTTTCCCTGTATTCCATTCCCCCGCAGGTTTTGACTTTCCTTTGACCAGCGGTTCATGGATATCGTAATTGGCTCCTGTTTTCTGGGCTTCCTGTAACTGCTGCGGATATCCTTCGTCATCAATAAGCTGATATTCGGGGCCGGAAGCATAGGTGGAAAAAAGGGCCTTGTCGTTTTTGTCTTCAATCGATTTGTAAATAATCCCGCTGTTACCTCCGGGCTGAACCTTGTACTCAAATTCAAGTACAAAATCACCAAACTGTTCATTGGTAACCAGATCTGAGTTACCTCCGCTTGTACCTAGAATTCCGTTTTCAAACGTCCATTTCTCAAATTTATCGGAATGCCAGAGATGGAATTTTGTCTCGGGTTTATCCAGCAGATTAATGGTTTGAGAAAACCCGGCAAAAGGCAGCAGGAACAAAATCAGTTTTTTCATAATGAGAAAGGGTTAAACTTTAATAATTATTCGTTTCCTGTAAAACCACAGTAAAATAAGGAACCAGAAGAAAAGATAAAAAACCGCCCAGCTGAGCGAATGCAGTTTCGGATCAGCTATTAGCCCCAGAAGATGCTCATAAAGCCAGGATTGCAAGCCTTCGTTACCAACTTTTATATCTGAAATAACACGTGGGATAATGCCGGAAAAGAAGAATACCAGCATGGGATTCATTCCGAAAATCACAAAAGGTTTGGTCCAGCCACCAGTTCCCAGATATTCGGTAGCCACCTGAATAATTGCCAGTGACAAGCACGCCAGACCAGCCGTGTAGAGTACAAATGAGGAGGTCCAGAGTGCTTTGTTTATCGGGAAAACCTTGTGCCATTGCGTAGCCACGGCAAACATAATCACGCCACCATAAATCAGGTATTCCCAGCCTTTTTGTTTGCCCAGCTTACCGGTAAGTGCCAGCCCTGCGAAAACACCAAGTATTCCGGTTACCATAGCCGGGAAGGTGCTGAAAAGACCTTCCGGATCCCAGGTTTTGCTGCTGGCCCACATATGGCCTTCCAGAAAAACACGGTCAATCATCGCAGCCACATTCGTATCTGCCTCAAAATTACCGGTTACTCCGTTTACAGGGATGAGTGCCATGGCGGCCCAGTATCCCAGCAGCAATACAACGGCCACTACAGAAAGTACACGTAGCGAAAGCTTGTGATATAGCAAAGCCACCACAAAATAAACAAGGGCAATACGCTGCAGCACACCGGGAATACGCACACTTTCAAAAGTTACCGTAGTGTATGCGAGAATCAACAGGAGAATCAAGACCCCGGAAACCGCATAAAGCTGGTATCTGCGGCTGTAATCTGTTAATAGAAGCCATACCACCACCGCGGTAATAATAAGCCTGCACGCCAGCAAGGCATATCCTTCGAGACCAAATACCTGAATTTTTGAAAAGAAGTTGAGAAACAATCCGAGGGTAAAGATCCGGAGACTGCGTACCAGAATTTTCTCAAACTGTCCTTCTTTTAGTCCGGGTTCAGGTGAAGCCAGCACCACAGAAACACCTACAATAAAAAGGAAAAAGGGAAAAACCAGATCGGTAGGTGTACTGCCATGCCATTTTGCATGAAGCAATGGGGCATAAACGTTACCCCAGTCACCGGGGTTGTTGACAATGGTCATCAGCATGATGGTAATTCCTCTGAAAATGTCCACAGAAATTAGTCTTTCTTTCATCTTGGGTTAGAGTTCATTTTGGAGCTTCGAAATTTCGTCAAATTCTGCCGTCAATTTATTGGTAAGTCGGTCAAAAAGCGAAAAATACTGGTTATAGACCTTATTCTTTCTGGATGATGGGTTCAATTCATTGCCCGTGGGTGCAATACTAAGGGCCTTTTCAAGTGATTCAAACTCCCCCAGGGCTCTGAGACCTACCATGGCCGCACCCAGATTGGGGCTGTGTTTGTAACTACTCACATTTACAGGCAATCCAAAAACATCACACAGGATAGAGGACCACAAAGGATGGGTGGCGTAATAACCGGTGAGATGCAGCTGATCCATGGCCCGGTAAGTCTTCATTCTCACAGCTATACTGTACATCTCGAATACGATACCTTCAATAACCGCCCGCATAAAGTCTTTGGGCTCATGTGTAATATTTAATCCGAAAAGCATGCCGCGGGCATTGGAACTCCAGATCGGTGCCCGCTCCCCTTGGAGATAAGGTAGAAAAATGAGTCCGCGGGCTCCGGGTTTTACCTTAATAGCCTCATTCTGCAAGGTAATGAGATGATCTTCTAGTGATCGGGCGGAATTGCTTTCTGTGATACCACGCACTGCCCATTCAAAGGCGATGCCCCCATTGCTTGAAGGACCTCCACTGATGTAGATATTGTCTTTGAGGATGTAATTAAAAAAGGTTCCGTTTTCATCCTGCAGAAATTCACTGCCGGCCATACGCACAGCTCCGCTGCTGGTTATAGATACCACCGCATGGTTTGCCGCCAGACTTCCACAGCTCAGTGAAGCCATACAGCCATCTGTGCTGCCTATTACCAAACGGGTCTCTTTATTAAGCTTCAGTGATTTCAGCAGCGGCTCTTTGATCTTTAGCTCATCGTGAAAGATAGGTACGGGAGTAGAGAAGTACGATAAATCTACCCCTGCAAATTGCATGGCCGTATCATCCCACTTTCTGCTTTTCAGATTAAACAATCCTGTGGCCGATGCCATGCTATAATCAATTGTATATTCTCCCGTAAACTGAAACATTACATATTCCTTCAGGGAAATAAAGCGGCTTGCCTGCTCAAAGCGGGCTGGCTCATGTTTCTGAAACCACTTTATTTTTGCCAGAGGAGACATCGCATGTATCGGCGTACCGCAGTTTCTGTAAATCGTTTTTCCCAGTTCAGAATTCTTCAGCTCTCCGGCAATTTCGCTCGCCCGGTTATCAGACCAGATGATGGCGTTCCCCATGGGGTTTCCGTTTTTGTCAATGGCCAGCACACTGTGCATGGCAGAGCTCACTACCAGACATTCCACTTCATACTTCGACCTGAAATCTGAATCATTTAAAATGCCTTTGAGCAGGAAGAGAATCGTAATAAAAATCTGCTCGGGATCCTGCTCGCTCCAGTCGGGGTTTGGATAAAACGTGGGATAAGACCCCCGCTTGTAGACCAGTTCATTCCCCGAGAAATCAAAGGCTATCACTTTGGTGGCCGATGAGCCAATATCAATTGTCAAAACACAGGTCTTCTTTTTAGCCATTTTCTCTGAAGGTTTTCGGTGAGGTGCCGGTTAATTTTTTGAACGTGGAGGAGAAGTGTTGTGAACTATAAAAGCCCGTTTCCAGAGCTATAATCGTTAAGGAATGATCGGTATTTCTGATAAGTCGCATCGCCTCTGCTACACGAAGGTTTATCAGATATTGCAAGGGGGCAAAGCCGGTAAAAAATTTGATTTTCTCGGTAAAGGCCGTCACTTTAAGTCCAACAATACCCGCCATTTCATTGACAGTCCAGGGGTGGGCCAGGTTTTCACGCAGCATTTTATCCAGTTTCATGAAAACTTTGGGAAAATCATGTGGATTCATCTCCTGCTTGCTGAGGGCACGGGCACAAAAAATCATGAGCTGATCAATCAGAGAAATAACCCGGGTTCTGAAGCCCACTTCATGCGATTCCAGTTCGTCGAAAAGTCCATCGAAAATTTCTGTCCCCGGCCTGAAATCCTGAATAATCATGGGTTCTTTCAGGTCAAAAAGCTGCCTTACCAGCAGCCGGTCTGTGCTCTCCAATTTGCTGAACGTATTCAAAAACTCTTCCAGGGTATTACCCCATAGATGAAGAACCTGGTAGGTACCCTGCTCCAGGCGGCTCTCGGTTGCCGAAAAACGGTCTCCAGGTTTCAAAAACAAGAGATCGCGGGTTAATAAAACCGCCTTCTTTTCATTCACTTCCCAAACAAATCTTCCTTCACGAATGTACAGAAACGTCAGAGTCTCGACCTCAACACTGTCACGATCTGCAAAAAGATCTGACTTCTGTTTTACATGGTTAATACCCGATATGTACGGGAAGTGCTCCAGTGCAGGTGCGGCTCCCTTCTGAACGGTCTTAAGAGGCATTTCTCGGGTTGATTCAGACACGAAACTAGACAGGTCAGACCTTTTATAAAATTATTCAGCGAAAAAATTTGAAAGTATTTATTGGAATAATGTAAAACCTTTGACCGACCCTTTTCGACAAATTCAACCTTAAACTATTGAATCGCTTTATGAAAAAATGTTTTCGTCTGCTTTTCGGGCTCATGCTGATATCTGTCGGTGTGATGGCCCAGCAAATTAGTGGGACGGTTACCTCTGCTACCGATGGCTCTGCTCTGCCGGGTGTTTCTGTAGCTGTAAAAGGTACTACCACCGGAACCACCACCGATGCCAACGGTAAGTACAGCCTGAATACCGCTAATGCTGCAACACTCGTTTTCAGCTTTGTAGGTTACAACACCCAGGAAATTACTGTAGGAAACCGTACGACTATTGATGTACGTCTCGCTGAAGACACCCAGAGTCTTCAGGAAGTAGTGGTAACTGCTCTGGGTATTAAAAAGGATGCAAAGAAACTGGGTTATGCCACTTCTACAGTAGGCTCTGAGCAACTTACAGAAAACCGCCAGCCAAACTTTATGAATGCCCTGCAAGGTAAAGTAGCCGGTGTGAACGTACAATCACTCGGAACCGGCCCGGGCGGATCGTCGAAAATCCGTATTCGTGGTCAATCGTCGATCTCGGGTCAAAACTCTCCACTTATTGTAATTAACGGTGTGCCGGTTGACAACACCAACTTTGGTACCAACCAGAATAATGCTGGTTCTGACAACTCCATCGGTGTTCGTGGAGGTGGTGTTTATTCTGATGGTGGTGACGGTTTAAGCTCCATTAACCCAGATGACATCGAAAGCATGACTATCCTTAAAGGTGCGACTGCTGCCGCCCTTTACGGTTCACGTGCCAAAGACGGGGTAATTATGATTACCACTAAAACCAGAGGTGCAGGTAAAGGAATAGGTGTTTCTTATAACACCAACTTCACCACTGAAAAAGCCCTGGATTTCACCGATTATCAGTATGAGTATGGCCAGGGCGAGCAAGGTGTGAGACCTACTACGGCAAATCCTACCTCGGGTCAGTGGTCATTCGGTGAGAAATTTGAGCCGGGTATGACTCAGGTTCTTTTTGACGGGGTAACTGTTCCTTATGAGCCCATCAGAAACCGCTATGACATTTTTTATCGCCCCGGTCAAAACTGGACCAATACCATTTCATTAGCAGGTGGTGATGCGAACGGAGGTTTTAACCTTTCAGTTTCAAATATGGATAGCAAGGGGATTATTTCAAACAACAGCTTTAACAGAAAGACCATTAATCTGGGGATTACCTACAATCTTTCTAAAAAGCTGAATGTTACCTCGAATATCAATTACTCAAATGAGTACAATAAAAACCCGCCAAACATTGCCAACCAGGATAACTCCATTCCTACTTCGGTAGCGGTAATGTCAAACTCGATGCCATGGGATCTTCTGGATGAGAAGAAGTACAATGCAGACGGAAATGAATTTGTTTATTCCCGTTTCCTAAACCGTACAAACCCTTACTTTACGCTGGCCGAGCAGTTTCATAACATTCGTCGTGACCGTATTTTTGGTAATGTTGCTTTGAAATATAATCTGACCGACTGGATGTTTGTACAGGCCCGTGTAGGACAGGATTACTGGTCAAGAGATGAAGATTACAATAACTTCCCTACAGGTCAGGCTTCACGCGGACCCGCTCCTGCAGGTTTCGTAAACGGACAATACACTCAGGAAGCCCGTCGTTTCAGAGAGCTTAACAAAGACATCCTTATCTCGGCGAGTAAAGAGTTTGGTGACATCGGTCTGGATGTAAATCTTGGTGGTAACCAGATGTACAGAAGATCTGATCTCAACTCTGCCCAGGTAACTGATTTTGTGGTTCGTGATGTATATACCATCGCCAATGGTCGTGTGAAAGATCCGTTCTATTCCCTTTCTGAAAGAGCTGTGAATTCCGTTTATGGTTCTGCCGAACTTTCATACAAAGGTTTCCTTTTTGTGAATGGTACTGCCCGTAACGACTGGTTCTCTACGCTGGCTCCTGCAAACCGAAGCATTCTTTACCCATCGGTTTCCGGTAGTTTCGTGTTCTCTCAGGCCATGAACTCTGCTCCTAGCTGGCTTTCTTTTGGTAAGCTTCGTCTGGCTTACGCAGAGGTGGGTTCTGATACCGATGTATCTCCTTACTCGAATGCTCTTTTCTATGCCGTAAATGCCAACCTTTTCAACGGTCAGCCGGTGGGTGGATCGCAAGGTACTACCGTACCAAATGCGAATCTGAAACCAATGAGATCTGCTGAGAAAGAGATTGGACTTGAGTTAAAGTTGTTCCAGAACCGGGTAAGTATTGACTTTGCAGCTTACGAGAAACTAACAAGTGACCAGATCGTTTCTGCTCAGATTTCTGATGCCTCTGGTTTCGTTTCCACTCTGATTAACAGTGGAAAAAGCCAGACTCGTGGTGTAGAATGGTTATTGAGCGTAACTCCGGTAAGCAGTAAAGATTTCCGTTGGGATGTTTCGTTCAACGGATCGTACAATAAAACCAAACTACTTAGCCTGCTAACAGATACAGAAGGTGAAAGAATTACTACTGGTACTCACGTATTCAATGGTGAACTTCGTCAGGTAGTGGGGCAGGAACTGGGTCAGATTTATGGTTTCGGTTTCAGAAGAGACGAGCAGGGAAGAAGAATATTTGGTGCAAACGGACTTCCACTCAGAACTCCTGATCTGGTAAGCTTTGGCTCTGCCCTTCCAAACTGGATTGGTGGTATCACCAACTCCTTCAACTACAAAGGCGTGAGTGTTTCTGCTTTGATTGACTTCAAATTGGGTGGCAATATGCTGTCAGGAACCAACTTCAACCTGGTACGTCATGGTCTTCACAAAATGACTCTGGAAGGTCGTGAAGGTGGTGTTATCGGTGAGGGGGTAAATCAGGCAGGTGAACCAAATACAGCAAAAGCCAATGTACAGCCTTACTGGGAGGTTATTCGTTCCCAGGCTATCATTGAGCCTGTTGTTTACAATGCTGGCTTCTGGAAGTTACGTCAGATTACTGCAGGGTATGACTTTACCCGCTTTATCCCTGATAACATGCCTGTTACTTCCGTTAAACTCAGCTTCGTGGCAAACAACGTAGCTATGCTTAAGAAGTGGGTTCCAAATATTGACCCGGATTCCTTCGGCTTTACTTCTGACAACATCGTTGGTATGGAATCAACGGGTGTACCTACCACAAGAAGCCTTGGTTTCAACCTTAATGTCAAATTCTAATCCGGAAACTACGATGAAAAAAATACTAAAATATATTGTCTTAGCGGCAGGTGTTATAAGCTTTACTGCCTGCGATAAGGGATTTGATGATCTCAATACAAACAAAATTGCGATTACGGCTATTGACCCCGCATTTACGCTCAATCAGGCGGTTATTAACACCTCTTTGCCAACCGAAACAGCTGTTTTTGACATGGGGGTGGTACAGCAGATTATTTCACCCAACTCGGGGGTTCTGGTTGGAGCTAACTTCAATCAGGAAAACCGTACGGTGTTCGATCAGCTTTGGCCGAAATATTACCGCAGTGTGATTCGGAATACCAAGGATGTGATTATCCAGACTACCGCAAGCGGTAACCGCAATAACCTGCTTCAGATGGCCAGAATTCTTCAGGCGTATTCGTTCATGGTTCTTACTGACCGCTATGGAGACGTTCCGTATTTTGAGGCTGGCCTAGGTTTCACCGATGGCGTAGTACTTCCGAAATACGACACTCAGGAAGCCATTTATAAGGATATCATTAAAGAACTAACCGAAGCTTCTGCCGCCCTGAATACCTCTGGAAGAGTAGAAACTGCTGATATTCTTTATGCAGGAAATGTAACGAAGTGGAAAAAACTGGGTTACTCTTTGCTGCTGAGAGCAGGTATGAGACTTAGCCAGGTAGATGCAGCTGCTGCACAGGCTGCTGTTTCGGCTGCTTTTGCAGGCGGTGTAATGAGTAGCAACGATGACAATTTTGTTATCAAGCATGATGCGAACTACCAGAATCCGATCGGAGGTATGCTTAACTCAACCGAAGCGGCTAACTTTTTCATGCCGAAACCATTCGTTGATCTTTTGAAAAATACCAATGATCCTCGTCTGGCGGCCATCGCCGTTCGTTACACCACAGCAGGATCTGGTAGCGGGCAAACCGAAGCTATCGCCAACAGAACCGCAGATGTTCAGATCGGTATTCCAATGGGAAAAGATAACACAGGTGCTACTGCTGCAGCGGCTGCCGACGGACTTGCCAGCTTCTATGCCTACTCGCAGATTGACAGAACTCGCGTGGGGAAAAATACAGCTCCTTCTTTTCTGGTTACCTACTCTCAAACTCAGCTTTTGCTTGCTGAAGCAGCGGTAAGAGGTTGGATAAGCGGAGATGCCGCGACGTATTACAACACTGGTGTACGAGCTCATATGGAGCAGATGGGACAATATGCCCCCTCCTCTGCTATTGCTGAGGCGGATATTCAGGCCTATATCGCAGCTAATCCGCTTGGATCAAACGCTCTGGAAAGTATTGGAACTCAGTATTGGTTGTCCTCTTTTATGAACGGGCCTGAAGCATTTGCCAATTTCCGTCGTACGGGTTATCCGGCTCTTGCACCTAATCCTTATCCGTTAAAAGATATCTCAGGTGACTTCATTAACCGCATCACTTATCAGAACTCTGAACTCTCTGTAAACACAGAAAATATTCAGGCGGCTATAGCCCGCCAGGGTCCTGATAACATGGATACCAAAGTGTGGTGGGATAAATAATCACGGGCGGTGAAAATGTAAAAATTAAAAAGCCACCTTCTATCCCGGAAGGTGGCTTTTATTTGTCGATTCAATCTATTCAATGAGCGATTGAGCGAAATATTTCCGCTGATTTTACGAAATTTAGATCACGTAATTCAACCCGAACTAATCATATGAAAAAACGACTAACAGGTATTGCTTCTGCCCTGTTTGCACTCTCTGTTTTAACTACCTCTGCCCAGCAGATTGAGTGGACTCCCGACCAGATAAAAACGTTTTCTGAGAGCTACAAAGGCGAAAGATCTGCCGATGGCCGCCCCAAAGTGGCAGATAACTTACTGAAACGTCTGGCCAATGTTTCCATTGAAGAGGCATGGGGGTATCTGAGAAACAAAGGATACAATAACCAGTTTGATGCCGGCTGGACAACCATCGGTGAAGGCGTGCTTACCGGAAGAGTGGTAACCGCTCAATACATGCCTTCCAGACCGGATATTGATGACAAAATCAAAGAAAAAGGAAAAGCAGAAGGACGCGTCGGTGCCCCCAACTCCTGGCCCATTGATATTCTCAAACAAGGAGATGTGTATGTGGCAGATGGCTTCGGAAAAATCATTGACGGTACACTTATCGGTGATAATCTCGGTAATGCCATTTATGCCAAATCAGGAACCGGAGTAGTTTTTGATGCCGGAGCACGCGATGTGGAAGGCCTTGAAAAGATTGAAGGTTTTGTAGGTTTTGTACGCGGACTTGATCCCTCCTACATCAAAGATTTGATGCTTACTTGTATTAACTGCCCTATCCGGATCGGAAGGGCCACCGTAATGCCGGGAGATTTGGTACTGGGTAAGAAAGAGGGTGTTGTTTTTATCCCTTCAGCTTTTGCCGAAGACCTTATCAAAAGTGCGGAGTTTACGGCACTTCGTGACGAATTTGGTCATCAGCGTTTACGTGAGGGTAAATACACCCCAGGAGAAATTGACAGAAAATGGACAGAAAATATCAAAGAAGATTTTCTGAAATGGATAAAAGCGAATCCGCAGAAGCTGCAAATGACCCCAAAGGAATTTGATGACTACACCAAAGAAAGAAACTGGTAACAGACTTAATTCAAAGTAATTAAATCATAAAACACCTATTGACAATGAAAAAAAATATTCTAGAAAGGCTCAAATTCAACGGTGCCATACCCCATAAACCCGAGCTTACCGAAAAAGGAAAAGAACTGGTGAAAGAACACCAGAGCCAGGGCGATAATCGCCGCGATTTTCTCAGAAAATCAGCGTTAGGCGGACTCACCCTCGGAATGATGTTTGACGGAAACCCGGCCAAAGAAATTGAATTTTTATCGCAGAAGGTGAAGCGTTCCAGCAGCCCCTCTGATCTCAAAATTACCGATTTGAGAATAGCGACGGTAGTAGGTGCTCCCATGACCTGTCCAATAATTCGCATCGATACCAATCAGGGCATCAGCGGATACGGTGAAATCCGCGACGGTGCTTCCGCAAAATATGGTCTGTTTTTGAAAAGCCGTCTTCTCGGTAAAAACCCCTGTGCGGTAGAAAAGATTTTTAAGGAAATTAAACAGTTCGGAAACCATGGTCGTGCTGCGGGGGGGGTCTGCGGAGTAGAAATGGCTCTGATGGATCTGGCCGGAAAGGCTTATGGAGTACCGGCTTTCCAGATGCTTGGAGGCAAGTACCGGGATTATGTACGTATTTATGGTGATACTCCTACGGTGGCAGATCCGGTAGAATTTGCCAAGAAAATGAAGGCCCGCCAGGATATGGGTCTTACGTTCCTCAAAATGGATTTCGGGGTGGAGTTACTCAGAAGCCATCCGCATACGGTTATTGGTGGTTTGAATATTGATTATAACCGCCAGTGGGGTAACCCGGAATCTACCAAAGGAAATGCTCGTAGCTATTCCATGACCAAGCACCCTTTCACCGGCATTCAGATTACCGACGAAGGAATTGAAATCATGGCAAATTACGTCAATGAAGTAAGGAAGGCCGTAGGCTATGATGTTCCTCTGGCAGCCGATCACTTCGGCCATTTCGGGGTGAATACCGCTATAAGACTGGGCCATGCCATTGAAAAATATCAGCTGGCCTGGCTGGAAGACATGGTGCCCTGGTTCTACACCGATCAATGGAAGCAGATTACCAATGCTATCAATACGCCTACGCTTACCGGTGAGGATATCTTCCTGAAAGAGGAATTTGTAAAACTGATTGATGCTAACGCAGTAGACATGGTTCAGCCAGACCTCGCCAGCTCTGGTGGTCTTATTGAAACCAAGAAAATTGGTGACTATGCAGAGGAAAGAGGTATCCCAATGGCCATGCATTTCGCGGGCACACCTGTCTCTTTCATGGCCAATGTACACTGTGCCGCAGCTACAGAAAACTTCATTGCTTTGGAGCATCACAGTTTTGATGTACCGTGGTGGGAAGATATGGTAACAGGCATTGAAAAACCAATCTATAAAGACGGGTTTGTGAA
Organism: uncultured Cytophagaceae bacterium; assembly: GCA_966250325.1. Classification (GTDB taxonomy): domain Bacteria; phylum Bacteroidota; class Bacteroidia; order Cytophagales; family Spirosomataceae; genus Jiulongibacter. The sequence goes on along the minus strand of CBINGY010000006.1, from coordinate 17,829 downwards.
GGTTCCTGAAACCCCGGGACTGGGAATTGACCTCAATGAAAAAGTGGTTAAAGAACACCTGAAGAAAGGAACACTGTACTTTGCCCCTACCGAAGAATGGAACGAGGTAGATAGCTGGGACAGAACCTGGAGTTAATAAAAACAGAATATTTAAACGATAAGACGGAGAGGTTGGAAGCTTTCCCGGGTAAACCTGCGATAAGGCTTCTGACCTCCTCTTCTAACTAAAACTCATTTATGAGAAACAATATGTACACGATTATCATCCTGCTGGTGGTAATCATTACTTACAACTTTCCTCAATATTTCATTGAAGTAGGTGGCGTGAAGCTAACATCACTCATCACACCTGTACTGCAGATTATTATGTTTGGAATGGGTACCACCATTACCCTGGAAGACTTCATCGGTATTGTAAAAACTCCGAAAAAAGTGGGTATCGGTGTAGCTCTTCAATTTCTGATTATGCCACTATGGGGCTTTGGACTGGCCAAAATCTTCGGTTTCCCGCCAGAGATTTCTGCTGGCATGCTTCTGATTGGATGCAGCCCAAGTGGTTTGGCATCGAATGTAATTGCTCTTCTGGCACGTGCCAATGTGGCCCTCTCCATCACGTTGACCACTATAGCCACTATGCTTGCCCCCGTATTGACCCCTTTTATGATGAGAATGCTCGGAGGTGAGTTCATTGAAGTAGATTTTCTGGGGATGATGTGGAGCATGTGTAAAATTGTGATCATCCCTGTGGCACTTGGGTTTGCCTTGAACAAATTTCTGCCAGCTTTCGTAGCATCCATCAAAAAGATTCTTCCGCTGTTTTCAATGGCCGGTATTGCCTATGTGATAGGCTCGGTGACAGCCGCAGGAAAAGAATCTCTGGCCACGGTAGGTGCATTGTTATTCATCGCTGTTCTTCTTCATAACTGCGGCGGGTACCTCTTTGGTTACTTTGCAGCCAGAGGAATAGGCATGAATGAAAAAGACAGCCGTACGATTTCTATTGAAGTGGGTATGCAAAACGGAGGTCTGGCTTCTGCTTTGGCCGTGGAAATGGGCAAAGCCGCTACGGTAGGTCTGGCCGCTGCCATTTTTGGGCCACTCATGAATGTTACGGGCTCTTTACTTGCCAGCTGGTGGGGAAAGAAACCCAGTGAATAAACGATATTTCATTTCTGTAATTTCTAAAGCCTCGGGTCATTGGCCCGGGGTTTTTAGTTTTCCAGCTCGTCCATTCGCTTCTGTATTCCTTCTTTAATCTGCTGCTTTACCCGGTCAGAAGCCCCGTACATAATACCCATTACCAGTAAGGCCATCGCCAGAATAATCACATACCCCCAGGGCTCCCCCAGCCATTGGTTAAAACCCCAGGCCGCCAGAATTAGTATAAAAACCGAAGCCACCGCACCCAATATCAAAAACAAGGCCCAGTAAACAGCATCGGCAGCCATTTGCTCCAGCTTCTCCTGGATTTCAAGCTTTTTCAACTCAAATTTGGCCTCCACCAGACGGATAACCATGTCTTTGATTTCTCCTACTTTAAGTAGCTCAGAAAGTTTGTTTGTTAAACCCATACGATATTCATTTTCGTGACAGATATCACTGGCTTAGGGCCCGGTGTCACCTACCTTTGACCCTGAAATAATCTCTTAAAAGGTAAGCCTCTGAAACAGGACAGGTGAACCGGAAATACAGAAACAAATGTTACACTAAAAATTCATTTCGAAACGGGCTCATGGATTTATTTCAGCACATCTGCCCGAAAAACGAAATATAAAACAAAGTAGGGTAATTAATTACAAGTAAATAGTACGGTAATGAAAGGAACATTCGAAGAATTAATAGAAAGTGATATACCGGTAGTCATCGATTTCATGGCAGAATGGTGCGGCCCATGTAAAGCTATGGCTCCGGCCCTCAGGCAGTTTGCCGATGAAATGGGGGATAAAGTTCGTGTGATAAAAATTGACATTGACAAAAACCCCGCTCTTCAGCGTAAATACAAAATAAGCGGTGTACCCACACTCATGATTTTCAAGAATAGCAAGCAGCTGTTCAGACAAAGCGGAGCCATGATGCTGCCGCAGTTGAAACAGGCCGTGAATCCGTTCCTGTAAAGACGCGTAACCTGAATCCTCTAAGCCCCCGGTACAGAAATGTGCCGGGGATTTTCTATTTTTGGGTAAACCTATTGACACATGAAAAAGCTCGTTTGCCTGTTATTTTTGAGTATTCCTGTATGGAGCCAGCCGCTTCCCGTCTTATTTCAGGAAAAACCTTCAGAGAATAAAGTGGATGTTTACGTAGGCGAAAAACTCTTCACTTCGCTGCTTTTTGATAGAGATCAGTCCATAAAGAAGCCTGTGCTCTACCCGGTTCTCTCTGCCGGCGATCATTTTGTGACCCGAGGCTGGCCGCTGAAGCCCCGTGAAGGAGAAAGAACCGATCACCCCCATCACGTAGGTATCTGGTTTAATCTGGGTGATGTGAACGGTAATGACTTCTGGAATAATTCCTACGAACGCGATCATACCAAACATCAGTACGGAACCATCATTTTTAAAGAAATCTGTAAAATCAAAGAAGGGAAAAAAGAGTCGGTGCTGAGTTATACCGCCGACTGGATAGACCACAAAGGTGAAAAACTGCTTACTGAAGAAACTACGTACACGTTTTCGGCCACTGCAAAAACTCGTACCATAGACCGGGAAACTACACTTATTGCCACAAAAGATGTTCTCATAGCAGATAACAAAGAAGGTATGTTTGCCATCAGACTGGCCAGAGAGCTGGAACATCCCGATCCCAAAATGAACTACTCCCCTACCGGTTTATACACCAATGATCTGGGCCAAACCGGGGATGAGGTCTGGAGTAAAAGATCTGAATGGATGAAATTAACAGGAACCATTGAAAACGAAGAAATGACACTGGCGATGTTTGACCACCCGAAAAATCACAATTTCCCCGGCCACTGGCACGCCCGCGGTTATGGCTTATACGCTGTGAATAATCTGGGAAGTGAAGCTTTTACAAAAGGTGCTGAAGTTTCTGACCTCACCTTACCTGAGGGAGAAAAAACTACTTTCAGAAATCGTTTACTTATTGCCTCCAAACATCTCAGTGACTCAGAAATGGATGCCCTGGCCCGCGAATTTCAGAGGTAGCCACTCATGGGAACAAAAATTTAGTTTATTTCTTCTTTTTCCCGCTCGTCAAAAGATTTTTGGGATAGCAAACCTTTTAAATACATTCGTACCGAAATTGATAAAAATTGATGCAGGAACTTTTTACCACCGCGGCCCTTACCAGCGTTTTTACCCTTACCTTGCTGGAGATTGTACTTGGAGTCGATAACATTATCTTCATTTCGATTATCTCAGGCAAACTGAATGTGGCAGACCAGAAAAAAGCCAGAAATCTGGGCCTTTTGTCTGCTATGCTCATTCGTATAGGACTACTCTTTGTGCTGGGATGGATTCTGGGTCTGGAAAAAGACCTGTTCAATCTGCAGGATCTGGGACTGCCTTTTGATATGGGGATGACCGGAAAAGACCTGATACTGCTGGGTGGCGGTATATTCCTGCTTTATAAATCAACTACCGAAATACACCACAAACTGGAAGGTCAAAGTGATGATTTTGGCCATAAAAAAACAGCCCCTACACTTTCCCGGGCAATACTGGATATCACGGTCATTAATATCATTTTCTCGATTGACTCCATCATTACGGCCGTGGGTATGACCAATATTATTGCTGTGATGGCGGCTTCCATTGTCTTATCTACTATCGGAATGCTTCTGTTTGCCAAAAGCGTAGGAGATTTTGTGGAAACACACCCTACCGTGAAAATTCTGGCTCTGGCCTTTCTGGTAATGATCGGAACCCTGCTTTTTGCCGAAGCTTTCCATGTACACGTGCCCAAAGGCTACATCTATTTTGCCATGGCCTTCTCCTTTCTGGTAGAGATGCTGAACATCAAAATGCGGAAAAATTCTACCAAACCTGTGGAGCTGAAGAAGCACGTGTTAGAAAAACCCGAATGAAACGTTTTCTGAATACGCTGTTTACTCTGTATTGCGGGGTCATCTTTGTGGCGGTTTTTCTGGCACTCTTTCCTTTGATTTTCCTGTGCATACAGTTCAAAACCTTGCACAGATTGGCTCATGGCTTGCTGAGGCTCTGGTCGTATGTCTTTTTCTTTTTGACCGGTATGCCCATTAAAAGGGAGTTTCGTTACCGACCCGACCCCACAAAACCCTATGTATTTGTGGCCAACCACTTTACGTATCTGGATATAGCTGCCGGAATGAATATCGTGGACAATTACTTTGCTTACGTCGGGAAAAGTTCGGTCAAAAAAGCTCCGCTTTTCGGGTATATGTTTGCTAAACTTCACATTCAGGTAGATCGCAGTGACAAATGGAGCCGTACCAAATCCCTGAAAAAAGGAATTGATACCATACGAAGCGGCAGGTCGGTTTTTATAATGCCCGAGGGAGGAATTATAACGGAAAATCCTCCGCAAATGCACCTCCCCCTAAAAGACGGGCCATTTATCATGGCCGTGGAAAATCAGGTGCCTATTATTCCCATTACTTTTTTGAATAACCATGTGATTAATAATCCTCTGGATCGCTTTGTGCCTGGAATTCGCCCACATGTAATTTTTGATAATCCTATCCCTACTACAGGTCTTACTTCAAAAGATCTGGAACTCCTGAAAAGGAGAGTGTATGCTGTGATTCAGGGCAATCTGGATTCGTATTTTAACCATAAAAGCCTGCCTTATCCCGAGTCCTGATTTTTCTTCTTAAAATGCCGGTACATCTGCCCGTAATCCATCTGATGGCTCAGGCCAAAAATAGACTGGTTGATTCGTTTGGTGCGGGTTTCTATGGTTTTGGCAGACTCTATCCAGGTGGAAAAATATCTCTGATGCCCTTTGGTGAGACTTTCAAAAAACTCTTTGGCCACAGGTTCGTCTTCCAGACAGGCCAGCAGATCCTCTGAGATTTCCAACTCGCTGTCATCCGGCTCCAGTCTGAGTTTAACCTTTTGACCCACCTCTTTTCTGATCTTCCGGCGAATTTGTCCGTTCACAGGCAAAATGAAGTTCCCTTCTCCCATGGGAGCCAATGCAAGCTGTTTCACCGGCTCACTGTCAATCCATCCTTTCACCCGAAACCAGGTGCGGGTATCGGGCTTGAGCTGCTCTGCCACACTTTGTTCAATGAACACGTAGGTCCAGCCCGTTTTTTCTCCATTGAGGCTATATTTCTCCAGTTCTTTTTCCAGTTCCACCATACACAAACTTGCTTTGATCTACGAACTTATCACTTTTAAATCTTTGATAAAACCATCCCCTTTCTGAAAGCTAAATTTGACCAATAACCTACCCGGTCTGATTCATGAAATGGTATCTGCCTTTAACCGTCCTTCTATTTTTTCAATTTCCTGAACTAACAGGTCAATGGAGGCTCATTGACCCCAAGGCCACCGAAGAGACCCGCAAGCTGTTCAATAGCCTGAAACAAATTCAGAAACGAGGTACCGTTTTCGCCCAACAGCATGCCACAGAATATGGCCGCGGCTGGCAGGGAGATGCCGATCGCAGTGATGTAAAATCGGTCACCGGGGAGCATCCGGGGATGATCGGCGTAGATTTTAGCGGATTTACCGGACCTGAGCCGGAAGCCTACAAGGCCCGGCTCAAAACGATCGTAGAGGATCAATATAACCGCGGGGGCATCACCACCGTGGCCTGGCATTTTTACAATCCCATGGGCAAAGGCGGCTTTTACTGGGCGGGCTCAGATTCTGTGCAAGTGGTGAAAAGATTGATTCCCGGCGGCGATGGCCATGAAAAATACAAAGCTATTCTGGACGATATCGCCACCTGGTCAAAAAGTCTGCGGGGCCAAAATGGCGAGCTGGTCCCTCTTATTTTCAGGCCCTATCATGAATTTGACGGCGGCTGGTTCTGGTGGGGAGCCCCACATTGCACCGTTGACGAGTTCAAAACCCTCTGGAAATTCACCGTATCCTACCTGCGGGATGAAAAAGGCGTTCATAATTTCATTTATGCGTTTTCACCGGATAACAAATTCACCACAGAAGAGCAGTTTCTGGAAAGATACCCCGGCGATGAATGGGTGGATATGGTAGGCATGGACAACTACGCCGATATGGGCAGAGACCGGTACGATCTGGCCGCTGCTACACTTAAACTCAAAATTGTTTCAGATTACGCCAGAAAACATCACAAATTAGCTGCATTTACCGAAACGGGTCTGGAGTCTATCCCCAACGAAACCTGGTGGACAGAAACCCTGCTTAAGGTAATGAAAACCGACGGACTACGATTATGCTACGTGCTGGTGTGGCGAAACGACAGCAGTAGTGCTACCCATTACTATGCCCCGCACCCGGGCCATCCCAGTGTGCCCGATTTCATGAAATTCTATCAGGATAAATTCACCTGGTTTGAAAAAGACCTGGCAAGAAAAAAGGTGTATGGAAAGAAGTAAATTACATTAATTCATTGATCTAAAAGGAGTTAACTATTTGAATTGACTCGTCTTGTTCCTTTTTTGTAGATTAGTTCTACAATTTAGCTCACTTGATCCATGGAATTCAAACAACCTTTACTACCAAACAACTTTTATCATATCTACAATCGTGGAAACGGTTCGGGAAATCTCTTTTTCGAGGAGGCTAATTATTCCTACTTTCTAACACTTTGGAACAGGCACATCGAACCGGTAGCAGAGACTTTTGCATACTGTCTCATGAAAAATCACTTCCACTTTCTGATTAGAATTCGGGATGAAGAATCTATAAAGTCTCAAATGTGGCTTAATCCCAATTCTTTGTCAATAACCGATTTTTGTTCAAAACAACTGTCAAATTGCTTCAATGCCTATACCAAAGCCATAAATAAACGATATCATTTTACCGGAAGTCTTTTTGAGAAAAGGTTTGAAAGAAAGCTGATTGAAAATAAAAATTACCTCCTAAACCTAATCACTTATATTCATCAAAACCCCGAAAAACATGGATTCACCAACGATTTTAGAACATACCCCCACTCTTCCTACAAAAGCCATTTATCAGAAAAACAAACCCTCCTAAAACGACAATCTGTTCATGAATTATTCAGTTCCAAAGAGAGCTTTATCGCCGCCGGTAACAGTTCTTTTACACCAGATTCCGGATTTGAAGAGCTGATCGTCGAAAAAATTATTTCTCCCGATTCTCTCTAATTTCCTACCGAACCCGCAAACCTGCGAACTCCCCAAGACCTCGTAGGTTTAAATCCGCAACGAGGAAACTCCCGCTTACCTACATCCACCCCGAAAACCTGCGAACTCCCCAGAACCTCCTGGGTTTGCGAGCCGCGAAGAGGTTACTCCCCTCTTTTTGGTCTTTCCTCCCTCCCTTTTCATCGAATATCAGACAGATCACCACCTTAATTGCCTCTTTCGTATTAAATTTGTTTAATCCGAACCTAATCTGAATGAAACGTAGAGATCTTCTTAAAAATCTGGCACTTGGTGCCGGTGCGGCTCTTACCCTTCCCTCCTGGGCCAACGCCTGGAACAGCACTTCACTTGCTGCCTCCGGCCAATTTTCTTCTTCAGAATCTGAATTACTCTCTGCAGTGGCGGGTACGTTCATTCCCGAAGGAAAAGCCGAGCCCGGTGCCGTGAGTCTGGGCGTTGATAAATTTATGGACAGGCTCTTTGCCGACTGCTACTCACTGGAAGATCTGGCCCGTATTCAGAAAGGACTGGCAGATCTGGATGCCTACGCCAAAAACGTGTATAACCAATCTTTTACAGCCTGTAATCAAGGGCAGCGGGAAAGCATGCTGCTGGCCTTCTCACAGCCTGCAGACAAAGAGAGAGAATGGCTTTACAACACCCTGCGGAGGGAGACTATCCGGGGTTATACCACTTCAGAATATGTGATGGTGAATCATTACAATTACGTGATGGCTCCCGGCTTTTTCCATGGCTGTGTTGAAGTATAGCCGGAAACCTAAACGCCGATTCTCTCACTCATTCCTTCAATCCCTATCTGATGACCTACCTGAACCTCAACATAAAGAAAAAAAACACCTACGATGCCATCGTGATAGGCTCGGGAGCCAGTGGTGGCTGGGCTGCCAAAGAACTCTGCGACCGAGGCCTCAAAACACTGGTGCTGGAGCGGGGCCGGGCCGTGAAACATATAACCGATTACCCCACCGCTTCCAAAGCCCCCTGGGATTTTGAATACCGCGGAGACCTCACCCGCGAGCAGAAAGAGAACTTTCAAAACGCCCGCTTCATGCGGGCAGAAACTTTCCAGTGGGCCATTCCAGATGACGAACAGCCCGTGGTCTATGAAAAACCCTTTCAATGGACACGAGGCTACCACGAAGGCGGCAAGTCGCTACTTTGGGCTCGTCAGACCCAGCGATGGTCAGATTTCGACTTTGAAGGCCCAGCCCGGGATGGCTTTGCGGTAGACTGGCCCATTCGTTACAAAGACATGGCACCCTGGTATGACCACGTAGAGAAATTTGCCGGCATCGCCGGGTTTAATGACAACCTCGATTCCCTGCCAAACAGCATTGTGCAGCCCGGCTGGGAGCTCAACTGCGTGGAACAGCACCTCAAAGAAACCATTGAGAAAACTTACGACGACCGCCACCTGGTATTTGGCCGCTGTGCTCACCTCACAGATCCTCAGCAGATTCATTACGATCAGGGCCGTGGCCGCTGTCTCAGCCAGAGGATGTGTAATAGGGGCTGTATCTATGGGGGTTTTTTCAGCAGCAATGCCAGCACCCTGCCCTGGGCCACCAAAACCGGAAACCTCACCCTGCGGCCTCACAGCGTGGTGCATTCCATCATCTACAACGAGCGGAAAAAGAAAGCAGACGGCGTACGGATCATCGACAGCCTGAGCAATGAGATGGTAGAGTTTTATGCCAAGGTGATCTTTGTCAACGGCTCGGCCATTAACTCAAACGCCATTTTGCTCAATTCCACCTCCAATCGTTTTCCAAACGGACTGGGTAACGACAGCGGCGTTTTGGGTAAATACATTGCCTGGCACAATTACCGCGGCCGGGTCTCTGCCAAACACCCCGGTTTTCTGGATAAACGCACCGAAGGCGGCCACCCCAGCCACTCCTACATCCCTCGATTCAGAAATCTTTACAAGCATGATCAGGAGTTTTTAAGAGGTTACGCTACAGGCATTGGCGGCGGCAGAGGAGAATATTCTCCACGTGAAGGCATAGGCGACGAACTGAGAGAAAACCTGCTGAGTCGTAAGCTGGGCGGCTGGAGTCTCTCTGCCTGGATGATGGGCGAAACCATCCCTGTGGAGCAAAATCACATTCGCCTGCATGAAACACTCAAAGACAAATACGGCATTCCGCAGATTGTTTTTTCATGCGACTGGCAGGAGAATGACGACCGAATGGTGAAGGATTTCATGACCGAAATCCCGAAAATGATGGAGATGGCCGGCTGCACAGACATTGAAGCCAGCGACTCGCATCATCCTCCCGGCTCAGATATCCATGAGATGGGCGGAGTACGTATGGGGCACGATGCCAAAACCAGCATGCTGGATAAAAACCATGCCCTGCACCTGTGCAAAAACGTGTATGTGACAGATGGAGCCTGTATGACCTCCACCAGTACCCAAAACCCCACGCTCACCTACATGGCCTTTGCCGCCCGTGCCGCAAATCACGCCGCAGATGAGCTTACGAAGAAGAATTTGTAGTTTTAAAAGCCCCTCTCCGTCGGGGAGGGGATGGGGTGGGGTTGGAACCCTCCTCTACAATCGACCTATTATTAACTTACCCATATGAAAAAAACAACCCTATCTCTCCTGGCTCTGGTAGCCGCATTGACTTTCTCCTGCAACAGCTCCACCAGGGAGTCGTCAGAAGAAAAAGACCCGCTTTTTACCGGTGAATTTGGTGTGCAGGCCTACACCTTCCGCAATCAGTTTGCCGATAACACCTGGACCACCGAGGCCATTCTGGACACCATCGTGGCTCTGGGCTTCACCGAATACGAAACCGGTGCCCCGCGTGGTATTGACCCCGAAACCTACAAACAAATGTGTGCCGACCGCGGCCTGAAAATCGTTTCTACCGGCGGCAGTTTTGAAGATTTTGAAACCAAACCTCAGGAAGTGGCGGATATGGCCAAAGCTCTCGGAGCGAAGTTTGTGATGTGTGCCTGGGTTCCTCATGATGAAGGCTTTGATTTTGAAGAAGCCAAAAAAGCGGTGGAAGTCTTTAACTCTGCCGGAAAAGTGCTGGCAGAAAACGGCCTCACTTTCTGCTATCACCCTCATGGCTACGAGTTTGGCCCTAATCCCGAGGGTGAAGGCACGCTGCTTGATTACATCATCCAGAATACCAACCCCGAGCACGTTTCTTTTGAGCTGGATGTACTCTGGGCCATGCACGGTGGCGGGTCAAACGCTCCGGAAACCCTGCTGAAAAAATACGGCAACCGCTTTAAGCTGATGCATGTAAAAGACCTCAAAAAAGGCGTGGTAGGCGATGGCACCGGCGGCACCCCTGCAGAAAACGACGTGCCTGTAGGCGAGGGACAAGGCAACTGGCCCGAGATTTTCAAGCTCTCCAAAGAGATTGGTGTGGTGCACTATTTCATCGAAGACGAAAGCGAGCACGAGTTTGAAAACATCCCCAAAAGCATCGAATACATCAAAAGCCTGTAATTCAACACCAAATTTTAAGCCCCGACCGCAAACAAAAGCCCCTTTCTGGGGCTTTTTGGTTAGATTTAGGCTGTAAATCTTCTAAGCCATGGCAGATGTACACTCTCCCGAAGTACGGAGCTATAACATGAGCCGCATTAAAGGGAAAAATACCAAACCCGAAATGCTGGTGAGGAAATTTCTACATGCCAATGGTTTCAGATACGGACTGCACAACAAAAAACTTCCCGGAAAACCTGATCTGGTTTTACGCAAATACAAAACCGCAATTTTTGTTCATGGATGCTTCTGGCATGGGCATGATGGCTGCAAATACTATGTGGTTCCCAAAACCAATACAGATTGGTGGCTGGCCAAAATAAACCGTAACAAAGAGCTTGACAAACAACATTCATATGAACTCAAATCAAAAGGCTGGAAAGTCATAGTGATTTATGAATGTGAACTGAAAAAGAACAAAAGAGAAGCAACCCTTCAAATCCTTCTTTCAAATTTTCCTGTGAATTGCTAACGTTTAAAGCAAAACGTCACTTATAGTCTGTTGACCTGCTTCGATCAATTAATGTTCTTGCAAAACTCAAAGTGCCCTATGACCATTCAAGAGAAAACCGGCCAGAGAATCAAAGAAATCCGCAAGCAGAAATCACTCTCTCAGGAGCCACTAGCCTTTGAAGCACAGATTCACCGAACATATATCAACGATCTGGAGAATGGCAGGCGGAATGTTACAATCAAGGTTTTAGAAAGAATCACGGACGCTTTGGGGATTTCATTATCGGAATTCTTCAAAGATATTTAATGTCATCAAAACCTCTATTCATTGATCTTTTTGCCGGGGCAGGCGGGCTTTCGGAAGGTTTTATTCGTGCGGGTTTCGAGCCAGTTGCCCACGTAGAGATGGATAAAGCAGCCTGCAATACTCTTACTACCCGAACAGCCTATTACTATTTAAAAGAACAGGGGAAGAGTAATATTTATGAGGAATATCTGAAAGGCGAGATAACCCGCCAGGAACTTTATAATTATATACCTGTCGAGCTAAAGAGAACCATTATAAATGCTGCGATCGGGGAAGAGAATAATCCCCGAATTCAAAAAACGATTGACGAGGCCTTAAATGGAAGACCAGTTGATCTAATTGTAGGTGGTCCCCCGTGCCAGGCCTATTCTTTAGTGGGCAGAGCCCGATCAAAAAATGGTATGGAGGGCGATGAAAGGAACTATCTGTTTAAGCAGTATGCGAACTACCTGGAGCATTATAAGCCAAAAATGTTTGTCTTTGAGAATGTTCTTGGTTTGAAGTCTGCAAAGGGTGGACAGTATCTTACTGAAATGAAAAATCTTTTCCTTGAGAAGGGTTATAAATTCCAATTATTCACCTTAGAGGCAACTAATTTTGGAGTTCTTCAAAAACGAAAAAGAATAATTATAGTTGGCTGGAGGTCTGACTTTATGATAGACGCACCACGATTAGATGAAATAAGAGAAAACGGGAAATACCAAGTAAGAGATGTTTTGAAAGACCTTCCCCCTCTCAAAGCTGGTGAAGGTTTTGACAAATACCTTCAATACTACTCTCAACCTTCAGATTACCTTGCTCAGAAACATATCAGAAACGGTTTCTCCTTTGTTACACAGCATATCGCAAGGCCTCATTCCGATCGAGATAAAGAAATTTATCAGATTGCAGTAAATAAGTGGCTAATTAAAAAAGAACGTCTTAATTACAATGACTTACCTGAAAGGCTGAAAACGCACAATAACAGAGAATCTTTTTTTGATCGGTTTAAAGTTGTAGCTGCAGACCAGCCCTACTCACAAACAGTTGTTGCTCATATTTCAAAAGATGGACATTATTATATTCATCCGGATATTGAACAAAATCGCTCTATTAGCGTCAGGGAAGCTGCAAGACTACAATCCTTCCCAGATGACTACTATTTTGAAGGAGAAAGAGAAGGAGCAGGGAGGACTGCTGCTTTTAAACAAATTGGCAATGCTGTTCCTCCTCTTATGGCCCATAAGATTGGCAATCTTTTAAAAAGTTTGATAATATGAATGACTTGAAAATAAAAGATGGTCTCTATCAAATTCGCCCAGCTGGACGGCATATAATTACTATTGGAAGGGATTTAATTAAGGATAAATACGCTGCTATTGTTGAATTAGTGAAGAATGCATACGATGCAGATTCTCCTAATTGTAAAGTCTCATTGTTACCATTCGAAAAAAAAGTGGAAATAAATGGCACACTTCAAATTTCCAAAGGAATAAAAGTAATTATCAAGGATGAAGGTCATGGTATGACTTTCGAAACTGTCACAGATAAGTGGATGGTACCTTCGACCGAAGATAAATTAAATAGAGAAGTAAGCCCCGGGGGGAGGATTATGCAAGGGAAAAAGGGTATTGGTCGATATTCCGCATCTATGATTGGAGATGATATGGTTCTTCAGACAATTGATGAATCAGGTAATCTAACAACATTATACCTAATCTGGGAACATTTTGAAAATGCTAAATATTTAAGTGAGGTAGATGTTTTAATAGAGAATTTTCAGACAAATCGACCAAGTGGAACAGAAATAATTATTGTAGGGGATGAGGATCACTTAAATGAATGGACAACAAAGCAAATTCAAAATTTAAAATTCGAGCTTAAAAAATTAATCCCACCAATCGAACGAGAATCAGATGATAGAGATCAGAATGAAGTTGACCCATTTCAAATTCAATTAGAGATAGGTGATTTCCCTTTTGGTGAGAATTATTCAAACTACATAGAGACAATAGAACCCTATCCGCTGTTCGAACTATTTGATTATAGAATTTCGGGAAGAGTAAATAGTGAGGGAATTGCGTCCTTAAAATTCGAAAATAAAAGAGTTCAAGATGCCCCTGAAGAATTAATAGAAGACTTGAAAATTCAATTGGACATTGAGTCCGATGAAGATTTCGCCTCTGGATCCTATTGTGGAAATGTGAAATTAGACTTTAGAGTATTCGATAGAGACCCGAATTCCATTGATGGCCTTATTGAACGTGGCTTAAAAGACCCAATTACCGGGAATTATGTGGGAAGAAGAGAGGCAAGAATTATTTTAGATAAATTCAATGGAATAGGTGTATACAGAAATGGTTTCAGAATTAGACCACTTGGTGATGCAGGGTTTGATTGGCTATTACTTGATAAACAGAGAGTCCAAAACCCTTCGTTAAAAGTTGGAAGTGATCAAGTAATTGGTTTTATTCATATAGAATCAGAGGAGAAATCAGGCCTTATCGAAAAAAGTGCTCGTGATGGCTTGAAGGAGAACCCACAATACTCTGGCCTTATCCAAATCGCGAAAAGTATACTTAAAGAGCTCGAAAACAGACGATTTGCATATCGCCAAAGTGTTGGCCTTGGCCGAAGCAACAGGAATATTAATGAAAAAATTAAGGGACTTTATAACTTCAGAGACCTCCAAGAAAAAATAAATAAAGAACTTGATTCACTTGGAGTTGAAAAGTCAGACCGAGCAAAAATTCATAAAATAATTTCAGAGAAGGAAGAGAGAAATAATAAAATTGCGGATGAACTCAAGCAAGTTATTGCACTTTACCAAGGCCAAGCAACTGTAGGGAAGATCGTTAATGTCATTTTGCACGAAGGAAGGAAGCCTTTGGGATATTTCAAAAATCAAATTCCATTAATCAAGGAATGGAGCGACGAGTTACAAATTAGTTTGAGTAATGACTTATTGAATAAAATAGCGAGTCGATTAACGGTTATTGAGGAGCAGGGTCAAATATTTATTAATCTTTTTGGAAAGTTAGATCCTTTAGCTGCTAAAAAAAGATTGAAAAAAAGAGATTTTAATATTAGAAAAGTAATAGAAAATGTTAAAGATGTCTTCTTGACTGAACTGGAAACTCAAAATATTCAGTTCAATTTTGAATGTAATGAGAAGATTACTGTATTTGGGTGGAAAGAAGACTTCTACATTATTTTTACTAATCTGGTAGACAATAGTATCTATTGGTTTCAAAATATCGCAAACAGGGAGAAAAATATCTCTTTTAAGGTATATGAAGACGATACGGGAAAAATTCTAACCATTGAGTATAGAGACAATGGGCCGGGAATTGAAAAGCATTTAATTGAAAGTGAAATTATTTTCGAACCAGAGTTCAGTAATAAAACTGGGGGAGGGACAGGACTCGGTCTAGCAATTGCCGGAGAGGCTATTAACAGAAATGATGGTGAATTGAAAGCAATATTTTCTGAATTCGGGGCTTTTTTTAAGATTGAAATAAAATTACAATAAATATCACATGAACTTACTAATTGTTGAAGACGACAAAGCCACAATTGAATTGTACATTGACAATATTGACTCATTTAATAAAACTTCTTCAATCCAAATAATACCTGAAGTAAAAGAATCTTTAGAGGAAGCAAAGAAATCATTAATAAGTCCTGATTATGATGCGGCAATAATTGATTTAAAGTTGTCATCAAACTCATTAGAGCTTGAGGGTTTAGAGATTATTGATGAAATTCAGAATAAACTTAGATTTCCAATTTTTATTGTTTCTGGAAGTCTAGGACAAGTTGAGAGAGATGAAACGGCCTTTCTTAAAAAGAGGTCACGTGATGGAAATTTTAAGAAAATTCTTGAAGAAATAAAGAGTATTTATGAAACAGGAATCACAAATATTTTAGGAAGAAAAGGAACCATTGAGAACTACCTTAATTCTATTTTTTGGAATCACATGTCCAATTCCATGAACTTGTGGATTAAGGATAATTCAAGAAGTCCAAAGGAAAAAGAGCATTCTCTTCTTAGATACACTTTGCTGCACATGCAGGAATAGATTGACGAAGAGCTTGAAAAGTATCACCCGAGTGAGTTTTATATTACAAAGCCAATTAAAAAAAATCTCTTTACAGGTGACATCGTAAATTACAAGAATCAAAGATTCATAATTTTGACACCCTCTTGCGACATTGTTCTTAGACCAGATGGTAATCGGAACGCGGATTTTATTCTGTTCTGCGAAATAAAACCTCTAGAAAAAATTGTTAAGAACTATCATTTACTCGATGCAAATACTTCACAAAGTAATGATAATCGAAAACGTCTGACTGGTTACTTTGAAAATAAGAATCAGAAGTATCATTTTATACCCAAAGCGGAATCAATTGAACCAGGATTAATTTCTTTTCAGGAAAAGCTAACAATGCCGGCTTCGGTAGTAAATAAGTTGTTAATAGATAATGAAATTGAACGAATTGCAACGATTGCTCAGCCATTTTTAAAAGATATTATTTCTAGATATGCCAACTATTATTCACGTCAAGGCTCTCCAGACTTTAGCTCCGCTGAAATTTACGACTCCTTATTCCTTATAAAAAAGTAAGTAATTTATTGTAACCCTTCACGAACTATGATCCGTCACCATCAGCCACTTGCCTTTTACTTTTCTCGTGAGACCTGAGAAATAACCACGGCGGGGTTCTTTGCCTTTGTATTCGAGATTGAAACGGCCGGTGACAAAGTAGATTTTGCCGGTGATTTTCTCCATGGTGATCTGATCAAAAAACAAACGACCCATGTTGTCGTCGTTGTAGTACTTTTTATAGAAGGCCAGAATGTTTTCCACGCCATAGGTGACTCCGGTACGGCCTATGGTGCGGGTCTGCGGGTCATCGTAATAGGCCTTAACATAGCAATCCAGATCGTGGGCATTCCAGCAGCGTTCCTGCTCTGTGAAGTTTTCCATGATGCCTTTTTCGGCCTTTGATTGAGCAAATGCAGCCATAGTGCCAAGCAGCAGAAAGAGCGTTATCAGTTTTCTCATACTCCCGTTTTTTACTGCAAAATACAAAGATGTAGGTAAGATTTCTTTCTTCCGTTAAAATCCCTGCACGGGCGGGGATAGCCAGGTGGATGTACCCTGTCTGTGCCAGATAAGATTTTCTTATTTGGCTCTGCGTAGTTACCCACCCCGTCTTTTGCCCGACTACGTCAGGGCAAAATCCACCCCGCCCAGGCGGGGATTTTTTAGGCTTAGCGGTTTCACACAATGAAAAGCGTACCTTTGCCCCGAAAACGTAAAATGAAGAAAACCCATGTCTGAATTTCCTCCCTGCCCCAAATGCGGCTCAGAATTTACTTACCCCATGGATGAGCTGCTGGTTTGCCCGGAGTGTTTCCACGAGTGGAATCCCGGTGATAACTCTGAGGAGGAACTGACCACACAGATAAAGGATGCCAACGGCAATGTGCTGCAGGATGGCGATGACGTGGTGGTGATCAAAGATCTGCCGGTAAAAGGTGCTCCCAAACCCATCAAAGCCGGCACCAAAGTCAAAAACATTCGGCTCACAGACGATGATCATAACATCGACTGCAAGATTGACGGTTTTGGCTCCATGGCTTTGAAATCGGAGTTTGTTCGTAAGGCTTAATATCTAGTGAACCTACCGCAAAGCCGCGAGGACGCTAAGTATATGGTTTGGTCGAATACTTGAAATAATGAACCTTCGCGGCTTCGCGACCTGGCGGTGATCATAATATCGACTGCAAGATTGACGGTTTCGGATCCATGGCTCTAAAATCGGAGTTTGTGAGAAAAGCGTGACTAGCTATCAGCCATCGGCGGTCAGCTGTATTGAGCCGAAAGCTGATTGATTCTATCAAACCGCAAAGCCGCGAGGACCCGAAGTTCATGTTATGAGCCTACATTCTCAAAAACCCTTGGCGGCTTTGCGTCCTGGCGGTGATCAAAATATCGACTGCAAGATTGACGGTTTCGGATCCATGGCTCTAAAATCGGAGTTTGTTCGTAAAGTATAATATCAAGCGAACCTACCGCAAAGCCGCGAGGACGCTAGGTATATGGTCTCGGCGAATACTTGAAATAATGAACCTTGGCGGCTTTGCGTCCTGGCGGTGATCATAATATCGACGCAAGATTGACGGTTTCGGATCCATGGCTTTGAAATCAG
Source organism: uncultured Cytophagaceae bacterium (assembly GCA_966250325.1). Taxonomy (GTDB): domain Bacteria; phylum Bacteroidota; class Bacteroidia; order Cytophagales; family Spirosomataceae; genus Jiulongibacter. The sequence goes on along the minus strand of CBINGY010000006.1, from coordinate 72 downwards.
AGTTTGTTCGTAAGGCATAATATCTAGTGAACCTACCGCAAAGCCGCGAGGACGCTAAGTATATGGTTTGGT
>CBINGY010000005.1:0-138147 GCA_966250325.1 uncultured Cytophagaceae bacterium | reverse complement strand
GGTGGTTGTTTTTTTATGAAGAGAGTTTAGATTTTGTGCTAAAACGAGGGTCTCGACTCCGCTCGACCTGACATTGTGCGAGTGTCGGTCCGAGAGTAGACCCTGCCCGACTGGCAGGCGGGAAGGACAGCCCCCACGGCACCCAAGTTAAACCCACTAGCCCTCAGCACCTATTACCCTCCCAACCCCCAGTCCCTGCTCCTGCTTCGGAGGAGGTGGGTACGGGGTGGTTGTTTTTTTATGAAGAGTATCCAAACCGGAGGATCAAATAATATTACTGAAAGAATAGCTGCTATGACAATTAAGAAATATAAAATACCAAACAATGTACAATTCACGACTCTCTTCTACATCGCAAGATTTTTTATGAAACTACGATTACTGTAAATGCTCAATTATTATTATTGATACCTTTATCACTCCGAATAAGGCCCTAATTTTAACCAAGCAAAAATAAAGAGATTAATTCAGAATGAATTTATACAACACGTTAGAACAACAACTCAAGAAAGAACCCAACTTCGTGACAGATAACGGAGAACTTAAAAAATGGGTCGTGCTGAACAAAGCACAGAATTTTGACGAAGAACTGATTGGACTTTTGCTCGACAATGCCGACTTAAAAGAGAAGTTTTTTGTAAACGTGAAAGGCCATTCGACAAGCTCAGGACAGGCCACATTGGTTTTTAACCAAAACTTGTTTGTGCAGTTTTTGGAACAGAAGAACTACCTAAACGACAGCTATACACAATTTAAAAACAAAGTTGGACTAACCATTGACGGCAAATATTTAAAACAACGCAACGAAGTTGCTTTGGTTTGGCCGTTTAAAGACTGCATTTTAGAAGGCGGACAAAGCCGTGAAGAAGACAAGCGAGAAGAAATTTTCTTCAATGAAATTTTGGCACAAGATGAAATTACCCAACTTTTAGAACCAAAAGTTTTGACCAATGCCAAACGCATTGACAAGGACGGAGAAAAACCACTTGACCAATTTAACCGAAACGATAACGGCACCATAACCGATAATCTGATTATAAAAGGAAACAACCTTTTAGCCTTACATACGCTGAAAGAAGAATTTGCAGGAAAGGTAAAACTGATTTATATAGACCCTCCATATAATACAGGTAGTGATAGTTTCAAATACAATGACACATTCACAGAGTCAACTTGGTTGACTTTTATGCATAATCGTCTTAAAGCGGCACATTCCTTACTTGATAAATCAGGAGTTCTTTTGGTTCAAATTAATGACCACAATCAAACATATTTGAAAATCCTTCTGGATGAGGTTTTTAAAAAGGAAAACTTTATCAATATAATCTCTATTCGGACAAAGTCACCTTCGGGCTTCAAAACCGTTAATTTAGGTTTATTTGAAACCGCAGAATATATCTTAATGTATGGTAAATCAAAAAATGATTTCAAATATAATCCACAATATGTAGATTCAGGATATGATGAAAATTACACAGGTTTTGTTACCAACTTTAACGAAGACCCTGAAAGTTGGATAATAGATGACATAAGGAAAATCATTTGTAGAGAAGAAGGTATTGACCCAGACACCACACACCAACCTTATAGTAAAGTCAAAGAAAAAATAGGAGAAGGACTTTACATTCAAAAACTTTCAGACTTTGCACTTGCAAATGCAAATTCAGTTTTTCGTCTTACCGCTATAGGTGATGACGCAGGAAAAGAAACTCTTGATGCCAAGAAAAAATCCAAAAAAAATCCAGATAAAGTATTGCTTGTTTCGAGAGAGCAAAATGACTCACGATATATATTAAATGGACAAGAAATTGCATTTTATTCAAAGAAAATCAAGGAAATAGACGGGAAGAAAATTCCAACAACAATCCTTACTAATATTTGGTCCGATATTGCTTATGAAGGTATAGCTTCGGAAGGTGGAGTTATACTTAAAAAAGGAAAAAAACCAGAAAAGCTTCTTAGAAGAATTATTGAAATGACTACGAATGAAAATGATTTAGTATTGGATTATCATTTGGGAAGTGGGACAACTTGTGCCGTGGCTCATAAATTGAAAAGACAATATATTGGACTTGAACAATTGGACTATGGCGAAAATGATAGTGTGAAACGCCTAAATAATGTCATTAACGGAGACTCAACAGGAATTTCAAAATCTGTCAATTGGCAAGGTGGTGGTTCATTCATTTATCTCGAACTCAAAAAATACAATCAAACCTTTATTGAGCAGATTGAAGAAGCCAAAGACACCGAAGCACTTTTGCAGATATGGGAACAAATGAAAGCCAAAAGTTTCCTGAATTACAATGTGGATATTAAAAAGCAAGACGAACATTTAGAAGAGTTCAAAGCCCTCAGCCTTGCAGAACAGAAACAACACCTTTGCGAACTATTGGACAAAAACCAATTGTATGTAAATCTTTCTTCGCTCAATGATGCCGACTTTGCTTGCACCGAAGAAGAAAAGAAAGTAACCCAAGATTTTTACCAACTAAAGAAGTAAGCAAATGGCGTTTTTGTATGACACATTATTACAAGAGTTTGGTAAAAGGGCGATTGCACAAGTTGTAGTTCCGAATCACATTACCGACAATTTAAAGCCCGGATTTGGTCAGCGACCTTATCAGATTGAAGCTTTTCAGCGTTTTATATTGTGCGATTCAGAAGATTTTGAAGGCAAACCCAAAAGACCGTTTCACTTGCTTTACAATATGGCAACAGGAAGCGGAAAGACTTTGATAATGGCGGGTTTGATGTTGCACCTTTACCAAAAAGGCTATCGCAACTTTTTGTTTTTTGTAAACAGCAACAATATCATTCAAAAAACAAAAGACAATTTTTTGAATCCGCAGGCTTCAAAATACTTGTTCAACGACAAAATTGTGATTGATGGAAAGGAAGTGATCATCAAAGAGATTGACAACTTTGAAGAAGCAGACAATCAGAATATTAATTTGAAGTTTACCACCATTCAACAGCTTCATATTGACCTGAATAACACCAAAGAAAACAGCGTAACCTACGAAGATTTTAAGGACAAAAAATTGGTTTTAATAGCTGATGAAGCTCACCACTTAGTAGCAGGAACAAAATCGGGAAATATGTTTGGCAGTTGGGAAGACACTGTAAAGAAAATTCACGATTCCAATTTTGAAAATATCTTGTTGGAGTTTACGGCAACCATTGACACCGAAACTGCGGAATTGGTAAAACACTATCAAGACAAGGTAATTTTCAAATACGACCTTGCCGAGTTTCGTAAAGACAAGTATTCAAAAGAAATCAACTTAATTCGTTCCTTGTATGACGAGCAAGAAAGAATCATTCAAGCCTTGATTTTGAATTTGTATCGTCAGGAATTGGCAACTTCAAACAACATCAATCTGAAGCCTGTAATTCTTTTTAAAGCCAAAAAGACAATCAAAGAATCAGAACAGAACAAAGAGAACTTTCACAAACTGATTGACGATTTTTCAGTGGCAATGGTTGAGAAAATTCAAAAGACTTCTACTGTTCCAATCGTTCAAAATGCTTTCCAATTTTTTGAAGCCAAAGGCATTTCAGCCAACGAAATAGTAAAACGAATTCAAGCCAATTTCAGGTTTGAAAATTGCCTGAGTGCCAACAATGACGCAGAAGCCGAGCAAAACCAAATATTGCTCAACACCTTGGAAGATGAAAACAATCCAATTCGTGCCGTTTTTGCCGTTCAGAAACTAAATGAAGGTTGGGACGTTTTGAATTTGTTTGACATAGTTCGTCTTTACGAAGACCGAGACGGCAAAGACGGAAAGCCAGGAAAAACCACACTTTCAGAAGCCCAATTAATTGGTCGTGGTGCAAGATATTATCCCTTTGCTTTAGAAGAAGGGCAAGACAAGTTTACCCGAAAATTTGATGATGATATTTCCAATGACTTGAAAACATTGGAAGAACTATATTATCATACCAAAGAAGATAGTCGATACATTTCTGAATTGAAGAAAGCACTTGTGGATTCCGGTATTTATGAAGATGAAGCTAATTTGGTTCAGCTCAATTTATTCTTAAAACCTGAATTTAAGAAAACAGATTTTTACAGAGATGGACACGTTTTCTTCAACAAGAAAATTGCTAAGAGTTTTGACAACATAAAATCATTTGCTGATTTAGGCGTAAATAAAACCAACTACCGACACACTTTATCTTCGGGAGTTGGTAGAATGTCGAGTGCATTTTTTGAAATGGAGCCGACCCAATCAAATGATGAAGTAATCAAAACCAAAGACGTAAAAATCACCGAAATTCCTAAAAACACCATTCGTTTTGCATTAAGCCAAAACCCATTTTTTTATTTTGATAGTTTATCTTATTACTTTCCAAGCGTTGGTTCAATTTCCAATTTTATCGAAAGTACAGACTTTTTAGCAGGTTTGGAAATAACATTTATCGGAACAGCCAACCGACTAAAAGAAATTAGCCATTTCGACTATTTGGAAGCATTAAACGGACTTTTGCAAAACATTGAAGCGGACATAAAGAGTAACTCAACAGAATATGAAGGTTCGGACTATATCAAAGAGCCAGTTCACAAAGTTTTCAAGGACAAAGAAATAAAAGTTTACAAAGACAGTGAACGAGCAGACGGACAAGAAACTTTGGTAGCCAACGAGCCTTGGTATGTTTACAATGCCAACTATGGAACAAGTGAAGAAAAGAAATTTGTAGAGCTGTTTTCAAGACGATTTGAAGGACTCAATCAGAAGTTTGAGAATATTTACCTAATCCGAAACGAAAGAGAAATAAAAATTTTCGACAAACTCGGAAGAGCTTTTGAACCAGACTTTTTACTGTTCTGCAAACAACGTGACGGAGAGCAAATGACTTTTCAGGTTTTTATTGAGCCCAAGGGAGAGCATTTAAAAGGATACGACAAATGGAAAGAAGACTTTTTGAATGACATCAGAGCGGAACAAAAAACTATCAAAATACATACGGACACTTATTTGATAACCGCCGTTCCATTCTACAATTACAACAACGAAAACGAATTCAACAAAGAACTTTTACAAAATCTAAATCAGTATGAATGAAGCAACTTCAAAAAATATTAAGCACGATTTAAAACATTTATACAAATTAAGAAGTGATTTCTTAGTCATAGGTTTGACAGGTAGACAAGGCTCTGGCTGTTCCACCGTCGCAAATTTTCTTACGTCAACGTTTGAGAATATTAAATTTCCCAAACCGGTGACTTCGAAGTTCTCTTCAAATGAGGAGCGGAAGTACAGAATTGCTTACAGATACCTTAAAGAAAATTGGGAAGAATTTACATTAATCAGAGCTTCAGATGTCATTGTTTCCTTAATTCTTGAAAAGGAATATGAGGAATTAATAGCTCAATTTGATCCGGATTTAGTGGCTCAGTTTACTCCGGAATACTCATCTGAGTTCGTACAAGAACCGTGGCCATAACCCCCAGCAGTAAACTGCCAAGAACCAGCGAAAGGTTCTTACGCCGGTTGGCATACATGTTCTTCATAAACCCAAACATAATGAGGCTCATGGCCGAGGTACCGATCAGGGTCATGTACATGCGTGTCCAGCTAAAATAAACGTGATCCCAGCGGTAGGTATTGAAATACATGGTGATGTACATGGCTACGGCCGAGGCAAATAACATAAAAAGGAAACGGGTGTATGGCTGTTTTTTCATGGCGTAAGTTTTTACATCGTATGAGGTTTTGCAGAGCTGTGTACGTATTGGTTAAAATTCTGTTCCGGGATAAGGGGAAGTTGAAGGTTACAGGTTAAAAGTTTAAGGATGCACTTGTGTCTATGCCTGAATAACGTTGACCGTTTGTTAACTTGTTTGTAACTCTTTGTTCAGGGATGACTCAGGAGTTAAAGGTGTCTGATGTTTTGACCGATGAATGTAGTTGATGTCTGATGACGGGGGTTGGAGGGGTTGATATGGTACACTACGTGAATTTAGAAGTGAAAAGGGGAGGATTACAAACTTACCTAAACGGATAAACGATAGCCCAAAGCTCACGGCTCGCCGCCCACCGCCCACCACTAACAAAAAAAGCACCCTGAAATCAAGGTGCGTTTTAAATTAATTCTAATTATTACTATCTATTTATCTTTTGAAGCTCTGCAACGGTTTGCTCGAGCTGTTCAATACGTTTGTTGGCTTCGATGAGATACAAGGTAAGCTCCTCGATTTTCTCCATCTGCTTTGCAGACATTACCGCAATATCAATGCCATCTTCTGCGATTTTCTCTGCAGAAGGCACATTTGGCAGATGTTTATTTTCTTCAATGAATTCTTCTACCTTTTTCAGCGGCATGAGATTGTAGTCATTTTCAAAGACGTAGTCGGCCCACTTGGCTGTGCCTGAGGTGGCTACACGTAACCGCTCGGTGATAATTCCTTTTTTCACGTAAAGCAGATAGCCTTCAGGCAAACTGGATAAACCGGTACCAATCACCACTTTATTATCTGTCGGAGTGGAAATTTTGCTGCCGTCATATCCCCATACGCTGCTTCCACCGCCGCCGCTGCCTCCGTCGGCATTCGATGTGAGAATAACTTTACCCGATCCGTCCAAAGAAAGAGCCAGGCCGTTTGAGGGAACAGGCGTAGAACTACTGCTCATATTGAAAAACTGAATACCGCCGCCTCCCAATCGTAAGCCGTTGGCATTGGCATAATTCATGTGCACATCTTTGTTTTCTGCCGGATTCAGAGCTCCCTGATAATTCAGGAACCAAAGTCCGCTGCTTTCTCCGCCAGTAGTGGTACCTCCTGTAGGTTTGTCAACCGGGATCACATTCCCTGCATCGTCAAGCCCAAGTATTTTGGATGACATATTCTTGTAGGCAGAAAGCTGAAACCCATTTTTCACGGTTACTTTGCCGGTATTGTTATTCTCCAGGTCATTGCCGGTTTTGGTCCAGTTCATTACCACGGTGGAGCCTATGGCGTCATTTACCAGAATCACATCGCCGTTTGCGTCAACCGACAGAACCTTTCCACTTGCGGCCTGAACCGCCGACGAACTGGTAAGGCCCACCAATCTCAGGTTGTTTTTAATCATTACTGAGCCGGTGTTTTTGTTTTCGATATGCGAACCGTTTACCAGCCAGTTTGAATTCAATCCTTTTTCATCGGGTACCAGAATCACCTCACCGGTGCTGTTTACCGAGAGCACTTTGCCATTGGCCGTTTCTGCGGCAGAGCTGCTATTGAGATTGATAAAGCGTAATCCCGATTTGTTTGCGGTGTTACTGTTGATGTTCAGGGCAGATGCCAGATCCACGGTATTGATACCCAGTTTTCCGGTTTCAAAATCTCCGTAGATAAGCGGCCTGCGGTTGGCATCATTGACCACCACCAGTTTATTATTTCCGGTTTCTGCATAACCAGCCTGGAACCCGAGAAACAGGTTGCCTGATCCGGTGGCTTTGTAACCGGCCAGTGAGCCTATGGCCACGTTATTGCTGCCAGTGGCATTTGCGGCAAGAGCCCCCGTACCCAAAGCCAAGTTATGACCACCGGTTTCATTGGAGAACATGGATTGAAACCCAATGGCTACGTTATTTCCGCTGGTATTTGCCTTTTGCATGGCAAGAGAGCCCAATACTACCGAGTTAAAGGCATTGGAAATTACTCCGGTGCGATACCCCATCATAAGAGTACCGCGGGCAGGGTCAATTTTTCCGGATAAAAAGTTATTGACCTTAAAGATCAGCGGAACCTCATCGATGGTTCCGATAAAATGTTGTGAGGCATCAAGCCCTGTGTTACCCGAAGTAGACCAGATGCTGTTATCGGCTGCGGTGAGCCTGGCCTGGGTGTTACCTACTGCAGACCACTCTCCTCCGTTGAATACATAAACACCCGACATCATATCCGTCTGGTAAACCATAAGTCCGTTTGCGGGATTTTCAATGGAAGTTCTTTGTTGTAAAGACAATCTGGGAAGAAGTAAACCTTTTTCAGAGGAGCTCAGATCCAGAATAGCCGATTTATCGGGGTTGGTGGTTCCGATACCTACACCGCCTTGTGCGATCACTTTGTACTGCATACCCAGGCTCAGTATCAGTACGGTCATTAGGAGTCGCCGTGTTGTTTTTTGTAAAAGTGCCTTCATGTTGTTTTCTAATTCTTTTCCTTGACAAATTGTTATTAGGAGCTGAATCCCGTAGTATTTCGTTCATCACTTTTGCATATAGGTTACCAAAAAACATGCCAGAGGGTGACGTGGATTTTATACGAAAAGGTAAGTTTCATAGAATAAGGGAATTGCAGAGAAACGCAAAAATCGGCACGGTGGGGCGGGTGGAGATGGATAGTGGTATGATTCGACGAAAGAAAAGTACTTTTCAATGGATGTCTGGTTTTATAAAATTAGGGCAACTACTTTGCTAGCAGTATATTATGTGCTTATTTCTTGATTTTGGACAGCCTTCCTCCTGTTTTCAGACCTTCAGAAAGGGAAAGAGATTGGCGTAAATCCTGAAAACTCTTTACTTTTGCCCGCAGTTTTTTTACGAAACAGTTTAACAGATAAATGAAAAAAGTAGCCGTATTTACTTCTGGCGGTGACGCACCGGGAATGAACGCCTGTATCAGAGCGGTGGTGAGGGGTGGAATTTATCATGGTCTGGAAATGTATGGAATCCGCAAAGGATACAACGGAATGATCAAAGGAGATATCGTTCCGCTCGACTCTCGTTCCGTAAGCAATATAGTGCAGCGTGGGGGTACCATTCTGAAATCTGCACGAAGCAAAGAATTTATGACGCCCGAAGGCCGTAAAAAAGCCTACGAAAACCTCATGGCCCATGGAATTGAGGGTTTGATTGCCATAGGAGGTAACGGTACATTTACAGGTGCCGAAGTGTTTTTCAATGAATACGAGATTCCTACCGTGGGCTGCCCGGGAACGATCGATAATGACCTTTACGGTACAGATTATACTATTGGTTTCGATACGGCGGTAAACACAGCTCTGGAAGCCATTGATAAAATTCGTGATACCGCAGATTCCCATGACCGCGTCTTCTTTATTGAAGTGATGGGTCGTGACTCGGGCTATATTGCTATTCAGTCCGGAATAGGTGGAGGTGCCGAAATTATTATGGTACCTGAAACCCATACACCGCTTAAGAAGGTTGTATCTGCTCTGAAAGATGGCCTGAAAAGCTCCAAGTCATCATCCATTGTAGTGGTGGCAGAAGGCGATGAAGAAGGTCACGCACCGGAGATTGCCGATAAGATTCAGAAAAAAGTAGGTGATCAGCTGGATATCCGGGTGACTACACTGGGACACATTCAGCGTGGAGGTACGCCTACCGCCTATGACCGCATTCTGGCAAGCCGTCTGGGTCTGGGAGCCATAGAGGGTCTTATAAACGGTCAAAAGAATGTTATGGCGGGTGTAGTAAACAATAATCTGGTGTACACGCCATTTATTGATACCATCAAAATGCCGAAGCCGATTCATGAAGATCTCCTCAGAATGGTACATATTCTGAGTATCTGATCAGAGATATCCTTTGAATCTGTAAATCAGAGTGCCTATCTGCTCTTTCCAGAAGAGTTCGGTAACGGCCATGCTTCCGGCTGACGGAGTAAAATCAGAGAGGTCAGGGCTTTTATGGGCTCCGATAAAATCGGACGGAAAAGGGAATGCCTTGAGACCTGCTTTGTGAAAACACCCAAGAGCTCTTTTCATGTGAAAGGCCGAGGTAATGAGCAGAATTTCCTCGCCGGGGTACTTCTTTTTGATAATTTCGCTGCAATAGATCGCGTTTTCATGGGTATTCCGGGCTTTCCGGTCCAGCAGGATATGCGTGGAAGGAACGCCATTTCTGAGTAGAAACTGCCTGGCAAGGTCTATTTCAAGGAGGCTGCTTTTGGAGAGAATTCCGGTATCACCTCCCGAAATCAGAATATGCTCTGCCTTACCTTCTTTATATAGACGAAGTGCCTGCCAAAGCCGGTCTGCTGAACCTTTCAGATGCAAATGGTCGGGAAAGTTCACTTCCGGGGTTATGATATTGCCGGTTAATACCACGGCCACTTTAAATGTTTTGTGAGCCGGAACCCGGTTTTCGGGATATTCCAGTTGTCTTCCCAGGAACATCACAAAGGCCGGGCAGAATAAAAGATATGTTAACAGCCACGTTAACCAACCCAGTGGAGATGATTTGGCACGGTTCTTTTGAAGAAGTAGGATAGTCCAAAGGACTAGCAGAATTCCAGACGGAAGTATCAGAAAACCGAGGAGTTTTGAAAGGATGAAAAACATAATGTTCTGTTAAACAGTGAATGGTATTAGCGGTTTATACATAAATTTGTAAAGCCTAATTATTTTTAAACATGAAAAGATTTACACTCAGTGCTCTTCTAACAGTAATGACAATGGTTTCCACGGTTGCTCAAAACGGATACGATATCCGGGTGAAGCTGAAAGCCGGGCCTTCTGATAAGTATGTTCATTTAGCTCATTTTTTAGGTTACAATCAATACATCAAGGTAGATTCTGCCATATTGGAGAACGGGGAATACCGTTTCCATGGCGAAAGCCCGCTGAAAGGGGGTATTTACCTGTTTGTATTGAGCCCCTCAAAATACTACGATTTTGTGGTGAGTGGTGATGAGCCGGTCTTTTCTTTTGAAGCAGATACAGCAAATTTTGTGGGAACAGTGAAATTCAAAGGTTCAAAGGAAAATGATATCCTTTTTGGTTATCGCCGCTTTCTTCAAGACATGAATAAGAAGGCTGAAAGTATTAGCAAAGATGCGGCGTTAAGCCCTGATGACAAGCGGGCCAGAATGAACGGTCTCCAGGATGAAGTGAATGCCTACATGGACAAAGTGGCCACAGAGCACAAGAATACCTTTGCCTCGCAGGTAGTAGCGGCTAACCGCGAGATTCAGATTCCCAAAGAAATTCCTTTAAATGCAGATGGTACCAAAGACAGCACGTTTGCTTTCCGGTATTACAAAGCTCACTTCTGGGACAACATAAACTTTGCGGACGGAAGAATTCTGAGAACTCCATTTTTGCAGACCAAACTTGAGAAGTATTTCAAAGACCTTGTTTTCCAGATACAGGACAGCATCATTGTGGACTGTGACAGGGTGGTGAAGCTTTCGAAACAGGATCCCGAAGTGTACCGGTATGTTCTCTGGTTTGTAACAAACAAATATGAGAATTCAGAGTTTGTGGGTCTTGACGGGGTTTTTGTGCATCTGGCTGAGGAATACTACCTGAAGGACGCCGATTGGCTTTCGGAAGAGCAGCGTAAGAAATTTGTGGACCGTGTGAAAATTCTGAAACCCCTTCGTACCGGCGAAGTATTTCCAAGACTTTATGTGTACGATACCGAGGGGAAAGCTCATACGGTAGATGAAAGTAAGGGGAAATATACCATTGTTTATTTCTTTAGCCCCGATTGCGGTCATTGTAAAGACGCAGCCCCAAAACTGGTGGAATATGCCAAAACAGCGAAAAGTAAAGGCGTAGAGATATTTAATGTTTCGGTTGACTATGAACTGAATGAATTCAAAGAGTTCATCGAGAAATATGGTACCGGTGAGAACATGATGAATCTTTGGGATCAGGGCCATCATTACTATTTCCGCGAAAATTACGATGTCTATGCCACCCCTACTTCCTACATTCTGGATGAGAAAAAAAGAATTATTGGGAAACGTATCCCGATCGAAGAATTTGACCGGTTTATTGAATTTCACGAACGTCAGAAAAATCGTGAAAATCAAAGTAAATAGATACGTATTTCTTTAATTTACAGCAGACTTCGGTTTGGGAATATACTCCTGAACCGTAGTTTGCACACACCACGCACCAAACCTTACCCAGTAAATGATAAAAACACTTCATCTGTTAGTCCTGTTTGTCGGTTTGTTCAATGTGTTCTCCTGCCAGAGTCAAGGAAATAAAGACACCTTTGGTTCGGAGGATTTTAAGGAATTACTGAGCCTTATACGTGAGCAGAAGATTTCACCTGACAGTGCCCGGCTGGCATTTCATGATATCATGAGGGATATCCGGAAGAAGTATCCCTCAGGAAAATATGATTCAACCTCCATGGAGCTGGTTTTTCCATTGAAAGGAAGAAACTACCGGGCTGTAGGTGGCAGAGGCAGAGGTTTCTATGCCCGGCAATTTGACCTGTTTAATCATGAAATAGCCAAAAGCCATCCTGCCCATGATATTTTTATTTATGACCCGGACAAAGATTGCATTGACAACAACACCAATGACTATGTGGACATTGTCTCCGTATCTGATGGAGTGGTTATAGCCACTGAAACCAACTGGACCAAAGAGACGGAATTTAAAGGGGGTAACTACGTTTGGATTTACGATACCACTTCGGGAGGGCTCTGGTATTATGCCCATCAGCGAAAGGTCTATGTAGAGGAAGGTACCATTGTGAAAAAAGGAAATAAAATAGGGGAAGTGGGCCGTACCGGGTTTAATGCAGATGCCAACCGCTCAGATACACACCTTCATCTGATGTATTTGCATATTGATGAAAACCTGGATCCCAGACCCATAAATCATTACCCCTGGTTACAGAAAGCCCGCACAGTTTATACGGCAGAAGTTCCTCCACGCCCCCGCAGAAAACTGGATGCAGAGATTATGAAAGTACGCAGCCCGGGATACCTTAAAATTAACCTGCCAGTTACCTGGAGATAGAATTTCTGGTGGTAATAACAGAAGCCAGGAGATACAGCACCAGAATAACCGGGATAGCCTGATATCTGAGTAAAATCATTATTAGAAAAGAGAGACCCAGAAAGAGGAATTTTATCTCGTTACCTTTCCATCCGTAGTTTTTGAATTTCAGAGCCATCATGGGAATGTCAGAGATCATAAGGAAACTTATGGCTACGGCATAAAACAGAAAAAACTCCGATCTGTATTGGAAAAGAATGGATGGAGCGGTATCTGAAAAAACGTACGGGAAAGAGGCAACGGTCATGGCATTTGCCGGAGTAGGCAGTCCATAGAAACCGAGCGACTGACGCTCATCGATATTAAATTTGGCCAGCCTCAGAGCCGAAAAAAGTGCCGGAAGAAAACAAAGCAGATTCAAATAACCAGATACTCCTGAGCTCAGATACAAGATAAAGGAAGGCAGTACCCCGAAAGTCACCATATCTGCCAGAGAATCGAGCTGCTTACCAATCTCTGAGAAAGTTCCTGTGAGTCTGGCAACGAAACCATCCAGAAAATCCAGAACCAGAGCCAGCAGAATAAAAAAGGAAGCCTGCAGAAAATTGCCCTGGAAAACAGAAAGAATACCGGCCATACCGCAAAGCAGATTGGCAAGGGTAATCAGATTAGGTAGCGTAAAAAGCCTCATACGTTAAGGAAAGGGTTATGTCTCTTTTCAAAACCGATGGTGGTTTCTTCCATGTGTCCGGCATAGACCACGTAATCGTCGGGCAAAGAAAAGAATTTATTGCGGATACTCTGCAGCAGATCGGCATGGTTGCACAAAGGAAAGTCTGTGCGACCCACGCTCATTCTGAAAAGACAGTCGCCACCCATTACGTACCGGTCTTCATGGCAAACAAAAGAAATATGCCCGGGGGCGTGTCCGGGCACCCAGTTTATTTCCAGGGTGGTGTTTCCAAAACTGAAAGGCGTGCCTTCCTCCAGGAAGCCATCAGGCTCTACCGGTTCGTATCCTTTTATTCCCCAGGTTTTACAGCGAAGTTCTACATCCGCTAAGACCGGCAGATCAAGGCGGTGCATGAGCATGGGAATTCCGAATTTTCGTTTGCAGTAGGCCGTACCGAAAACGTGATCAAGGTGTGTATGCGTTTGCAATACAGCTACGGGTCTCAGATTCGTAGATTCAATGTAAGAAGCGAGGATCTCTTTTTCGGTTTGTTGCAAACATCCGGGGTCAATAATAACACACTCAAGTGTCTCATCATGAATAACAAAAGTATTTTCTGAAAATGGAGAAAAGACAAATTTTTTTATTTTACTCATGTTACTTTTCAAAACGATTACGTCCAAACAACAAATTATGGAAATCATAATTCCAGCGATCAACCTGAAATAGTTCTGTCAAAATGATACCACTTAATAAGAATAAGCTTTCTAATTTTCAGGTTATCAATCATTTATATAACTAGCAATGCCAAGTAAAATGACCCCAGATGACCATAAATTCAACAAGCGAAAAATGGAGAAGAATTGACATTGATGTTGAGAACCCTCCGAACTATCAGGTTTCGAATTACGGAAGATTAAAAAGTTTTCAAAACGGAACCGACGGAAAATTACTGAGGGGATCCGTTATACAGGGATACCGATCTCTGAATATCCGCCTTCCGAAAGGTAAATCATTTAACCGTTACATCCACAAGCTGGTGGCTGAATACTTCGTGGAGAAGCCCAGTGAGCTGCATTGCTTCGTGATTCACAAGGATTATGACAAACACAATAATGTAGAGGAAAATCTGGCTTGGGTCACCAAGGAAGAAATGATTGAGCATAACCGTAAGAATCCGAACGTAATTAATAGACCCCGGCCGGCGAAATCAAAAAACTATAAGTTGAATGAGTCAAAGGTTAAAATGATCAAGAAGTTGCTGAAATCAGACTCTACCCGTCTGAAAATGATAGCCAAACAGTTTGGTATCACACACACTCAGCTTAACCGGATCAGAAACGGGGAGAACTGGGCTCATGTAAGAATTGAGGAAGAGTAATCAGGAGAGTTTGGCCAGCGGCAGATCGACATAGAATGTGGTGCCGCTGCCCATTTCTGTTTCAAACCAGATATTTCCGCCGCTGTGCTCCACACCTCTTTTTGCCATAGCCAGCCCCAGACCTGAGCCGCCTATTTTGGTACTGAAATTGGGCATAAATACCCGGGTTCGATGCTCCTCGGGAATTCCACTTCCGTTATCCCTGATAGCAATGATGGCAAATTTGTCTTTTTCGCTGCGGGAAACGTGGACATCAATTTTAGGCCTTCTGTCACCGGGTATGGATTGCATGCCATTGATAATAAGGTTAGTTACTATCCGGTTGATCATTTGATGATCACTACGTACATATAGCACCTCATCTGCTGTGGAAAAGTTAATATCTACTTCGTTATTTTCAGCATATAGATGAACCGTTTTCTGAACCAGACTAACCACATCAAACACCTCTGACCGCGGCACAGGCATTTTGGCAAACTCAGAGAATGAATTGGCGATTTCAGAGATGTTGTCAATCTGCTCGGTCAGTGAATTAAGGGAACGTTCCAGCCTCTGTCTGGTTTTATCATCAAATGATGGCAAAGTACGCTGTAGCTGCTGTATAGAAAGCTTCATTGGCGTGAGAGGATTCTTTATCTCATGGGCCACTTGTTTGGCCATTTCTCTCCAGGCATTTTGCTTTTCACTTTGGGAAAGGGCATCGCGGCTTTCGGCCAGCTTACCCAGCATATCATTGTATGACTTGGTCAATACGCCAATTTCGTCGTCGCCCTCCCATAAAATGGGTTCGTTTTCGCCGTTCAGGTTAAGCTTCTTGATTCTTCCGGCTACCACGCTCAGGGGCTGTGTGAGCTGCCCGCTTACAAAATAAGACAGAATAAGTAGAGTAATAAACAGAAACGTACACACACTAAGTACGGTGGTGAATACCTTTTTCATCTGGGCCTCCAGAGCGGTAGATGAATCAAAAAACGGTACACCTACCACGCCCAGACGTTGATTATTCTCGTCCCGGATACTCATATATACCGCCCGGTAGTTGAGATCTCCCAGAGATTCATTGACCATGGTTTCATTGGCAAAATCTTCAATGATGGTAGCGTATGCTTGAGGATTTATCTTTTTTGAGAGCAGGTCATACTCATAAATCAGGGGCCGGGTGGTATACTGCAGATCGCCGTTCAGATCATAATAGTTGATATCCGTTTTAGTATCTGCGGCCAGTTTGTCAATCTCCTGCTCAAAATACGCCTTACTCATAAGTCCGGAATTAAATTCCTGAAGGTGAAGCTTTATGGTAGAAGAGATGTTTTCGGTGTTTTCCTGAAAGAAATTCTCCTGAATAGTGAGAAGTGTACTTCGTATAGCTCCGATGATTACAAAAAGAATCAAAAGGAAGGGAAGCAGAAAGGAGGCATTCAGATAAAGTTGAATTTTGGTAGAAAAATTCATCCGTAATTTCTTTAAACCATATCTGAATCTGAACATAAAGATGGTTAGGAATATAACCAGAACCAGCAGCATGTAGAAATAAGAAAAATCTGAAAGCAAGGATTTAAGGTTGTCATTTGCTCCGGAAACCACAATGGTTCTTCCGTTCGAGCCTTTTAGTCCCACGTGCTCAAAACCGTTGTTTACCAGCCCCGCCTCATAGAGATTTGGATTGCTGAGATACGTAGGTTGAAAGTTCTTTTTGTAGTTGTAGGCACCGTTGGTGTAAAGCAGCTCGTTTTCTTTGCTGTAGATAGCATAGGAGTAGTCTTTTGCATCAGGATTTTGGGCAAAATGCTTGTCCATCAGGAGCTCTGGATAAACGCTTCGGGTAACCTGGTTTTTCATTTTCAGTGTGACCAGAATGGTTCCTTTATCGGGCCCCATCGGAATGAATGCGGCGTACTCTTTCAGGATATTTTCCGCGGTTTCGTCCAGAAAGAAAATATTGGGATTTCCTGTAGCATACCGGTTTTGCTTGAACCGGGCCTCCTGCTGAGCTAGGGTTACTGAATCTGAATCGGCTTGCAGAGGCATGCCGTTTTTGTCATAAACCTTGACAGAGGACTCATATTTGTCAAAATACAAATCAAGGTGTTTGTCTTTTATAAGAGCCGAAACCGCAGTGCCTGCCAGCATGTCCCGCTGCATGGCCTCTGCAATTGACGAGTCTGCAGAAACTTTATCTATGAGACGACTCATCAGTCCCTCGCCGAGCAGGTCATTTTCTGCCAGAAACTGAGCTCCGAAATTCTTTTTGTCAAAGGCTTCCTTCTCTTGTTTCTGAGTATGTAAGGTGTAAAGAGTTATGAGTGAGTAAATAAAAGCCCCCAGGAAAAGATAGACAGAGGTCTGATATTTCAGCAAATAGATATATCTGGGCAGGCGATAGAAATAGGCTACAAGAAAATAGAAAAACACAGGCAGGTAACACCACGAGAAGTGTTTCAGAAAAATGAGTGTAAAGAGCGTGAACAGAACGCCGTAAAGCCAGTGAAAAAAGCCGGTTTTGCTGATTTTATTGAGCCTGGAAAACGTATTGATTAAAATATGATGAGTCAGGAAAAAGAAGATCGCCAGAAGGATAAAATAGAAGATTGTAGCGAGTGAAAGGGTGTCTATTCGGGTATTAAACGAAAGATCAAGATAGTAGGCCGATTTCTCGTAAAGTAAACGGAGCGAGCGACAAGTATAAAATACGACCATAGCACTCAGTAACACACAAGTTACGGAGATGGTACTTTTTACGCCCTGCCCGGCTTTCAATAACAGTTTAAAAATGGCTGATTTCTGAAAATAAACGGCGATATACCAGACCAGAAGTACGCCCATAAGCGTATTGAGAATGAGGTCTCCGAGTGAAGGGGTCCAGGAGTTATGAGCAAAAAAACGCGGATTAAATAAATCTGTTTCGGTGAGCGTAAAAGGCAGGCTGTTCTGAAGCATAAACCATCGCAATACCACGAAATAGGCGAGGATCATGAGCACAGATATGCCGAAGTTCCGGGAGTTACCCCAGTCTTTCACCTGAAGGAAAAAATAGATGCCCAGAAACAGAAAAGCGAGCGAGCTTAAATACAGGATAGGAACGGGCAAATCTGCCGTATGCAAGGCATCGGGGCGGGGTGGTTCCAGAGAAAACAGAAACGTACCCTGAGTGTCACTAATATTGAGATACTTTTTTTCTGCGGGCGAATTTTTGATGGTAACCGGACTGCTGGGAAAGATCGCGTTATTAAATCCTGAAATGAGATATTCGTTTTCGTTTTGATATTTTACGTACAACGGAATGAGAGAGACTACTACGAGACTGGCTCCCTCATGAAAAAAGGCCTCCTTTTTTACAAGAAAAATATGCCGGTTTCTGGCCAGCAGTCCTTCCGGGTTTGTATTTTCCAGCCAGCCATATTCGGGTATGAACCGGTGATCTGACCAGTAAACAAGTTTGCTGTCTTTGTAAAGAAAATAAGGGTATTTGGTTTGCGTATTAAGTTTAGAAAAGCTGAGGGTTTTACTTTGCTGAAAAAGCCTAGTTACTTCCTGAATTTCAGATCCGGACTCTGTAAGTGCTTCATTTACTTTAGATTGTACCTGGCTTGCATAATTGATTTCTGAAGTTTCAGGAGTACCGCTTTTGCCCAATACCAAAAGGATGCCCGCCACAAAAAATGTAGCGATAGCAAGCCAGAGAAAGATTTGTTTTGTGAGTAAGCGGCTTTTCATTTAAAGATTTCAGGAATGCATCCGGCCATGGAAAGTGAAAAAACCGTGCCAAGAAATCCTCAGATAAGAGCAAAGAAGGATTCATTCTCGACAGTCAGGTAATCCAGTTTTTTACCCGCTACATGCATGAGGTGTTTTCTGTCAATAATAACAGAGACACCCTCAAAGAAATGTAGTTCGTCTGTACTTCCGGGTTTATCCAGGCCCACAATAAACTTGCCTCGGCACGCATTGCCTGCCATCCCTATACGCAGATGATATCCCCGGGTTTCAGGAGCTTCCATCGTTTTCATTATCTTATCTTTGGCGGCTGCGGTCAGCGTAATCATAAAATTGAACCGGGAATGTTTCCCGGCACGAAAATAATGTTGGAAATTTGACTTACGAAATATGGAAAATATAAATACGATTCTCTTAGCGGCTATACCTGCGGGTCTTTTACTGGTAGGTATGTATCTCATGGTAAAATCTTTTCTGAATAAGCAGTACGATCAGAAAAAACTGGAACTGGTGGGAAAAAGTGCAGATACGATCATTCCTCTACGACTACAAGCCTATGAACGGATGACCCTTTATCTGGAGCGTATAACGCCCAATTACCTCTTGCTGAGGGTTTATGAGCGGGCGGTTCACGTGTCTGATTTTCATATTCTTTTACTCAAGGAGATACGGGAGGAATACTATCATAATCTGGCACAACAGGTGTATATTTCTCCGGAGGTCTGGGATGAGATAAAAACTTCCATGAATGAGATGCTTACGCTGGTAAATCAATCGGCCGCTGATTTAAAACCTGATGAACCTGCCATTAAGCTTTCCAAACGCATTTTTGACAAGGTGGTTTCTGAAGAGCTGGACCCTACCGGCAAAGCCCTGCTTCTTTTAAAGAAAGAGGTTCAGCAGATGTTTCACTAGGAGTTTTACAGACTGATTTTCCTTAGTTTCGGCTAACTTAGCTCTACAGGATTTTCTGTCTCCGGAAATAAAAAGGCAGGCATTCTCAGCCTGCCCTCCAAAAAAAATCCTGTGTTGCTTATTCTCTGGGACGTGCCACTTTCACAGCAATGGTGCGTCCATCCAGCTGTGATTCGTTCAAAGCGGCGATTGCGGCATTTGCCTCATCGTCATCAGGCATTTCCACGAAGCCAAATCCTTTACTTTTGCCGGTTTCTTTGTCCATAATAATTTTGGCTGAGTCAACCGTTCCGAATTCTTCAAAAGCATCTCTCAATGTTTGCTCTTTTGTGTTGTAGTTCAACTTTGCTACAAAAATGTTCATTCCAGTTAAAAGTTATAATAGTACATACCCGAGTCTCATTCGAAGGTATTTCTGAAAGGAAGAATTGCCCGGAATGAGTAACTCAAAACTGTGTAAAGGTAGAGATATTTTTGACATCACCTACCGGGCCGAACCATTTTCTGATTTACTGAAAACCCACACCACTAGACGGTTACGTCTGCTAAGGCGTCTGCTTTCAGGGAATTCGACGCCACCATCTGTCGGGATCTGGCCCAGCTGAATGAAGGTCAATGGTCTGACCTATTACCGGAGTGAGCATCGGAATTTTTTTCTTTTCAGCTTCTATTTCTGCCCGCTCTACAGGCTCTTTCCACGGGTGAAAGGCAAGCGTAAATGCCCCCCAGTGAATGGGCATGAGTTTAGCTGCACGTATATCCAGTCCGGCCTGTATGGTTTCTTCGGGCATCATGTGAATGTTGGCCCATCGTTCATTGTATTGACCACACTCCATCATGGCCAGATCGAAAGGCCCGTATTTCTCGCCAATTTCTTTAAAATGGGGGCCATAGCCACTGTCACCGCTGAAGAAAATTCTGGAACTGTCTGACTCAATTACCCAGGAGGCCCAAAGCGTACTGAAGCGGTCTCCCAGTCCTCTCCCGGAAAAGTGACGTGCCGGGGTGCAGGCGAGTTTTAATCCACGGTAAACGTCTTCCTCCCACCAGTCGAGTTCTTTAATCTTGCCGGTATCAACTCCCCAAGCTATGAGGTGATTGCCTACGCCGAGTGGTACATACCACATAAGCACCTTATCTTTTAAACGCTTCACCGATTCATAATCCAGGTGATCGTAGTGATCATGCGAAAACAAAACGATATCAATTTCCGGAAGTTTTTCAATTGCTATGGGCAGCCCTTTACTGAATCTTTTGGAGCCCATGAATGAAACAGGAGAGGGGGTATCTCCAAACATCGGATCAAGCAGAATTTTTTTACCATCCAAAGTTATCAGAAATGCAGAATGCCCAAACCAGGTGATTTTTGGAGATTCTTTCAGTTGTTGTACAATGGTGAGGCTGTCCAGTTTCTCCAGTGGAATGTTAGCCTGAGGTTCGCGTTCCGGTACCTTTCTGAAAAACTCCGGGAGCAGTTTCATACTTTCCTTGAAATCCATCTCCATCACCGTTTCGATCTGGTTCACGAAGATTTTGCCGTCCTTGAAGTTGGGAGATTCCCGGTACCGTTCCAGTTGCCCGGCTCCCGGTTTGCCCCCAAACACGGGATGAAAATTCATAAAAACAGCAGTTCCCACAAGAAGGGTTACTATCAAACCTAGTATAATCCAAGCCATAATTTTTAAAATTCGTATCATTTAGATTCTTGAAGAGCTTTAATTGTTTTGAGAATAAAGCGTTTAGGTGTTAGTGAAAGAAACGGAAACTGCCATCTGAATTTGAGAGGTACACCTGCATATACGTCGAGCTTCCCCTGAAGCATGGCCTCATAACCGCCCAGAGCAACCTCATAAGCTGAAGCCGATTTATTGAAAAGAGACGTTTTGTCCATTCCCGATACCCGGCCAAATTCGGTTGCGGTAGCACCTGGCATCAGAGCGGTAACAGTAACCGCTGTTTCAGACAACTCTTCATTTAATGCATTACTGAAGGAGGTGACAAAAGCCTTGGTGGCGTAATACACCGCCTGCAGAGGCCCGGGCATAAGGGCAGCTGTAGAAGAGACATTTAGAATTTTACCTGAATTTCTTTTCACCATGTCTTTCAGAAAATGGTGGGTGAGCTCGGCAAGAACCATCACATTAAGTTGGATCATCTGGCGGTCAAGCTCCCAGTCTCTTTCATGAAAGAGACCCAGGCCACCAAATCCGGCGTTGTTAATCAGGTAATCAACTGAGATGCCTGCTTTTTGGGTTTCATCATAAACTTCCTTTGCTGCATTTGGAGAGGTAAGATCTTTGGCTAGTACATAGACGGAAATGCCTTCTTTGCTTTCCAGCTCGTTTTTAATTTGCAGAAGTTTGTCCTCGCTTCTGGCAACGAGCACCAGGTTGCCTTTGCGGGCGGCATGTATGCGAGCCATTTCGAGTCCTATACCGTAACTGGCTCCGGTGATGAGTGCTGTTTTCATCTTAAGTAAGTAATCACTTATTATTTAATATAAATTTTTTTAAACGGAGTATTTGTTCAAGAGAAATCGGAGGGTTTTTTCTTTATCCACAGGCTGACCCATCAATAAAGCAGTAGCCATTCCTTCCTGAAGATGAAGAAGAATAGTAGCTTCCATTTCGGGCTCATGGTAACCAAGTTGCCTGAATGCATTACTCAGGCTCAAATGCACCGGTGCCATTTTTGAAGTATCTACCAAGGCCAGTTCCCATTTGAGTTTAAATTGTAATTTCCAGAAGTCATATTCTTCCTCCGGAATCTCAAAAATCATTCGCAAACACTTACTTATGACTTGTTTAGGTTCTGTTTCCAGTACAATGTCTGCGTAAATAACTTTAAGTTTTTGTTTACCCAGATCAAGAATTGCTTCGAGAAGCCCTTCTTTATTGCCAAAATGCCTGAAAATTAAACCTTCAGACACACCTGCGGCTTTAGCCACTTTGCTGGTAGATGTGGCATTGTAGCCTTCAGAGGCAAATAGTTTCAAGGCTGCATAAAGAATACTTTCTTGCTTCTCTGTCATAAATGTGAGTAATCACTTACAAATGTAAAGGATAGAAATTAATCTACCAAAAAAACGGGAGATTTCTTCAGAAGGATGCGTTGAAGACAGCGGGCTATGAGAGCGGTGGTGTAGGCATCAGAACGCCACTGAATGATATTTCTGAGGGCAGTACCGCCTGTAAAATAGAGTCCGCCGTTCCAATGAACGCCAAGTTCATCAACGATTGCTCGTGATAGCAGAAAATCCGCTGCCTTCTCCTTTTGCTGTTTGTCAAAAAGGAAACCTTTCTCTTCAAGATCAAGAATAGCATGTAAAGCATTTGCTGTAGATTGAACCGTATCCCGGTTATTCACCCATTCCCGGCTTACAAAGGCACCGTTTTCCAGTTGGGATTTTTGTAAATAAGGATAAATATATCCCGCAGCCTCACGAAGCTGCTCTGTACCGGAATTAAAAGCTTTTGCCACTGCGTAGGGGATCTGATAGGCATTCGGATAATACACACCGCCTGTTCCCCACATTTGTTTTTTGCAGATGTGAGAAATCATCTTTGCAGAATTCATGGCGGGCTCAGAATCGGTGAGTTGATTTGAAACAGCTAAATAAGTAAGCACATTGGCATTAACCACCGGGCATACGTCATTGGCACCCCAGGGAATCCAGGGTACGTATGCCCTGGGGAAAGAGCTGCTGCTTGGTAGAAAAATACCAAGCACCGAAAGATAGCCATGCACCGGAGTCCAGATTCCATACTCATATTCCTGACCGAGCCAGGTAAGGTAAGCTCCGGAGTTCTTTTTGGTATGAAACAGGTAATTGAACCAGTTACGGTTTTGTCTCTGAGTATCAGTCCATCTTTCGAAAATCCGGGCAGAAGCAAGTTTCAATGAATCACCGAAAATCTGATTATGATACCATACGGCCAGATTGGCCTGATTGGTGTCATCGGCATCATTGGCCACGTTGCTCATTTTTTGTACCAAACGAGACCTGGTGCTGAAGCGGGTAGGTCTATGTACCCATGGAAGATCATCACGAATCCGACCAATTTTGTGGTTTTTTACAGGAGGAAGTTTTTTCCAGAAATTATATTCCTGCCCTTCGGCATAGGTGGCTAATTCTGAAAAGGCTTTGGATAAAATGGGCTTAATTTGGCTTAGAGAGGTATCTGTCAGGTAAATTTCTGCGAGAAAATTATGAATAGCTGACACCGTAAAGCAATTGGAATCACGGGCTTTCTGCCGCCTTCCAATGAAAAAATAAGGCTCGGTAAGTTCCATGTAAACAGGCCATTCTCCTGCGTATTGAACTCCCTCGAGGGTACTGTCTGTCTGAGTAGATTTAAGAAAATGAAGGGCTCCGTAGAAGGCAGAATCTGGAGGTGGCTGTCCGTGTACAGAGCCATACAATACAATGGATACCAGAAAAAGCCGCCATTTATTCATCTATGGCAAATTAGGAAAAGAAAACAGCCCTGCCAGTGGGCAGGGCTGCAGAATTTATTTTACGGGAATAGCTTACTCGTATTGGCAAAGATAAGAAGTCTGAACCGGCACTTTCAGATTGAAAGAGGAATTGCCGGGCACATCGTATTTTTCACCGTTTTTATAGGTGGTCCAGGCTTCTTCACTGGCCAGTTGCACATCCATTTGGCCTTCAATTACCACCATCACCTCGGGGCTGCCGGTGTTAAAGGTATATTCTCCTGGTTCCATCACACCAACCGTTGATTTACCTCCTTCTCTGCTGTAGCCCAGCGATTTTACATTTCCTTCAAAGTATTCGTTTACGTTGATCATTTCCTATGTTTTGTTATGATGTGGCAAAGATAATCAGCGATTTCAGTCTTTTGCCAGAGCTATCACGGCAATTTCTATCCGGGCGTTTTTGGGTAAGGTATAAGCCCCCACGGTGGTTCTGGCTGGGAAATTTTCGTTGAAATAGGTGCCATAAATCTCATTGAAAACTGAGAATTTGGAAAGCTCCGTGATGTACACGGTAGTATTCACAATATCGGCCATACTACTTCCTGATGCTTCAAGAATAGTCTTTATGTTTTCCATGGCATGCTTTACCTCCACTTCAAAAGAATCTGCTACGAGAGCTCCTGTCTCCGGATTAATACCTAATTGCCCCGCTACGTAAATGAAACCATTGGCTTTCACCGCCTGACTATATGGACCGATGGTTTTGGGAGCTTTATCGGTTTGGATGATTTCTTTTTGCTGGGAGAAAGTGACAATTGGAAGCGTCAGTAGGAGAAAGGTCTTAACAAGGAATTTCATAGTAATTAAGAGAGTTTCCTGAAATTCGCAATGAAACGTCGAATTGACAATGACACAGACAAACAAGTTCGATTTGTTCTAATACCTCCTTCTATCGTACAACATTTTGACATTCAGAGATTTTTTTCCTTTCTTAATATAAGCGATATGTAAATTATAATCTCATGAAAAATCAACATAATCTCATTCTTGCTCTTTTGTTTTCCTCTGCAACTGTCTTTTCTCAGGAAGTAAGAGTTGGGTTTAATACCTGCCTGGGAGATTATCATCATGCGACATCAGAAATGCCGATTAGATATTACACTAATGTCGGATTGGATTTAGCTTATGTTCATACACTGAAAAACAAAAGTAGTCTTTCCATTGGTATAAGAAATCTGACATATTCTTACCAAGCGGACTTTTCTCAAACGGCAAATGCTGAGGCTGAAATTTTCGGGAGTGTGCGTACATGGGAAGTTCCAATAAATTTTATTCAGGAGTTCACATCAAAGAGGACATATCTTACGGTTGGGTTAGGTTTCAGTACTTCAAAAACCCAAATACCAGGACGTATTAAATCTTCTACCGCAGAAAACACTAACACCGTTAGTCAATCTATTTCTCACACTTCAATAGACAAAATGGTATTTAATGCAGTGCCGCAGATAGGTATCGGGCAGAAGTTTAGAATAGGTAAAAAGCAAACGTTTTTCGCAGAACTCAATATGGGATATTATTCTAAAGTCCCGGATGTGACCATTTTCTATAAGCGGGATTTGGATCGCTATAGATTTGACTCGCCCCAATCTGCCATAGTATATAATGTGCAGATTGGGTATGTATTTGAAAAGAAAAAGTGAATTCTAGAACTTAAAAATAGCGTCTTTACAGGTTATAATAACCAACATTTTACGCTACCTCCACCTTCACCACCAAAACAAACTCATCCATCTCCAACTCCACGGCATTGCTAAGATTATCAACCACTTCCAGCGAAAGTGCCTGCACTTCCTCACAGATATAGGCTTTGTTGAGTGCGATGGCTTTGGCCAGTTCTTCGTTATTGTTTTGAAGCTGGATGTTGATCTTATCGGTTACTTCAAAACCGCTGTCTTTACGGTAATTCTGGATTTTATTGACAAAATCACGGGCAATACCTTCCTGTTTCAGCTCTTCCGTAAGCGTAATATCCAGAGCCACAGTCAAATTGCCATCCTGAGCAGTCAGATAGCCCGGCAGATCTTCCGTCTGGATTTCTACATCACTGAGTTCGATTTCGCCAACGGCCAACTCAATCTTACCCGCTGTTTCCAGCAATTTTAAATCTTCTTTTGACATACCATTGATAGCGGCGGCCACATCTTTCATGTTTTTACCATACTTCGGCCCGAGTGTCTTGAAGTTAGGCTTCACTTTCTTACTCAGCACGCCGGAGTCATCATCCAGATATTCCACGGCTTTGATATTGACCTCGGTTTTGATCAGTTCATCTACCGAAGATATCTGGCGACGGGTATCTTTAGAAAGCACCGGGATAAGCACTTTTGAAAGCGGCTGACGTACTTTCAGCTTATTGGCTTTTCGCAAAGCGTGAATCATAGAACTGATTCGCTGGGCATAATCCATGCTGGTTTGCAGATCTTCGTTGATCCAGCTCTCATTTGCCACAGGCATATCAGAAAGGTGAACTGAAAGCTTTTCAGCATCGCCGGTCAGATTTTTGTAGAGCCAGTCGGCATAAAAGGGGGCAATAGGTGACATCAGCTGCGAGACGGTTTTAAGACATAGCCCCAGCGTCTCGTAAGCCGATTTCTTGTCTTCCGTCATCTCGCCTTTCCAGAAACGTCTTCTTCCCAGACGCACGTACCAGTTGGAAAGCTGATCGCTTACAAACTCCTGAATAGCCCGGCCCGCACGTGTTGGCTCGTAGTCTTCATAGGCGGCATCCACCTCCTTAATGAGCGACTGAAGTCTGGATAAAATCCACTTATCCAGCTCGGTACACGTACTCAGATCTGGATTCCCGGTGAAGCGGTAGCCATCCAGATTGGCATAGAGAGCAAAGAAATTATAGGTGTTGGTGAGTGTACCAAAGAACTTATTCCGCACCTCGGTCACGCCGGCCAGGTCAAAACGCAGGTTATCCCAGGGTTGGGCGTTGGTAATCATGTACCAGCGGGTAGGATCTGCACCGTAGTTTTTCAGGGTCTCAAAAGGGTCAATGGCATTTCCCAGACGTTTGGACATTTTATTGCCATTCTTATCCAGCACCAGACCGGTAGAAACCACGTTTTTGAAGGCAACGGAATCATATAACATACCTGCAATGGCATGCAGCGTGAAGAACCAACCGCGGGTTTGGTCCACGCCTTCGGAGATGAAATCGGCGGGATACGCCTTGTCAAAAATCTCCTGGTTTTCAAACGGCATGTGCCACTGAGCGTAAGGCATGGCTCCGGAGTCAAACCACACATCTATCAAATCCGGCTCGCGATACATTACTTTACCTGAAGCCGAAACGAGATAAACCTCATCTACATAAGGGCGGTGAAGATCTTCCTCGCCATTGGAAAGTAAATCCAGAAATGCCTGATTTTGAGCCTTCTGATCTCCAGAAAGGGCATCGTCTTTCAATGCATGACGGATTCCGTTTTCCAGTTCTTCCAAAGAGCCTATACAAACCTCCTCATTGTCCTCTGAACGCCAGATAGGCAGCGGCGTACCCCAATACCTTGAACGGGATAAGTTCCAGTCTACCAGATTCTCCAGCCAGTTGCCAAAACGGCCTGTTCCGGTTGATTCAGGTTTCCAGTTGATGGTTTTGTTTAGGGCGGCCAACTTATCTTTCACAGCCGTGGTACGTATAAACCAGCTATCCAATGGATAGTACAAAACAGGCTTATCGGTTCGCCAGCAATGAGGGTAG
Organism: uncultured Cytophagaceae bacterium; assembly: GCA_966250325.1. Lineage (GTDB taxonomy): Bacteria > Bacteroidota > Bacteroidia > Cytophagales > Spirosomataceae > Jiulongibacter. The sequence goes on along the minus strand of CBINGY010000005.1, from coordinate 110,554 downwards.
CTGTGCTCGTATTTCTGCACATTGAAGGCCCTGTTTTCCTCCTTCAGTTTGATAGAGATTCGCTCATCTACCGAAAGGTATTTATCCCGACCCTGCTTTTTGGTCTCTTCTTCCAGCTCGGCTTCGGTATAATATTCGGCTTTGACATATTCCAGCGGGAAATCGGTCACTTCCTTCACAAAACGGCCTTTCTTATCCACCAGCGGCATGTCTTTGCCATTTTCGTCTTTGATCATGATGGCCGGTACCCCGTTTTGCTGAGCTACCCGAAAGTCATCTGCTCCAAAAGTAGGGGCGGTGTGCACTACACCGGTACCGTCTTCGGTAGTCACAAAATCACCGGTGATTACGCGGAAGGCATCGCCTTCTTCCGGTTGCACATAGGGCAATAACTGCTCGTAATGAATCCCTTCCAGATCGGAGCCTTTACAGGTTTTCAAAACGGACCAGGGCAATGTTTTTTTATCTGAGGCGGCATAGCCTTCAAAATCTCCATCTTTGCCTTTTTCATTGAAATAAGCTCCCAGACGGTCAGCGGCCAGCACCACATTTACTGGCAGATGAGTATATGGATTGAAAGTTTTTACCAAGGCATATTCAATACCAGCTCCGACTGTTAAAGCAGCGTTGGAGGGCAGTGTCCACGGAGTAGTGGTCCAGGCCAGAACGAATACTTCTTCACTATTGGCTGCATCAAAAAGAAACTGCGATTTTCCGTCTTTTTTGACCTTAAACTGGGCCGTCATGGAGGTGTCTTTCACATCCCGGTAGGTACCGGGTTGGTTGAGTTCGTGCGATGAAAGTCCGGTGCCGGCAGCAGGTGAATAGGGCTGAATGGTATATCCTTTATAGAGTAAGCCTTTGTCGTACAGCTTTTTAAGCAGATGCCACAAACTTTCAATGTACTCATTTTTATAGGTAATATAGGGATCATCCATATCTACCCAGTAACCCATTTTGTCGGTCATATCGGCCCATAGACCGGTGAATCGCATCACCGCTTCGCGGCATTTCTGGTTGTATTCAGCTACCGAGATTTTTTTGCCAATATCTTCCTTGGTGATGCCCAGCTCTTTTTCTACCTGGAGTTCCACGGGTAGTCCATGCGTATCCCAGCCCCCTTTGCGGTTTACCTGAAAACCTTTGAGGGTTTTATAGCGACAGAAAATATCCTTGATAGTACGGGCCATCACGTGGTGAATACCCGGCGTCCCGTTTGCTGAAGGGGGGCCTTCGTAAAAGGTAAACGTAGGGTAACCCTCTCTTTCAGTGATGGATTTCGAGAAAACATCGTTCTCTTTCCAAAAAGTAAGGATTTCATCGGCGACATCCGCGTAATTGACCGCTTTATATTCAGGATATTTCATCAAAAACTCCGCTGTTTTATATCAAAAAATGCCTCCAAAGAGGCCTTTCAAAAATGAGGTGCAAAGATAGGAAAATAGAATGTTTTGTCTTGCAGCTACTTGAAAAAGCTATCTTTGTATAGAAAACTCATTTTCGTAATATGAAGTCACAGAAGGAGGTTTTAGACATATTGAATGATTTCAAAAAAGATTTAAAAAAAATCTATGGTTCTCAGTTTTCCGACTTGATACTTTTTGGTTCGTACGCCAGAGGAGATTTCAAAGAAGGTTCAGATGTGGACTTAATGGTCATTCTGAAAAAAATGAACCTCAAAGACAGATGGAAAGAATACGAGAAACTTTCAGATGTGCTACTCCAATATAACCTCAAAAATGACCTGTATTTGTCACCTATGATATACGATCAGGCAAGCTATCAACGAACCGATTTTTTCTTTAAAAACGTGAGAGCTGATCAGATGATTTTATGACCAAAGATGAAAAAATCAGAAATTTCTATCTGAGAGCTGAAGAGGCTCTAGATTCTTCAGAAAATGACCTGCAGCACGACTGGCATATCTCTTCGGTTAACAGGGCGTACTATTCAATTTTTTATGGGTTATGTGCACTATTACTCACCAAAGGTATAGAGTCTGGCCTTACCCATGCTGGTACAATAACGCAATTTAATCTTCATTTTATTAAAACCGCTGAAATACCATCGGAGTATTCAAAAATGATCTCTCAGGTATATCAAATGAGACTTCATGGCGACTACGATATAAGTTATAACCTGGAAGACGAAGATGTGGAAAAGACCTTTTCATTGGCAAAGGACTTTTTTGAAATGGTCAAAGAGAAATTGGAAGGCTACTATTTATAAATCATACACCCCTTCATAAATCTCCGAAACCGGTATTTCAAGACTCAGAGAGTCTAAGCCTAGTGTTTCTCCTAAAGCTTTGATTTCTGTCAAAAGCCAGCTATCATCCTTTTGGCGGGCAAATTTTTCAATATGAACATTTCCAGTAGAATCAATTAGAATATATTCCTGGAGTGATTCAATGTCACGATAGAGCATGAATTTAGATCCCCGATCATAGTCTTTGGTGCTTTCACTTACAATTTCGATCAATACAGTTGGATTTGTAACGGTATCTTTTTGACTATCAGTGGTTTCTATTTTGCCGCAAATAACACTGATGTCTGGATACGTGTAAAGTGAGTTTAAAGGAATATGAATTCGCAAATCACTTCCAAAAGTCTCACATCCTTTACCCTTTATTCTTGATCCAATGCTAATAAAGGTATTGGCAAAAATCTGATTGTGAGGGATGCTAGCTCCGGCCATAGCAAAAACCTCTCCGCGATAGAATTCATGCTTTTCAGGAGCATTTCTTTCTGCTATGAGATATTCTTCCTCTGTCAAATATACTTTTTGTGGAATATCCATCTTTCTCGGGATACGTTATTTTAAAGATATTCTAATGTATTGAACTTTTCAAACTCAAATCTTAAGGAATCAAAGCTATCCTTAAGAGTACAGACTTTTAAATTCCCTTCGTAGCTTTTTGACCTCCTCCAATCTTTTGAAAAACCATCTCCTGCCCTCGGTATAAGCTGATTCGTAGTCTGAATTTCCCAGGTTCTTCAGTTTACTTTTTATCCGCATCAATTGATAAAAGCCCGTCAACCAGGCAATGGGCAAAGGTTTTCGAATATCTAAAAGCAAATGCAACGGGAAGGTTCTCAGTTTCACAGGCAAAAATTTGCTCAAATCCTTTCGTTGCTCCCTGTCATGAATGACAGCGGTGTCTGAAAGCACACCTATCTGGTATCCGAAATATTGAATACGGGCAGCATAGTTATTATCCTCACCATAATGGTAAAAAACCGGATGAAAAAGCCCTACTTTCTTAACTGTATTTATCGGAATAAACCAGGAGGCTGCTCCAACAAATCTGGCAGGAAGTGGCTTGATTATTTCATCAGAAACTGACTCCTCAAAAAATGTAATCTCCGGAAAACTTTTAACTGTACGCGACAGCTGATTTTTGAAAGTGACATCCGGCTCAATTCCATCTCCACTTAACTGAACTGGACTTAGGATACCAAACTCTGGAAAATCCTCCCCGGTATGGAATAACTTTTCCAGACAATCTTTTCTCACATAGGCATCCTGGTTGAGCAGAAAGACATATTTGGCTCTCAATTCTATCGCCTTCTGAATTCCTATATTATTGGCGGCACCAAAACCTAAGTTACTATCTGACTGAATGAAGAGTATTTTTTCCAGGAAAGGCTTAATCAGTTCGACCGTTCCGTCGGTGGAATTGTTATCAACAAGAATTATTTGCGATTGCAGGGTGCTTTCCAGCAGGCTTTGCAGGCATTTTTCTATCCATCGGGCTCCGTTAAAAGTGACGATAATGGTGGCTACCTGACTCATTCTAAACTATATTTTTGAATCTTTCAGGAATTTTCACCACCAGATTCCAGCCCAGCATGGCGGGCTTATTCAGTGCATAAGGTGGGCGAACAAAGGTTTGAAGTTTACGGGCCAGCGACAGCCATTTGTCACCTTCCTTGGCCACTTTACCTGTGATTATAGTCATGGTGTAAGCCCGTTTCTTGATATGTCCTTCCCTGCCAGTTGCCATGCGATCTTTGTCCTGAAATCGTTCCAGAATCATCTGATAATCCACTGATCCAAAGTGAAATAGATACAAATTAGGGTCAATGTGAAAATTATGTCCCCGAACCCGATGAAAGCCTGAACCCCAACGAACCGGCTTTGAAATGACCGAGGGCTTCGTGTATCGAGTTGATAGTAAAGCATATTCTCTTTGTACAAGAAATGGCTTCGTTTTGTCTAAAACCTCCTCCAGCTCCAGATGCTGTCCCACGTCAATTCCTAAACCTGAAACGGAGTCTTTAATAGTAATTTCACTCAGATACTCGGCCAAAGATTTTCCAGTTGAAGGATCAACCACCACAAACTCATCCGCGTCTACTCCGATAATGATATCGTATCGCTTCAGTAAATCTGCGGCCACATCTGAGAGAAAGCCTAACCTTCGTTTTTCAGCCGCTACCACGTGCTCGGCTACCCGTTTTTCGTGTTTTATATTCACTTTACCTGCATTGGCAGGCAGGGGCTGGTCTTCTCCATCCAGAAAAATGTACAGGTTCTCTTCTCCCAACAGCGGACCGTAATAGCTGATCCAGCGGGTAAGGAAGAAATCGTCATTTCTGGCCATGGTGATCACCGCAATTTTCTTTTTACTGACTGCCGGCATACATTGATTTTGCTTGATGCAAAAGTACGGGTATTGTGGTTGAAAAGAAATGTATGGCTACTTTTGCCACATGACGAAGGCTCAATCAAACGAAATTCTGGACGCAGTCATCACCTGGGTAGATGGCCGGGATGAGGCTCAGAAGAAAAAGATTGCGTTCTATATTGGTAAAGAGGATGTCGGTGTTTCTCCCAATGTAATTCCTAGCCGGTTTGATGCCAGCGGTGAGATTAAATACTGCCTCCTATCTATCCTCAAATTCGCCCCCTTCATTCGTCACATTTACATAGTTACTGATGGCCAGAGGCCTGACATAGAGCCAGTGATTTCTCATTATTTTCCCGAAAGACTTTCTGATGTGAGATTTGTGGATCACAAGGAATTGTTCAAAGGATTTGAATATAAACTACCGGTTTTTAACAGCCGTGCTATAGAAAGTATGCTCTGGCGGATTCCCGGTATAGCAGAAAAGTTTGTCTATTTCAACGATGACTTCTTTATTGTTAAGCCATTGACTCCCGCCGATTGGATTCAGGACGGGAAACTGGTGCTTCGGGGAAAATGGAGTGTGGCTCCCGTTTTTCATTTGCTTTGGCACAGGGTACTTATGCCAGCCAGAAAACGAAGAGCCTCCTTTCATTTGGGTCAATGGAACGCAGCAAGGAAAGCCGGGTTTATTTTCAGGTATTTCATTTTTGAGCACACTCCATATTCCGTTTCCCGGGTCATAATGGAGCAATTTTTCGAGGATCATCCGGAGCTTTTGGAACATAATATCAGTTACCGTTTCCGCCACCCAGATCAGTTCAATCCCTGCTCACTGTCTTACCATCTGTGTCTGGAAGAACGAACGGCGGTTTCTCAGAACCATTCAGAGCTGATTTACCTGCAGCCCGCCGGTCGGCAATCTGATTATATCACAAAAAAGATCGCTGCCTGTGGAGCAGATCCTTCAGCAAAATTCATGTGTGTACAGGATTTGAGCATTTCCACCGAAACGCAGCGAAAGGAGATTTTTGGCTGGCTCGATTCGATTTTGGGAGTGAACCTATCTCAATGATTCAATGAAAAAAGAGCCATTTCTGGTGTTGGAAACGGCTCTTCAAAACTTGCGAGTCAATCAGCTTATACTTTGAATTTTTCTTTCAGGTAATCCAGAGCCATTCCGTAGGCAATTTTGGTGTTTTCGGCATCGTAGTTTGGATTGCTCGGATTGGCAAAACCGTGAACGCCCGGGAAAATCTTGTAAGTGAGTTTTTTGTCTGCCTTTTTCATGTTTGCAGCAAACTCCTCCACCACTTCCTTGCTGATCCATTTTTCAGTGGCAAAAAGTCCCAAAACATCTGATGTAAGGGTTTTTAGCTGCTCCACATCCTGCACAGGCATTCCATAGTACATCACAGAACCTACGTTATTGCTTCCGCCCGCAATGGCAGATTTCAGCGAAAGGCCTCCACCGAAACACCAGCCCACGCTGGCTACTTTTGCTTTACTTCCAGCCAGAAGGTAACCACCTTTGATAATACTCGCGAGTCTTTCCTGGTTGGCTCCCTGCATCAGTTTTCCTGCTTCAGCCGGGTCTGAGGCTACTTTTCCATCGTACATATCCAGGGCCAGCACGTTGACATTGCCGCCCAAGTCATTGTAAAATTTATCCGCTTCCGCACGAATGTGGTCATTGAGTCCCCACCACTCCTGGTACACAAAAAGCCATTTATCCGATTTCTTTTTTGATTTGATCAAATAGCCACCAGCCTGAGTGCCATCTGGCGTATTATATTTTATTTCTTGCCCCAATCCCTTAAAATCAATGAATATTGGGCTGGGGTGCATCTTTACAAATTCAGGATCTGCCACGAAATCATTCATGGATGTGGGTTGAGCACCGTGGCAAATAGTAATTTCGGAGGATTTCAACGGCTGGTTGCGGAGCGTAAACCAGGGGAGGAGTATCCCCATAAAAACGAAAGACTGAAAAAGTAGTTTCATAGTCAGTAAAGGTTATTTGCAGTGATTAACACCAAATAGTAAAGGGAAGTTGCCCTTAGTGGTCATTTTTGATGTGCTCGGCTATAGCATCACCTCCCCAGTCGTTGGAGAGATCCCGCACCACGGTATGAACATGGTTGGCCTTGTTTTGGGTGCAGTCATATTCTATAAGTATTACCGGATTATGTATGCGGTAATAATGGCCCTGACCCCATTCTTCACCACCCATCCAGACAAAATGAAGTGTATTCAAACCAGCCGACTCAATTTTCTCCAACAGCTCTTTGCTGAAGCCATTGGGAGCCCTTCTTACATAATAGGTGAGCATTTCCATGAGTTTTTTCTGCTGGTCTACATTCATGGCCGGGTAGGGCAGACCTTCCGATTGGTTTATTTCGGCATCCTTATTATTTGTGGTGACTATTTCATAGGGCGATTTTTCGTTGATTTTAGCCAGGCTTTTTTGTTCAGGAGTGAGCGAAGCTAAAAAGTCAAAACCCATTTCTGTTTCTTTCCTCAGCACTTCTGTGCCTTCCGGCTGAGGCATTCCGGCAGGTACCCGTGCCGGATTTGTACCGAAAAATAAAGGAGTAGCAGAATTGATTTTCCCATCGAGCGAGGTATAATTAAGCGACAAATGATGTCCTTCAATTCTCCAGCCCCAGGCTTCATTCTTCGAGGGAGTTCCAAAAATGGAAAAATAATATTTCTGGGGGTCACGGTGATCACTGTTAGCCGGGTGCTTTTCCATGACATGAAGCACACTTTCGAGCTGCATGATAGACAAGGCAGTTTCTTCGCCTTGCTCACTTAGTGATTCATGAAGTAGCTCACGGGCCTGCCGTTTCTGTTCATCGTTCAGTTTTCGGAAATCCAGACCCTTTCTGGGTACCGGTGTAAAGAACCATCGATAACGTTCATCGCTGGATAAGTCAAACCGGGCTGCTGCTTTTTGCTCAGAATCCAGCGTACTTAAAAATGCCTGAGCAGCCGTCAGAACAGATTTATTGGTGTTTACCTGGGAAAATACAGAACAACTTAGCAGGCAGCATAGGCCAATTAGTAAAGTTTTCATTAAAGTCAATAGGTTGAATTAATTGTCAATCTACCTAAATTGTGGCTTAATATTTCAAGTTTTCGATTAACCAGCTCTACAATACGATCAAATGACGGTAAGTATCATAGGTTCAGGAAATCTTGCCTGGCATCTCATTCAGGTTTGCGAGGAGCATAGCATTCAGGTGGCCGAACTATATGCCAGAAATCCTAAAAAAGCACGTGATCTCAGCGGTTATGCCTATGATATTCGGATTCAGTCGTCCCTTGATTTCAGACAAAGTAGATCCGATATTTTTATACTAGCGGTTTCAGATGATGCTATTGCAGGGGTTGCCTCTGAAATACTTTTGCCAGACCGGGTAATTCTGGTACATACAAGTGGCAGCCGCTCCATGTCGGCACTTTTGCCGGTATTGGAAAAGAACAGAGAAACCCGGGTGGGGGTGATTTATCCGCTTATGACATTCAGTAAAGGGGTGCGATTAAACTTCAGCCAGGTGCCAATCTGTGTGGAGGCTGAAGACGAATTGACAGAGAAAGTTCTCTGGAAACTCTCAGCTAAGCTTTCTAAATCAGTTCACCGCGTTTCCTCACATCAACGAAGCATTCTTCATGTGGCGGCCGTATTTGGGTGTAACTTTGTGAATCACCTGCTTGCCTTGTCAAAGGAAATTATGGAGGACGAAGGATTAGATTTTGAATTGTTGAAGCCGTTATTAAATGAAACCTTCAGAAAAGCGATGGTTGCTGATCATCCCGCAGAAGTACAGACCGGCCCGGCAGTACGTGATGATGAAAGTACCATCGCCCGGCATAAACTTCTGATCAAAGAAGACGCAGATCTGCTGAACGTTTACCGAACCATGACTCAAAGTATACAAGATTGGCATCAATGAGATATATATTATTGGCTACACTTTTTATCGGTATAATAGCCTGTTCGCCAGATTCGGGTACTACCCAGGAAAGGAAAGAAACCGGGCTTTCTGTAAAAGCTGAATTACCCTCAACGATCCTCTACGCTGGACTAAGGGAGCCTGTAGAAGAAGTGGAACTAGTTAATGATCATGCGGCACCTCCAGGCATGATTGCTATACCAGGGGGGATTGTACGCATAGGCTCTGAGGAAGGTTTTGACCACGAGCGGCCCCTTTTCTGGGCTCGTCTTAAACCATTTTTCATGGACAAATCACCGGTTACGGTAGGGCAGTTCAGAGAGTTCGTGAAATCTACAGGATACCAGACAGAAGCGGATAGATTTGGAAATGGTGGCGTCATTCATGAAAGTACCGCTAAAAACTGGATTCTGAAAGATGGAGCCAACTGGGAATACCCTTTGGGAAAAGATTTTCCGAAGGCGGCGGATGATCATCCCGTTACCCAGGTTTCCTGGAATGATGCCACAGCCTATGCCAAATGGGCCGGCAAACGGCTACCGCATGAAATTGAGTGGGAACATGCGGCACGCAATGCCTCAAACAGCAGAAGTATTTACCCCTGGGGAAACGAACTGAACGATTCAAAAGGTTATAAAGCGAATGTCTGGAATGGAATATTCCCAGAGTTTAACAAGCTGGAAGATGGCTATCCGGAAACATCACCCGTTGGAAAGTTTGGTGAAACTCCTTTGGGACTAACCGATATGAGCGGCAACGTATGGGAGTGGTGCAGTAATTTTATCTACGATTACCGCGAACTAGTGGTTGAAGACTTTTCGGGTAGCTCCAAACCAGAGAAAGCACAGCGTGGCGGGTCCTTTCTGTGTGAGCCCACCTGGTGCCATGGATACCGGGTATCTGGCAGGTCTTCTTCCAGTCCGGAAACCAGCTTGTTTCATGTAGGCTTTCGTTGTGTAAAGGATATTTAAGGCATTTCTTTGGTTTTCGGGCAGGAATTTATATCTTAGCCCTGCTATGAAATTGTCAGGATTAACATTACTTCTTTTTACAGTGTCTCATTGTGCCCTTTTTGCACAGGTAACTCAGCGGATAAATATCATCATCTCGCCATCTGCCGAGATGAGAATGCTCGAAAATACTACTCAGAATACCTCTTTTCTTTTCGCCAATGGCAATGATCTGGAAAATGGGCTTGTCAGGACCAATGCCGCCAGCTTTGAAGTGCGATCAAACACGGACTGGATGGTGAGTGTCAAATCTGGAAGTCCCTATTTTAAGGATGCACACGCTGGTGAGAATACTCCTTTACCTAGTTCCATTCTTGCAGTGAAATCTGCTTCGAATAACTCGGGTTTCATACCTCTTAGTGACAGTGACGTGGGCATTACCTCAGGTTTACGTAGTTCATTGTCCAATGCCAACACCTTCTCGGTTGATTATCAGGCTCGTCCGGGAGTAGAATACAAGCCGGGCATTTACACAATGGATGTACTGTTTACTGTGACGGGAATCTAAATTCACCAAAAATTTCTGCGAATAGCTGTATTCTCTGTACGAAAAATAATTTGGCAGGTATCAAAGTGGATTTGGCATAAATTTTGAATTGACAAATAGCAATGGAAAAAATAGCAATAAAACTATTTACCCCATTTGAGTTAATTGAAATTGTTGATGTACTATCTGAAAAGGTCAATCAGTATTACCAAGTTCTGCGGCCTGCCGGATAAATTCCCTCCTTTTTTAGATTTGAAACAGGTAGTAAAAAGATGTCAGATTGGCTTAGTACGGTTTACGTACCTCTAACTCAACAAACTGCCATCTGAAAAAGAAATTGACCATAAACTTAGTCAAATTGAATCACGAAAACGCTTCCCGGGAGCTGTAAAGTGATGGATGATAAATAGTTATTGGTTAGAAACATTCCTGACAAGAATTGGAAGAAGGGGTAGTTTGCAGATTACATTTCATAGCAGTTTTTCATTTGCAAACAAGAAAGGAATCTACATGAAATTCCCATTGACAATTCTCAAAAAACCTCATTTTAAATCGTATTACACAAACAAAACAGGTTACTGTGCAGGCTATTGCTTTGCCCGAAACCACTATTTCTAACAAAAACAAAAGGTAAAATGAAAAAAACTTTATTAACTGTGGCCCTTGGCCTGGTAGGATTCGCTGCATTTTCTCAAAACACCAAAGCTCATGCAGTGAAGATTGAAATTCCGGAAGTTATGGATTTTACAATCCCTCAGACCGATCTTGAGTTCAATTACTCAACTGCCAACATGAGAAACGGTACGGATCCCGCTGCCAAGCAAAAGGAACTTCAGGTAAGATCAAACCGCGATTGGAAAATTACGGTAGCAGCAAGCTCAAGCTCTTTCGAGGGTGACGTTAACCCTGCGAATACAATTCCACTTGATGTTCTTTCTATCAGTGTTGATGGTACTCCAATGGGTGCACCAGTTTCTGAAACTGAAGCTGAGCTGGTAACTGGAGATAAAGGAGGATATGGTGCTAATACCTTTGAGCTTAGCTATGCCATTGCTCTTGATCCAGATGATCGTTGGAACTATGAGCCAGATACTTACAGTACTACATTGACCTACACATTGACAGCTCAATAATCATTTCAAAAGAAGCAGACGATTGAAAAATCCGTCTGCTTCTTTGCTTTCGCTTTCCTTTAAAAAACTTGCTTTCCAATTACAAAATATGGCCTCTTGCAGGCATCCTGTTTTTATTCTCTCTGCAGTCTTTCTGCCAGGATGCCATCACCGGGAATCTCCGTTTTACAGCCCGATTTCTTTCGGACTCACTGGAGCTTCAGCCCGGAAAATACGCATTTAATTCTATTCAGATATCCAATCATTCAGATCAGCCGGTACAACTGAAGCTGGAGCTGACTATCCCTGCGGGTTGGCTGGTAATGAATGAGCTCCCGTCATCTGTACAATTGCAGGCCGGAGAAAACAGGACTCTTTCTGTGAGAGTTCGCTCAGGAGAGGGAGCAATTGGCGGTAAAAACTATACCTATTTACTCAAACTACAGGATGTACTCACCGGTCAGGTTTTACTGAAAAGAGTTTCCGTTGGTTTAAAACTATCATCCGACTGGAATGCAAGTCTGGAAGAATATGTCAAATATTCGGGAGATGACGAACCGCTTCCTGATTTCAAATTTAAATTGTCCAATCAGGGAAATCGCATAGAACTTTATGAACTGGAATTCGAGTCAGAGTTCAGATTAACAGTTCCACAGACAGGGACACAGATATTGCTTCGTCCAGGGCGTGATACGCTGATAACCGTGGGCATCAGAAGCAGAACACTAAATCAGACACAGGGAGAGGTAAAACTGCAGATTAAAAGCAGGAATGGTATAAAAACCTTGCAACAGAAGATTTTCTTTGTCTCTGCAGAGCACAAAGAGCATGAAAATGACCGTTATATTTTACCCATAAATTTCAGATGGAGAGGTATGAGCCTGTCAGGTGAATGGCGACCCGCCTATGTTCTTGAGGCAGATGGCTCCCTGCAGTTGGAGAATAATAGATACCTTACCTTTCACTCCAGATCGTATCTGCTAGACAACCGGATAAACTTTAATTCGAGCATTCACCGTGTGCTTTATCAGGGTAAAAACAGTGTGATAGAGGTGGGTTCTCTTCAAGACTTCGTTTTTGCCGCGGTGAATGGCTATGGAGCCAGAGTAGGTTTCAGAAATAAGCGTAATAGTCTGGAGGTAGCTGCGGTGAGTCCGGTCATTTATCACGGGTCCAATTATGTGGTCAAGCACAATGCAGGCCTGGGTAAGCGATCTGAAATTCAAACCGAGGCCTTACTTGTGAAGAATGGGGAATCGGGAGTTACCTCGGCTCTGTCTACTCATGAATACAAGTGGCGATCCGTAAACACAGGAAATTTTTCAATCATTGCAGGGTATAGCAGCGAACAGGCAGCAGCTATAGGTAATTGGTTTAAAGGGTATATGTATGGGTATCAAACCTATCTTAACAACCGATTTGTAACGTTAGCCTCGGTCTTGAAATATAACAGTTCCTGGTTTCCGGGAGTAAACCGGGGATTGACCTATCATAACCATGATCTGGCTTTGAGATTAGGAAAAATAAAGGTAGGGGCGTATGCACTTTTGAGTTCAAGACAGCCAAATATCTACGATACGGAATTCAGGAATTACCGGAAAATGCTGTTTCAGAATAACAGAGATCTTGGTTTTCAGGCTGGGGTAAAAGGTTTCAGGTTACGTGCGGGTACTTATTCTTTACTTCAGCTTTCCGGTAATGGGGCCGGAGCTCCTCAACAGATGGATAATCCGGAAGTGCGTGGTCTCAAAGCTTCATTTAACGGTTTCTTTAAGGTATTTGCCATGGATCAGTTCGTTCAGATTGAAATGATGAACATGGGATTTGATTCTGAAAGTACGCTATCGAGGCGATTCAGCACTTATTACTTCATGCTTAACGGTACTTTCAAGTCTTTTGGTTATAATTTCAGGTATAACCACGGGCCGGTTTATTACCTGGATTACCTTTATTACTACAGGACCGGCACCTGGCAAAACAGGCACCAGTATGCGATTTTCTACGCTTCCCCCGCGTCCAAAAATTTGAGGGGAAGGGCATCGCTCAATTACTTTTCCTCTCATGGCTTTGGCTCACGCGAATTGATTGCTCAAAGTGATCTGGAGTATGAAATTCCTTCCAGAGGTCTTATGATTTCGTTTGGTAACACCGTAAACCTCTTGAGGAGAGGAGATAATCCGTATTTCACGGTTTCGGTTTCAAAACTCTTAAACGTACCGGTTCCTTTCTTCAGGAAATACCGAAGCATGCGGGTAAGAATGTTTAAGGATGCTAATAATAACAATTCCTGGGATATAGGAGAGGAAGCTGTTAAGGGGGCAACTATTTCTGTTGACGGGAAATACCTGCGAAGTGATGAAACCGGGCTGGGTAAACTAAGAAATGCAGAAAGGAAATCCTATGTTATAAATTTCAGCCATATCACCAATCAGGTGGGCTGGATGCCCGAAAAGCTGCTTTCAGATTCCATTAACCTCAAAAAGGACATGGAAGTTCTTATTCCTTTCAAAAGCACAAAAGTGATTTCCGGCCAACTTTTTTATGAAAGTTCAGACTATTCTGTAAAAAGATCGGTGAACCTGGGAGGTTTGAGAATTCTGGCCATTGACGGGCAGGGAAATCAAACAGAAGCTATTACCACCGACGAAGGTCTCTTCTATTTTAATCTTTTTCCGGGTGTGTATACCATTCAGATGCCTGTAGATGCAGCGGGCTCTAAGCTTTCATTTCCTGTTTCAGAGAAAAAAGTTGACTTAACTCATTCTGAATCTGAGCATGTAAATTTTATTTTGAAGGATAAAGGGCGGGTATTGAATATTCGCAAGGCCAGCGAATAATTATTGTGTGGTAAGCGTAAAGAGCACATTTATAATAAACTCACCACTTTCTGAGGCGTTTCCCGGACTGGCCAGCATGTCAAGCATAAAATTATTATCCCGTGAATTACTTCCTCCGCGGTTTCCGGTGGCTATGGCCTGCTGATTAACCCCCAGCGTTACAAAATTTGTACGGTTTTCCCGTCTGAAACGTAAAGCCGATGCAGGTATAGAACTGGCCATGCCTGTTTTCAAACGGTTAAAATAGGGAGTTTCTGAGCTGATATTTAACTGCCAGAGCTGGTTGGATTTAACCGTAACTCTGAAAACATTATTTTTAAGTATTCCCACACTCAGGTCATCATTTACCCCGAATACATAACTTAAACCCTGCCCGTTAACCGTCACATCAAAACTCATAAACGAGCGTAAGTCCAGAAAGGAATGAACAGCCTGCACATCTTCATACTGAGCCTGAGCAGAGAATGTGATGATAAATAAGAAGGCTGCAAGTTTTTTCAATTACTGCTCAGTTAACGTGAAAAGGATAGAATAGAAATATTGCCCCGGCTCATAATCATAGCCTATTGCTCCCACTTTCAGATCGTATTCGTAGTAAGTAACATTACTTCCACGGCCGCTTCCGCCATGAAGCAGAATATTCTGGTCCGTGAAATCAAGTTTAAATTCCCGTCGGTAATTGCCGCTCAAAGAGGCGTTAGTGGAACTTAAAGTGATGCTGTACAGATTTGAAGGCATTCTGGTAAAAGCATAATTCATATTGGAGATCACCCGGGCAGATACCAGCATTCTTCGGCTGCTTCTTCCGAAATTCAAACGAAATGCATTTCGGATAAGGCGATCTGTCTCAAAATCGGTGGCTGTGCGGTAAACCAAACCTAAGTTTGCCTGAGTATTGATTGAAAAATTGGAGTTTTGGGAAAATACGGCATTAAATTTGAAAATACTAAGTAGTATCAGGAATGGAATCTTCGTTTTTCCGGTCTGATACGTGTTATTCGTATTACTCCAATAGTTAACTGACATTTCCTAATAAAATGAAGCAGAACGCTTTCTTAATTTTTCTTCTATTTCTTTGTCAATATGCAGTATCTCAAAAGATTAGTGTTTACCCTACTACCTTAGAATTTGAGCTGGCATCACCTGGTAAGACTCAGACTCAGGTCTTAAATATCACAAATAATTCGGACATCAACCAAGCGATTGAAATTTATACCGGAGATTGGACGAGGAATGCCGATGGTGGTCACTCTTATTTTGAGCCCGGCACACAGCTCTATTCATGTGCAGAGTGGATAAGTGTGAATACAAAATTTCTGAATATTCCTCCCGGTCAAACCTCAGAGTTGGTAGTAACACTACAGGCACCGGAAGACGCTTCAAAGCTTGAGGCTATGAAATGGGCTATGTTATACATTCAGGGATCAAAGTTCCGAGAACGCATAGAGGATAAAGGGAATGGGGTTCAAACCCGCGTAAATGAACTTATGCGTTTCGGCATTCATATCTATCAGACGCCTCCTTCGCTTAATTTGGTTTCTGCTAAATTGGCTTCTTTATCACCTAGTAATGAGGGAAAAGATTTTTATGATGTGGAGGTGGTAAATGATGGCTCGGTGATGCTCAGAGCGAAGTCATTTCTGGAGCTTACGAACGTGAATACAGGTGAGGAGTTCAAGAGTGAGTCTACGGAATTTCCTATTTTTCCTTTGGGTCGCAGAAAGGTCTTGCTTCAACTTCCCGATAATCTTCCCAAAGGCGAATATTCCATGCTGGCAATTCTGGATTACGGTAATCCCGATTCACTGGAAGCGATTGAAAAAATTGTCAAAATAGAATAGGAAGCGGGGCTTACCGGTCAATTTCTAAGGTCGTTTCTTCCGGCTGTAGTCAAATCCAGGAATGTTTTTGTGCCCGTTGCGGGCAAATGGCAGATTGGCCACACGTTTGGCAAATTCGAAATCATCTTTCCTGCCGGCAGAAAAACGGGGATCTTTGATATAGGGCATCATTTCCATTTCGCTTACTTCAAGCGTATAAAATCCAAATTCTTCCGTTACTTTTCCGGTGAGGCGGTAGATGCCTTTTCCCCGGAAAGGATATTTTTTAGCCACAGGCGGAAAGTGAACCGTATCAAGCCATTGCCCGTCGCGATCCAGAAATGTACCAAACTGCATGACCTCGCCGTTTGAGGTTCCGGTATTTTTGGCGGTAACCAGATACCCGAAAATACATATCTCTCTTCCCTGATATTCTTTGAGCACTGCTGCGGTGAGAGGGCTGTCAGGTTCTTTCATGAGCAATTCAAACGGGTCACAGAGTGGATACCCCAGTAACTCGATATGGTCAAACGTATCTTCAAGCGAGGTAGAAGTTAGCTCGGGTAGCTGATGCTGCTTCACCGGGGTTTTAAATAAATGCTGCTGCCCGGCCGGCTTCCGGCTCTCTTTGTTCAGGCGGTAAAGTGCCCTCCAGAGCATAACCCGTTTATTTATTCCTGTAAAATTAAAGGCTCCGGTTCGTAGGAGAATTTCCATTTGTTCGGCACCGGCAGAAACACGGTCCATAAAATCTTCGAGACTTAGATAGGGGCCATTTTGCTCACGTTCCCTCACAATTTCAGCCCCGAGGATATCTTCCATTCCTTTCAGGTGCTGAAAACCCAGGTAAATATCTTTACCAAGTATAATAGTCTCTGTGCGGCTTATGTTAATATGCGGGGCATGAATTATCCCGCCTTGCTTGCGGGCTTCGTGCACGTAGGTTTCTGTACGGTAAAAACCGCCCCCATTATTGAGCACGGCCACCATAAACTCCAGCGGGAAATATGTTTTGAGAAACAGACTCTGGTAACTTTCTACGGCGTAGGATGCCGAGTGCCCTTTTGCAAACGCATAGCCCGCAAAGCTTTCTGTCTGGTTCCACACTTCCTGAATAGTTTCTTCCGGCTCGCCTTTTGCCCGGCAATTATCAAAAAACTTTTGTTTTACCTTGGCAAACTCCTCACGTGACCGGTATTTTCCGCTCATTCCGCGACGTAGCTGGTCGGCTTCGGCCAGACTTAATCCTGCAAAAAAGTGGGCTACTTTGATTACGTCTTCCTGATATACCATAACCCCGTAGGTTTCCGGCATAATTTCCAGCATTTTAGGATGTGCTTCCCTCATGACCCGCTGTGAATCCCGGTGCCGCAGAATATACTCCCTCATCATTCCACTCTTTGAAACGCCCGGCCTTATAATTGAACTGGCAGCTACTAACCCCAGGTAATTATCTACTTCGAGTTTACGAAGCAGCATACGCATAGCTGGTGACTCTACATAAAATGCTCCGATACATTCTGCCCTGCTTATTTTCCTGTTGATGTTGGGATCTTGCATGAAATGCTTCACATTATGAATGTTCACTCTTGGCAGACCCGGGTTATTTTTCTGTATAATCTGTATGGCATCTTTGATCTTGCCAAGACCACGCTGGCCCAGAATATCATACTTGAAAAGTCCTACGTCCTCTGCAATTTCCATATCAAACTGTACAGTAGGAAATCCTTTGGGAGGCATATTGGTAGCAGAAAAATGGTAGATGGGTTTCTGTGAGATAATGATACCGCTGGAGTGCACGCTGAGCAGATTAGGCATTCCATGCAGCCTTTTGGCGTATCGAATCACCAATTGAGAGAGCTCATCCAGCTTTTCAAATTCAAATTTCCCTGCACTCAGGTCGTCAAGTTCTTCTTTGGGAATTCCGAATACCTTTCCCAGTTCACGTACCGCCGCACTGTATTGAAAGGTATTGTAGGTGGCCAGAAGAGCTACCTGATGTTTGTCACCAAACCGGTCGAAAATGTAGCGTGTTACTTCATTTCGTACATTTGAAGCAAAATCAATGTCAAAATCTGGAGGATTGGCCCTGTACAGGTTCATAAACCGCTCAAAGTAGAGTTCGAGCTCAATGGGGTCTACATCGGTTATTCCGAGAAGATAGGCCACCATACTATTGGCACCGCTACCGCGGCCTACATGAAAATACCCCTTCCTTTTTGCATAATGAACAATACTCCAGTTCACCAGAAAAAAGGCCACATAATCCATTTTTTTAATAGTTTCCAGTTCGGTGATCAGCCTTCTGCGAGTAGAAAAGCTCACCGATTTTCCGTATCTTTTTGGAAGGGCCTTTTTAGCCAGTTTCTTTAAAAAGCGATAATCAAATTCTGAATTTTCAAAACCTCCACCTGCAAAATAATGCTTCAGGTTCTGGTGCTTTCGTTTTTTGCTGAAATCAAACTGGATATGACATTGATCAAGTAGGCTGGCCGTATTTAGAAGAATATGGCGGTGATTTTCAAATGCTTTTTCAATAGTTTCTGACGAAATAAATTTTTCAGTCTCTTTTCCCTGCTCACCGGGTGGCAGCCTACTAAGCAGTTCATTGGTATCAATGGCTCTTAACAGCCGGTGAACATTGAAATCCTGTTTATTTCTGAAAGATACCGGGTGCAGAAATACCAGGTGATCTTCAAAAGCTGCCCATTCTGAGCGATGCAGCGAAGGAACATCTTCCAGGCCAATCCCGATGTATTCATGGGTAGAGAAGGTCTTTTTTTCGAGTTTCTTTACCTGAGCCAGAGGATAAACAATTCGGGTATGCGGAAGCTCAGGAGCCAGTTCAGGAATCGCAATTTTGGAGTGAGAAAAATAACTCAGGTAGGAGTTAAGGTACTGATACCCCAGATTATTTTCAGCCAGGGCAACAAAGAGTTGTTTAGCTCCCTGTCTGAAGTCAATGCCCACCACGGGTCTGATCTGATAAGAAGGGGCCTGCCGCACAAAACTCATGCAGGCCGAGGTGTTGTTTATGTCGGTAAGAGCCAGCACATGTTGACCAAATTGCTGGCCCAACTGCAGCAGTTCTTTTTCGGAAAAAGTGCCGTATCTGAGGCTGAAAAAGCTATGACAGTTGAGGTACATGACAACATCAGCTACACCTTATAATCTCTCTCCGAATATCGGTTTAGGAGCATATTTGAGTCCGAACGGTACGATGGTATTCGCTCTGATATGCTCCACCGCCTCTGCTACGTCATCGGTCACCAGAAAAAGCTTTTTGTCTTCCGGAGAAATCGTTTTTTCACGAATCATGAGCTCTACATGTTCACTCACATGTTGATGAAATTCTTTCCCGAAAATAACGATCGGGAATTCGCTGATTTTGCCGGTTTGCACCAGAGTCATGGCTTCAAAAAACTCATCAAGGGTTCCGAAACCTCCTGGGCAGATCACAAAGGCATAGGAGTATTTTATGAGCAACGTTTTACGAACAAAAAAATATTTAAGATCCACCCACTTATCCAGATAGGGATTTGGATACTGCTCGTGTGGAAGTATGATGTTTACACCAACCGAGCGGCCGCCTACCTCCTTGGCTCCTCGATTAGCTGCCTCCATGATGCCGGGCCCTCCGCCGGTCATAATGGTAAAACCCAGACGTGCTATTTCACCGGAAAGCTTTCGGGCCGCTTCATAATGCTCATTATCTTCTTTGAAACGGGCAGAGCCAAATACCGTAACACAGGGCCCCACAAAGTGTAGATTTCTGAAGCCTTTTATAAATTCTGAAAATACTTCAAAGGCCATTTTTAATTCTGACCATCTGGAGCGTGGACCATCCAGAAATTGTATTTCTTCTATTTTTTCATTCATCTACCTGGATTTTATTTGCGTGCCGAATTAGCCAGAAATTCGATAGAATTCCAAATCTTGCTAAATTCTATTGCAGCGAAAACGTGGCAGTACGCTGGCCAACTGGCACGGAGGCATTCGGGTAAGGGCTCACTTCAAGAAGGGTGAGCGTGTGACCATTTATTTGGGCACTCGCAGGTATATTCATCGAGTTTTCGCATTGAAGGCATAGCTCAAGTCCTTTCGTTTTATCACCGCCTATTTCCAGGTCAAAACGTACAATTACCTCACCAGCCCGTACACAATTGGCATTTTCCGGGCAGCGGCTATCCTGTATTTCCGTAATTTTGATTTCAGATGTTTTGCCATCGATACTGAAATTTCTGGATTCATTCTCTTTTACTACAATCTTACTTTCTGCAGGTACCTCTCCTTCTGTTTCACAGCCCGCCATGTAAAGGATTCCAAAAATGATAAGAAGCTTGTTCATATGTATAGTAGTTTCGTTGGCAAAAGAACGTAATTGCTGAAGACAGAGTTGTATGTTCACTGATTTTTATTCAACAGCTTTTCCGCTAATTTTGCCCTTTGTTTTTTTAAATGACGCATGGTTTCATTTACCGAAGAGAATTACATCAAAGCTATCTATCACCTTTCTGATCAAAAGCAGGGAGAAATGGTAAGCACGAATGAGCTGGCAGAAATGACCCAGACCAGAGCGGCTTCTGTAACAGATATGCTTCGTAAGCTCTCTGAGAAAAAATACATTCATTACCAGAAGTATCAGGGGGTAAAACTTACCGATGCGGGTACTGAAATAGCCTTGCGTATCATTCGGAAACACAGGCTTTGGGAGGTTTTTCTGGTAGATAAGCTGGGTTTCAGGTGGGATGAAATACATGATCTGGCTGAGCAACTGGAGCATATTAAATCGAGCGAGCTTACAGACAGATTGGATATTTTTCTGGGACGCCCCAGGTTTGATCCGCACGGTGATCCTATTCCCGATTCTACAGGTGTAATGCCCGTAACCAAAACCATTAGATTATCTGAGGGAGAAGTAGAAACCGCCTATGTAATTATGGGAGTGTCTGAGGACTCCAGTTTATTTTTACAGCACCTGGATAAATTAGGTATAAAACTGGGCCTGAACCTTCGGATAACCGACAAAAGTGAATTTGATCATTCCTTTGAATTATTGACAGACGATCAGCAGAGTCTTCGGATCAGTATAGAGGTGGCGAGAAACATACAGGTTATTTCCCGTTAAAATCTTTTAAAAAGCAAAGTTTTGATGCGGTAACGGTTACTTTCGCAGTCAGTTCATGAAAATTCTCAACAAACATCTTCTCAAACGATTCCTCACCACCTATGTCTTTGCGGTGTTTGTGATTGTTCTGGTAATTCTGGTGATAGATTATGTGGAGAAGAACGATGATTTTATACAGAAAAACGCTCCCACACGCGAAATTCTGTTGACTTACTACGCCAATCTGGCTCCCTACTGGGCAAATTACATAAGCCCGCTCATGATTTTCATTTCTACGGTTTTTTTTACGGCCAAAATGGCTTCACACAGTGAGATCATAGCCATTCTTACCAGTGGAGTAAGTTTCAGAAGGCTCATGATTCCCTACCTAATGGGCTCCATACTGGTGGGGCTTTTTTCTTTCGCAATGGTAGGTTGGGTATTGCCAAAGGCAAACGCCAAGCGGATATCCTTTGAAAATCAATATATTAACGATCAGTTTTATTTTTCTGATCGTGACTTTCACATGGCCGTTGCCCCAGATGTTTACATGTATTTTTCCACCTATAATAATGACTCCAAAACGGCCTTTGACTTTACCCTGGAGAAATTTGAGAAAAATAAGCTGGTTGAAAAACTTACGGCAAGGCGTGTTTCCTGGATAGACAGCCTGGAAACCTGGAGGTTATATGACTACCGAATTCGTAAAATCGGGATTATGAAGGATGATCTCCTAATCAATACTGACCACACCGACTCTACCATAAATATGTTTCCGGGAGATTTTGAAAGCAGACATGCGATTCAGGAAACCTTCACGATTCCCGAGTTACGCAGCCGAATCGCTCTTTTGAATACCCGTGGTTCTGAGGGCATTCAGCCGTATCAGATTGAACTTTATCAGCGTTTTGCCACACCTTTTGCTGTGGTGATTCTCTCATTAATGGCACTTATTGTATCTGCACGAAAACGCAGGGGAGGAGTAGGTTTACAGATTGCGATCGGTTTTTTGCTGGCGTTTACGTACATCCTTTTCTATATCATGTCAAAAGGAATTGCGGAAGCCGGTGATCTCAATCCTCTGCTGGCCGTTTGGCTTCCCAATATGGTCTTCGGGTCCATCGCCTTTGTTATGTATTTCACGGTTCCCCGATAGCTAAGTTCTAAGCTCGGGTATATTCACAATCCCACCACAATACCCTATTTTTGCGGCTCAGTTTGGAAATCAAGAAAATGGCAGAAAAGAAAAAAGTAGTATTGGCATACAGCGGAGGTCTCGATACCTCATTTTGTGTAAAGTATCTGGGGGAAGAAAAAGGCATGGAGGTGCACTCGGTGCTGGTAGATACCGGTGGGTTTACCGATGAGGAAATAGCAGATATTGAGAAGAAAGCGTATGAATTAGGTGTAAAAACACATCATACCGCCCGGGTGGCCGATAAGTACTATCAGGAGTGTATTAAATACCTTATTTTCGGAAATGTTCTCAAGAATAATACGTACCCGCTTTCTGTAAGTGCCGAGCGGATTTTTCAGGCCGTAGCGGTGGCAGAATATGCACGTAGCATTCATGCGGGTGCAATTGCTCATGGAAGTACGGGTGCCGGGAATGATCAGGTAAGGTTTGATATGGCTTTCCGGATCATCGTGCCTGATGCTGAAATCATCACACCAATTCGCGATCTCAGACTTTCCCGGGAGGCAGAAATTGAATTTCTGAAAGCGAAAGGGGTAGACAGGCCCTGGCACAAGGCTGCATATTCGATCAATCAGGGTCTGTGGGGTACTTCGGTAGGAGGAAAAGAAACTTTAAACTCGTATGATAACCTACCGGAATCGGCTTTCCCTATTCAGCGATCAAAGGAGGGAGAAGAGGAAGTTTTGCTCACCTTTCATAAAGGCGAACTGAAGGGAGTAGCAGGAAAAGAGTACGCAAATCCTGTAGATGCTATCAGGGCTCTTCATGCTTTGGCTACGCCGTATGGTATAGGCAGAGATACTCATGTGGGAGATACCATTATCGGAATTAAAGGTAGAGTTGGTTTTGAAGCAGCGGCCCCGCTAATTATTATCAAGGCACATCATTTGCTTGAAAAGCATGTACTTACCAAATGGCAGCAATACTGGAAACAGAACCTGGCCGAATGGTACGGAATTCAGCTTCATGAAGGGCAGTTTAATGACCCGGTGATGCGGGATATGGAGGCATTTTTTGAGTCAACTCAGTCGCACGTAACCGGAGATGTACGTGTGAGGCTGTCGCCGTATAAATTTGATTTACTTGGTATCAAATCTGACTATGATCTGATGTCTAATGTGTTTGGAAGTTATGGTGAGATGAACAACGCCTGGTCTGGTGATGATGTTCGTGGATTCTCCAAAATTGCCTCCAATCAGGTGATGATATATCAAAAAATTAAAGAAATGGCAGAGGGAAAATAATCTGCAGAGTAGTTTTTCAAAGAGAGGAAGGACGGGATGAATTTGCCGTCCTTCTTTTTTTACGATTCCGGGAGATTTTTCCGGAGGAAATCCACTCCGT
This sequence comes from uncultured Cytophagaceae bacterium, assembly GCA_966250325.1. Lineage (GTDB taxonomy): Bacteria > Bacteroidota > Bacteroidia > Cytophagales > Spirosomataceae > Jiulongibacter. The sequence continues at coordinate 87,050 of CBINGY010000005.1, read as the reverse complement.
TTTTCCAGAATATACCTTCAATATCGGCATCACTGAAATTTCGTTTGCTTAGTGCCTCTCCAAACTTCTGCAGATCAGCAATACTCTTGACTTCCTGCGGAGTTTGTTCAAAACCGAAGGCACCGTCCAGATCAGAGCCGATCATGATATTTTGAGTACCACCGGCCAGCCAGGCTATATGAGCTACATGGTCAACCAGATTATCCAGGGTAAGTCGTTTATTTTTCGGTGTGCTGTAACCACGAATCCAGTTAGGTATAATCATCCAGGCGTCAAAAGCCATCCCGATTACCGCATCCCGCTTTAGAAGCATCCTGATCATGTCATCACTTAGCTGACGATTATGGGGTGTTATGGTGCGGCATAGATGGTGGCTTGCCCAAACCGGGCCATCAAATCGCTCCAGGGCGTCGTAAAAGCTCTTATCAGAAAGGTGCGTGGCATCCAGAATTATTCCCAGTTCATCCACTTTTGTAAGAAGTTTTCTGCCTTTTTCCGTGAGTTTACTTTCTGAGTCTGTGCCGGCGGCATGTACACCCATACCGTAATGAGATAATCCGATGGCCCTCAAGCCTTGTCCGAAAAGCACCTCAAGGTGATCTGGAGAGATCACGGAATCTGCACCCTCCAGCGAGAGTACGTAACCTATAGGTTTAAACTCCCGATCGTGATGGGTCCAATCGGTCAGATGATTTTCTAAATCGGTCGGTGTAAGAACCGACTTCATTTGTCCCTGTCGCTCCATTTCCTTATACCAGGCGAGCTGGCCTTGTACCTGAGCCCAGGCTTGTGCCTGAGATGCCCACCCCGGCAGTACCGATTTGGGTTTACTATACCGGGCAATTAAGGTAGCCACACAAAGACCGATATCGCCACGATGCATTTCCGGAAAACAAACGGTGTTTTTAGCACGGTCTGGCTTATCTGAAAGGTGTTTTTCTCTTTGTCTGATGATTTTAAGCGGCTCGCGTAAATCACGGTTCCATTCCATGGCGTTCATGGAAAGGTCAAGATGGGCATCAAAAATAAACATAGTTTTTCTTTACAGGTCTTTCAGATAGGCATTGCCACCCAACGACCGTATTTGTCGCTCAATATGGGCGGTTCTTCTGGTCACGTATGGTCCTGGTTTGGCAGCACTCCACTTTCTGGGGCTTGGTAGTACAGCGGCAAGTCTTGAGGCCTGTTTTCTGCTGAGATTTACGGCATCGATACCAAAATATTGTTTTGCAGCCGCCTGTGCTCCGAAAGTCTGCGGGCCAAACTCCGCCACGTTAATATACACTTCCAAAATACGTTTTTTACCCCAAATTGTTTCTATGAGAAAGGTAAAATAAGTTTCTAATCCTTTTCTGAACCAGCTTTGTTTTTGCCAGAGAAAGACATTTTTTGCCGTTTGCTGCGATATAGTACTGGCTCCACGTACTTTTTTTCCTTTCTTATTGTTCTGAAGAGCTTCTTTGATGGCTTTAATGTCAAAGCCATTGTGCTCCGGAAAAAGTTGATCTTCGGCAGCCACTGCCGCAATGGCCATATTGGGATTTATCTTATCGATGGAACGCCAGCTGTAATGGAGCTCTCCTCCTGAAATCCATTGGCCAATCATGGTTGCAGTAATGGGCACAGGAACAAATCTGAATACGATAACCAACCCAATTGTAATTGCAAAGAAGTAAGCAATACCTCTTAAGATGAAACGACCGATACGATTTTTGCGACGAGTACTCATTTACTTAAGAATAGTATGCCCCATTTTATCCCGTTTGGTGACGAGGTAGTTTTCGTTGAAAGGATTCGGAGTAATTTCAAGAGGAATATTTTCAACAATCTCAAGGCCATAACCCATGAGTCCCACACGTTTTTGCGGATTATTTGAAAGCAATCGTATTTTACTGATTTGTAAATCTCTTAATATCTGGGCACCTACACCATAATCTCTCTGGTCTGGTTTAAAGCCCAGCTCCAGGTTTGCTTCAACGGTATCTCTCCCCATTTCCTGTAATTTGTAGGCCTTCAGTTTGTTCAGAAGACCTATTCCCCGACCTTCCTGATTCATATATAGTACCAAACCTTTCCCTTCCTGCTCTACCATTTCCATGGCTCTGTGAAGTTGAGGGCCACAGTCACATCTGCAGGAACCAAAAATATCTCCTGTAACGCAGGAAGAATGTACCCGTACCATAACCGGCTCTCCAGGTAACCAGTCCCCTTTCTTAAGGGCCAGGTGTAATTGGTTATTGTCTTTTTGGCGGTAGGCCAGCAGATCAAAGTTTCCCCATTCGGTGGGTAGCTGCACTCCAATTTCCCGCTCAATAAGAGTCTCTTTTTCAATTAAATACCCAATGAGAGATTTAATGCTGATCAGTTTAAGATCATGTTTATCAGCAAGAGCTCTTAGTTCAGGCAATCGGGACATGGATCCATCTTCATTCATGATCTCAATGAGCACTCCGGCGGGTTTTAAACCTGCTAAACGTGCCAGATCGATAGCCGCTTCGGTGTGGCCGGCTCTTCTGAGTACACCCCCATCTGCAGCACGAAGCGGGAAAATATGCCCGGGCCTTCCGAGATCCTCGGGTTTAGTATCCGGGTCGGTGAGAGAGAGAATGGTTTTGGCCCTGTCTGAAGCCGAAATACCCGTGGTGCATCCATTTCCGAGAAGGTCCACCGAAACCGTAAAAGGGGTCTGATGACTGGCGGTGTTTTTACCTACCATCATTTCCAGACCCAGCTCTTCACAACGCTCAGAAGTTAAAGGAGCACACATGAGCCCGCGTCCTTCCTTTACCATAAAGTTGACCAGCTCTGGAGTGATAAGCTCAGCCGCACAGATGAAATCGCCCTCATTCTCCCGGTCCTCGTCATCCACCACGATAACTACTTTTCCCTGTTTAATATCACTCACGGCATCCTCTATGCTATCCAAAACGATTTCTGACATGCTTAAATCCGATCTTTCTGATTGAAAACTAGTACAAAGATAGGTGACTTTTTGAGACCCTCCGGTCTAAAAACAGGAGAAAGGGGCACAAAGTTTTTGAATAAGGTACGACTAAAAATATTATGGTGATTGATATGTGTTTAAACTATTGAATATCAGTAGATATGTAGTATCTTAAGCAGGTGATTTCATGCCCTGTATTTACGGGCTTATCATGAGTTAGGCATGATTTTTGAAAAACCATAAGTCAGCGTATTGCAAAGTAACTAATGATTTGTGCATTGACATCTTACGGCAAATATTTCATCATCTTTTCAGTCCTACTTTTTTCGATGTTTATCGGAAAATCAGGCCAGGCTCAGGATTTGCCTCCAATGCCCAAGGTTTGTACCACGCCGCCTCCGGGATATCTCATCGGGGGGAATTTTTTGGTGCCATCGTCAGGTTGTACTGATCCTCTTCTGGGGCAAACCAGCCTTGCGATTCCTGTACAGAATATTAGTGACAATTCTGGCGTACCCATGACTGCGGTTTCCTACTATTTCGGATTAACCGATTCGGTAGATATTACATCTCCTGATTTTGTGGCGGTACCCGCGGTTAAAAATAGTGGAGTTTTCAAAGCATCCCAGGTGATGAATATCGGTGAATATTGGGTGTTACAGATCGGTGAGAAATCGGGTCAGAAATATCTTAAATGTGCTACATCTGCTGTTCTGGACAGAAGTAAACCGGAAGCGAAAATTTACACGTGCAACGGCTCTACCGTAAATATTGAAATTCCGGATGTTCCTGAAAATCGTCATGATAAGTATCGGATAGACTGGGGTAATGGATTTGTAGAGGAGATATCCGTAACTGCTTCAAATCCATTGCCTATTATTAAAGAAAGAACCTATTCCGGTACCTTGGCTCAGGTATCCATAGTTGGTTATTATAAGGTTGGTAATAAATTTGTTTGCGAAACTTATCCAAACCTGAAGAATCCGGCTTCTCCGGAATCTCCAATCATTAATACAGTGAAGTTTGTCAATAACGGCACCGGGGTGGAACTGGGCTATAAAAACTTTAGCAATGGCAAGGAGTACGAAGTAGATTACTCGGAAGATAACGGCTCTAATCCGAATTGGGTGAGCGGGGGCAAAACTCAAAATGGCATTTTTCAACTGGGAGGCCTTAATGCGGAGAAAAAATATTGCTTCCGTTTGAAATATGAGACGGAATGCGGAGATTTCGTCAATAGTAATACTGTTTGCAATATATCTTCAAGTTCCACACTGAACAGCTCATCTGATGTAACCATCAATTGGGAACTACCTGCCAATCCTACCGGTGTGCCACAAGACCTTAAATTGGTAAGAACCACAGACAGCTGTAACACCTGTCCTCCGGTAAACATGCCTCTTACCTCAAATACCGATCAGCAGTTCAGAGATCAGAGTATCACATGTTCTGAAAAATACACGTATACGGTGGAGGCCACTTATGCCATTGTCATTAATGGCAAAACAGAATTTATTACCGTTACTTCTGGTGGTGTTAAGGTAGATCCGATGGATGCTTCAGTTAAAATTGTTCCCGATGGTCTAATCAATGTAGGTTATCCTGCTGATGACGAATCTCTGGTAAAGCTTGTGGTTTATACAGAATCTGAGATTAGTACCTATCAGTTTTATCACAAGGCACCGGGCGGAGACTCTTTTATTCAGATTGGTAAAAGTGAAAGTAATTCATTTGATGATATCAGCGTGAAACCATCTCAGGGATCTTATTGCTACAAGTACAGTGTAGAAGATGCTTGTGGCGTTACTTCAGACTTATCACCTGAGTTTTGTACCGTTTTTCTAACCTATCAGGGAAATATTCTGGAATGGTCTGACTACTCTTTTCCTGATAACCTGATAACAAACGGACCGGCCAGATACACTGTTCAGATGTTTGATCCGAATATCAATACCTTCTTGCCCATTTTCAGAACCAATGAACTGAATCAGGCTATAGGTCAGTTTTTATCAGAATCAGATGAGCCAGAAGTTAAATTCAGAGTTCTGGCTGAACAGTTTTTGAATATACCCGGTTACACAAATTTTGCCTTTCCATCCTTCAGTAATACGGTGACTATTCCCGTACCTGCCGATGTTTTTGTTCCCTCTGCGTTTAGCCCGAATGGGGATGGAAATAATGACACGTTTAAGATAAACTCCAAATTTGTTCAAAATGCGTCTATAGTTATTTTTGATCGTTGGGGTGGAATTGTCTTTGAGGGTTCGGTAGGTGGAATAGCCTGGGACGGAACCGATGCTTCTGGCTCAAAGAAGGTGCCGGGTGGAAGTTATACTTACAAGATAAACGGCAAAAGTCTGGCAGGGCAGGAATTTTCGCGTGCCGGTACCATCACATTGCTGAGATAATCATTTCTTCGCTCATCAAACAATGTCTATTTTTGCCCAAAATTGAAATCTATGGGTATGTTTGATATGATGGGCAAAGTCAAAGAACTGCAAGCTAAAATGCAGGAAGCCCAGGATAAGCTTGGAGATATCACGGCAGAGGGGGAATCTGGTGCAGGAATGGTCAAAGCCATTGCTAATGGCAAAAAAGAAGTGCTTAAGATTCAGATTGAACAGGAACTCATCAAAGCTGATGAAGCCGAAATTCTTCAGGATTTAATCGTAGCGGCAGTAAACAAGGCTTTGGCTAATGCCGAGGCCAGGGCCAAGGATGAAATGCAAAAGCTTACATCAGATATGCTTCCCAATATTCCGGGAATGGATCTGGGTTCCATGTTTAACAAATAGGGTATCTTGAAAACCGCCGTAGTCATACTTAATTACAACGGTGTCAATCACTTAGCTACCTTTCTGCCGTCCGTGGTAAGATATACCTCTCATGCAGATATCTGGATAGCTGATAACGGAAGCACGGATAATTCTCTCGAATTTTTAAAGGAAAACTTTCCGGCTGTTAAGCTTCTTAAGCTACACCGAAATCTGGGCTTTGCCGGAGGATACAATGAAGCCCTGAAGTACATCGATGCAGACATTTACGTCTTGCTCAATTCAGATGTAGAGGTAACAGCCCGCTGGCTGGAGCCTTTGGAAGAAAGATTAACCTCAGATTCGTCTCTTGCGGCCTGTCAGCCAAAGGTACGAAGTTACCATAACCGGGAATATTTTGAATATGCAGGAGCGGCTGGTGGTTATCTGGATAAGTGGGCCTATCCGTTTTGCAGAGGCAGATTGTTTGATCACTGCGAAAAGGATGAAGGGCAATATGATTCGTATGCAGAGGTACATTGGGCTACAGGGGCATGTCTGGCCATAAAATCAGAGCTTTTTCATTCTCACGGTGGATTTGATGCATTTTTCTTCGCACACATGGAAGAGATAGACCTTTGCTGGAGACTGCGTAATCAGGGCTATAAAATTGCCTGTGAGCCGGCGGCTATGGTTTTTCACCTGGGAGGAGGAACCCTCAATGCCTCAAATCCAAGAAAGACTTTTCTGAATTTCAGAAACTCATTGATTATGATGCATCGTAACCTGCCTTCCGGAGTAGCTTTCCGAAGAATTTTCGTGCGGTTAATTCTGGACGGATTCAGCGGGGTCAATTTTCTGTTTCAGGGCCGTTGGAGTGACTGTATGGCCATTATCAAGGCACATTTTGCATTTTACGCCCATGTAGGGAAAGTGCAAAAGGAGCGTTTGGCTTCCGGTAAATTATTATGGCCACACTCTGTGGTATTTTATTTCTTTGTAAAACGAATAAAGGAATATCGTCAGTTGCCTCATGATTAAAGTTGGTCTTACAGGAGGAATAGGCTCCGGGAAAAGTACGATTGCGGCATTTTTTGAAGTGCTGGGCGTGCCGGTCTATTATGCAGATGAACGGGCAAAATTCTTAATCCAACACCACCACGACCTTAGGCTGGGTATTTCCGGTTTATTGGGAGAGGAAGCCTATCGGGAAGGAATTTATCAACGTAAATGGGTGGCAGATCGGGTGTTTAAGGACAACGATCTCCTTCAGAAGTTAAATGAGTTGGTTCATCCGGCGGTAGCAGAAGACTTTAAAATCTGGGCACAAAAAAAGGAAGCTCAAAGCTACATTATAAGGGAAGCTGCTCTGATTACTTCCCGCAAAGGACTAGATAAGGTCATTTATGTATGGTGTTCTGAAGAGGAGCGTATAGGCCGGGTAATGAAGCGTGATACGCACCGTACCGAAAAGGACATCCGGTTGATTTTTGAGCAACAACCTTCCGAGGAGAAATTCAGAGAGATTTCAGACTATATCATTGACAATGAAGACGAGCTTATCATTCCTCAGGTGTTGAAAATTCACGATTCTCTTACCTCTTGAACTTCTGCGTTAGTTTCTTTACCGCATTCTCAATTTCCCGGTCGGTTTCCATGAGGTCATTGACCGTTTGAATAGCGTGAATCACGGTACTGTGATCTCTTCCGCCAAAGTGATATCCGATTGATTTGAGAGAAAGATTAGTTAGTTCTTTGGTAAGGTACATAGCAATCTGTCTTGGAATCACAATATTCCGGAGCCGGCTCTTGCTCTTTAGATCGGCTATTCTAACCTGAAAATGCTCAGTTACTACAGAAATTATTGAATCAATGTTCACTTCCTTTTCCGATTCACTTACGATATGATTCAGGGTCTTTTTGGCCAGTTCCAGATCAATCGTTCTACGAGTAAGAGAAGCCTGAGCAATGAGGGAAATCATAACTCCCTCCATTTCCCGGATATTTGAGTCTATACTGTGTGCCAGATATTCAATCACCTCAAAATCCATATCAATGCCTTCATCATGCACCTTTTTCTGAATGATGGCGATGCGGGTTTCCAGATCCGGTGCCTGAAGATCGGCGGTGAGGCCCCATTTAAAACGTGAGAGCAATCGGTCTTCCATGCCCTTCAGATCACGGGGTGGTCTGTCAGAGGTCATTACAATCTGCTTTCCCGACTGATGCAGATGGTTGAAGATATGAAAGAAAGTTTCCTGAGTTTTCTCTTTACCCGAGAGAAACTGCACGTCGTCTATAATCAGCACATCTACCCGCATGTAGTAAGACATAAAGTCTTGCAGGTTATTGTCTTTGATGGCGTTTATAAACTGATTGGTAAATTTCTCAGAGGAAACATACAGAACCGTTCTGTCCTGAAATTTTTCTTTGATATGATTACCTATAGCCTGAATCAGGTGCGTTTTGCCCAAACCCACACCACCGTAAATCATGAGGGGGTTAAACGATGTAACACTGGGTTTTTCGGCTACAGCATAACTGGCAGCTCTTGCCAGTCTGTTACAGTCTCCTTCTATAAAATTTATAAAGGTGTAGCTTCTGTTAAGAAAAGATTCGTTCTGTGTACTTGACACCTGGCCAAGGTGAAAAGGGTTAGTATGAAAATGGGTTTGTGGAGTACTTTCTTTCACTGTGGGCTCCGGCACCTCTTTTTTCGGAGCACCTACTGAAATAGGTGGCCTGTTGTTGTTTCTGTCACCACTATCAATAACGATGGAATATTCGAGCTGCCCTTCTCTGCCTAGTGCAAAATCCAGTGCTTTCCTTAAAAGCTGTACATAGTTATCTTCCAGCCACTCATAAAAAAACTGACTGGGAACCTGAATAATAAGCTTTTTGCCAAGTAGTTTATAGGGGATAACCGGCTCAAACCAAGTTCGGTAGCTCTGTTCGGAAATGTTTTGTCTGATTACTTTCAGACAGTTATTCCATACTATTTCTGCGTCGTTTGAAACCAATGTGCCTGTCAACGGAGTAAAGGGTTATTTCAGTTGTAATTGTCTTTTTTTTATTTGGAAAAGGATACAAAACTAAGGAAAAGGGGTAGATAGAAAAATGAGAAAAATACCTTTTTTGAAAATAAATATTCGTGAAAAAGCTTGCTTCTTATTTTTGTCCTATGTCGTTCAGGCAGGATGTGGATAAGGTAATCACCGAGCCTTGAAAATTACCAGAATAAAAAAATACAGCACCCTACTTTTGACATCATTCTCATTTCTTGATGGCTCAAACTCTGAACTTTTCAAGAGAGTTCTACGCTAAAATACGCAAGGAGCAAGTCTATGGGCTATGGTAGAAATAGCGTACTTTTGTGTGATTGTAGAAAGGCAATATAAGACCGGCCAGTGAGATCAAAATGCGAAAGACAATTCTGCTTTACATACTTATTTCAATTGTATTTTTCCTAGCTTCGTATTTTCACAAAGACGCATGGTTACACCCATGGAGGTGGATTATTCTGGGATTTTTCTTTTGTACATCATGGCTAACCCACCTACTTACAGAGCAGGGAATGGCCCATAACAGGGAAAATTTCACCCAGTTTTATCTGTCTTCTGTAAGTATCAGAATGGTAAGCTCCATGATTTTCGTGGCTGTTGGGCTTTATTTTAACGCCGCTGATTCCAGACTTTTCTTGACCAACTTTTTTGCACTTTATTTATGTTTCACATTGTTTGAAATCATTTCAATAGTTCGTAACTTGCGGCGTTTTTCGTGAGAGGTCTACTTCAGCCTAAGAAAAAAGATAGAATCGATGCTAAAAAAGTTACTGTTAACCTTATCATTATCAGTTTATTTAATTTCAGGAGTTTCGGCTCAGCATGAAGCCGGGGCCGGCCATGACAATCACAGCATAGAAGGGGAGCATGAGGAGGAGTCTTTCAATATGGGAGAGATGATCATGCATCACATTCTGGATGAACACGGCTGGGAATTTGCTCACGGTGTAAAGTTACCTCTGCCAGTAATTGTTTACACGCAGCAACATGGTCTTGATGTATTTTCTTCAGCCCGTTTTGATGAAGGACATGGAGAGTACGGCCCTTACGTTTTGCATCATGAAAAAATTGCACTAAAAGAAGATCATCATGCTGCGGTATGGGATTTTTCAATCACCAAAAACGTAGCTTCTCTTATACTGAGTGCAGTTATATTGATTCTGGTTTTTTCTGCTGTGGCAAAAGGTTACAGGAAAAACGCCGGAAAGGCTCCAAGTGGAATCCAGTCTTTCATGGAGCCGGTTATAACCACGATCAAAGATGATGTGGTAAAACCTAATATTGGTCCGCATTATGAGAAGTATCTGCCCTACATGCTTACCTTGTTCTTCTTTATACTTGTAAACAATCTGGTAGGACTTACTCCGGGTGCTGCTAACCTTACAGGAAATATAGCCGTAACTCTTTCTCTTGCTTTCATCACGTTTGTTATTGTGCATGTGAAGGCAAACAAAGGTTATTGGATGCACATTGTGGCACCTCCGGGTGTTCCGGGCTGGTTAAAGCCACTTTTCTGGATCATTGAGACAATCGGTGTATTCATGAAGCCTGCTTCTCTGACCATACGTCTCTTTGCAAACATTACAGGTGGTCATATCATTATTTTGAGCTTTATAGGATTAATTTTCATGTTTAAGAATTATGCTGTGGGTGGTGGTGTATGGGCAATCGGAACGTTCATGTCGTTAATTGAAATTCTGGTTGCATTTATTCAGGCATATATTTTTACCTTGTTATCCTCCATGTATATCGGTTCGGCTATTGAAGAGCATCACCATGATGATCATCATTGAGAGTCGTTCAGTTGACTTTGTAATTTATTTCTAACTATAAATCGTTTAAACAAATGTCTTTGTTAAACATTCTTTTACAAGCTGCTGCGGAATCTGGTGCAGGTCTTGCGGCAATGGGTGGAGCTATCGGAGCAGGCCTGGCGGCTATCGGTGCCGGTATCGGTATTGGTAGAATCGGTGGATCTGCAATGGAAGGGGTAGCCCGTCAGCCAGAAGCAGCTGGTAAAATTCAAACTATGATGATTATCATCGCTGCCCTTATCGAAGCTGTGGCTCTGTTTGGTGTGGTTGTTGGCCTTTTGGCTATCCTTGGATAATTCATCACGAAAATCGTTTTGCTCTGCTCACATTAGGTGTCAGAGCAAAACTTTTTAACTTTTTGAAAGCACATAAACATTAAGTATAGCAATGGAATTATTAACCCCGGCGGTAGGTCTTATTTTCTGGCAGTTTCTCATTTTCCTCACTCTTTTCTTTGTTCTGAAGAAATTTGCCTGGAAAGGAATTTTAGGTGCTCTGAAAGACAGAGAAAATGAAATTGATTCTGCTTTGAAAATGGCAGAGGAAACCCGTGCAGAGATGGCCAAGTTGAAGTCTGATAATGAAAAACTTCAGACTCAGGCACGTGCAGAAAGAGATGCCATTCTTAAAGAAGCTAAAGATGATGCAAACCGTATTCTGGACGAAGCCAAGGTGAAAGCTACAAAAGAGGCAACCGGAATTCTTTCAGATGCCAGAGACGCGATTGCTCAGGAAAGAGCGGGCATGATTGAAGGACTAAGAAAAGAAGTAGCCAGCCTTTCGATTGAAATAGCTGAAAAAGTGATAAGAAAAGAGCTTAAAGGGGATGCAGCTCAAACCAAGCTCGTTGATGATCTTCTCTCAGAAGCTCATTTGAACTAAGCATTCTGTCTTTTTAAAATAGTTTAATTTTAACGAATCAAAAAAGGTTCAGACTGTTTACATTTGATCAAATCTTTGCAACAGTCCAGACCAAAAAAGTAAGATGTCAGAATCCGTAGTAGCTTACAGATACGCGAAAGCCCTCATTGACCTGGCCATCCAGCAAAAGGTGGTAGACAAGGTTAATGACGACATGAAATTCTTTGCTGAGATATGCGAGCAGAATAAAGAATTTACCAAGGTAATGGCTAATCCCATTGTAAGACATGATAAGAAGAAGTCTATTCTGAAAAGCATTTTTGAAAATAAAATCAATGATGTGACTTTTTCAATTTTCAACGTCTTAACCCGTAAGAACAGAGAGAATTTGCTTTATCCGATTGCTGTTGAGTTTCAGAAGCTTTATGCTGACCTGAACAAAGTGCAGAAAGCTACTATAACTACAGTGGTACCCCTGAATGCTAAACAGCGTGAGGAATTCGTTAAGGTAGTTAAAGATGCTACAGGTAAGACAGTAGACCTTCTTGAAAAAATTGATGAAACACTGATCGGAGGATATGTTCTAAAAGTAGGAGACCTGCAGATAGACACTTCCATCAGAAAGAAAATAAATGAATTAAAGCTTGAATTAGCTTAAACGATTATTAGTTTTCATGGCTATAAAGTTGAGAAAGGCCTCCGATGTTCGGGGGTTTTTTCTTTTATGATCTTACAATCCCAGGAGATACAGGAGAAAAAGAACTGCTGGTTTTTGAAACACTAACCCGTTCGAAAAATGCTCTTCACCCAGTTTACTTGAACGCAATTCGGAACCTTCTTATAAGCGAAAGAAACATTCCGGTAATGAGCAGAATGATACCTAGCCAAAGAAGATTAATCAAAGGCTTCTCGATGGCTTTCACTACGATATACTCTCTTTCAGAACGGGAGACAGAGAAGGTAAACTGACCGGAAACCGGATCAATTTGATTGAGTTGAATACGCAGACCCAGTTCATTGCTTTCAACAGGCTTACTCCAAACCTGATTATCTTTGATTACAAAGGTGGGTTTAAGAATTTTTTCCCCATCACGTTCCAGAATACGAACCACAGCCATGGCCGCAGCGTCACCAACCCGAAGTTCAATTCCATCTACTTCTCTCACGCCCTGCACATCGTCCAAAATCGCAACGTAATCATTCAGGAAAAAGGTATCTCGAACTGTAACTGCGTAATCCATGGGGAGGCTCCATTCGCGGTCATCAGAAGATTGAACGTAATTTACATGCGAGTAAATGTCTTTATTCCAGAAACGCTTGATATCTGGAGATGCCACATTTCCCATTTTCTCATTGATCTGGTAACGTGGATAAAGGTTAAATGTTTTGCCATTTTTTAACTCGTAGGCTACCTGATAGTAGGTGTTTTCTGCCTCATAAGCCACCGTATCACCCCGATAATTTAGCGTATCTGTACCGTCTACAATTGGTGCCAGAGCCAGCCCTTTGAAGCCCGTACCTACGATGGGCTGAATAAATCTCTTTTCAATGTAGCCGGGAACCTCCCTCACATCCAGAAACTGTCCTTTGTAAGTGAGTGAGAGATCTTTCGACTGGTAAGGTCTGTTCAGCCAAAGCAGTACGTTCTCGCGGCTTTCCTTTTCAGAATCTGAGAAAATTTCGGTACCGCTTGTATTGATAGAAACCGTCTTTTCGTAAGCAGATGAATACATGATACCCAGAAGCATCAGGGCTACGCCGATGTGCGTGAGGGCACCTCCTGCTACTTTGAACTTACCTTTGAATAACTCCAGAAGTATAGATCCATTTGCCGTAATCCCGAATACTGTTGCAGCTATCAGGATGACATACTGTATTTTGTCCACACGAGTGAGTGCAATGAGTGCGGCAGAGATCAGTAAAGAGACGATCAGGGGATTAAGTAGCGATTTCCAGTCTTTATTCTTCATCTTGCCCCACCAGAAGTATTGAGCTATCCCCATGAGTATTACCGCCAGAATAAACAACCACATCTGAAAACCCGTATAATGAGCAATCTGGTCTCCCGGCAGAGCCATATTAAGATCAAACCCAAGATTTTCTGCAATGCTGTTATAAACAGGGATGGAGGTGGTGATAATTACCTGAAATGCGGCGAGGCTAACTATTAAAACGCCCAGGTAAACCCAGAATTCAGAGGAATATACTTCACTTTCTTTGCCATCAGAAGGAAGGTCTTTCCACCGTAGAACAGCAAGCACCACCGAGCCGATCAGAAAACTTAGTAAATAGAGGAGCAACTGGCCGGAAAGCCCCAGATCCGTAAAAGAGTGAACCGAGGCATTGCCCAGGATTCCGCTACGGGTAAGAAAAGTAGAATAGAGAATCAGAATAAACTGTGCAATGATAAGAATATACGAATACTTTAAAGCAGTACTGTTCTTTCTGGCCAGAAACAAGGTATGAAAGCCGGTCACCAGTACAAGCCATGGTACATAAACTGCGTTTTCTACCGGATCCCAGTTCCAGTACCCTCCGAAATTCAGGGTTTCGTAAGCCCAGACGGCTCCCATGATAATTCCTGTGCCTAGTACCACTGCAGCCAGCAGTGACCAGGGAAGCGAAATACTCAACCAGCCATGATAGTCTTTTTTCCACAGGGAAGCGATACCAAAAGCAAACGGAACCATGGTAAGAGCAAATCCAAGAAATAGCGTAGGGGGGTGGATCACCATCCAGTAATTCTGTAACAGCGGATTGAGGCCGTTACCGTCTTTTGGAATAAAATTGGGATCCATGTTCCAGACTGGGAGATCGGGATTGGTTTCTTTAAGAGTGAGAAAAGGAGTGCTTCCTATTTTCAGGTCTTCAAAAATGACTACACCGAGAATCATTGAGAGCAAAAAGGCTTGAATTCCGGTCACAATAAAAAGGGCCGGATTACTGAGTCTTAGATTCTTTTTTGACAAGCGAAAATGCCAGATCATACTTATTCCAACCACAGCATTCCAGAAGATCCAGAGTAGAAAGCTGCCTTCCTGATCTTGCCAGAAACAGGAAATGGCGTAGCCCAGCGGTAAACTGAGTGACGAGTTTGACCAGGCGTAATGGTACTCAAAATAGTGATTAAATATGATGGTGAAGAGAGCAATTACTACCCCAAGCACAAAAAAGGTATGCGTGTAAAATAGCGTATTGGCAAACTTCTGCCATTGTTTGCTTTCTTCGTTTTCACGGGATGCCTGCCAATAGCCGTAAAGTGCCATTAGCGAACTTACAAATGCCAGGATGGTGAATCCATGACCTATATTTCCAAGCGAATCTCTCAACATGATTTATCTCCTCTGAATCTGCCGCAAAGGTAGCTCATAACGGTTTAAGAAGCGAAGTGCACCAAAGATTGTTTTGTGCAAAATAAGCTTCGTTAACATCCCGTTAAAAAGAGGTAGTTCCGTCTTCATCCAAACGGATTACTTATATTCGTATCATGTTGAAAAGAATCCTGTTTGCCTGCTGTTTTTCCTTATGGATTCCCTGGGTATCCGGGCAGGCGATTGAATTTAACAACGAGAGTCTTGCTGCCGCCCGGGCGAGTGCAGACTCACTTGACCGACTGGTCTTCGTTGACCTGTATGCCGACTGGTGCGGGCCCTGCAAAGCGATGGAGAAGTCGGTATTCACGGTACCGGAGGTAGCGGCTTATTTTAATGAGCACTTCGTGAATTTCCGGGTGACCATAGATAATTCTGAAACTGAAAAACTGGCCAGGTCTTATCAGGTCGGTGAATTTCCCACATATCTGTTTGTAAATTCCTCCGGAGAGCTGGTACACAAAATAACAGGATTTCATTCTGCCTCTAAACTACTGTCAGAAGCCCGAAAAGCTGAACGAAAACTGGAAGACTTTGTGCCCATGGCACAACTGAACACCAGGTATGTGAGCGGGGATCGTGGGGCAGATTTCCTGTACGAATACCTCAACAGGAAGTATGAAACGGAAGGTCCGCAACCTCAGTTACTCGAAGACTTTCTTCTTAAAGTTCCTGATAGCGAATTAAATACAGAGAAAGTGCTCTCTCTTATTTCTGAACATGTAAGCAGTATTGATTCCAGAGGATTTCAGGTGCTCTCTGCATCGCTGGATCGCTTTCCAATGCTCACTGAAAACCAACAGCAGGCGGTGCTTCGCGGACTAGGCAATTCCAAGCGATTGAGTTTCATGAAGGCGGTAAAAACCAAAGACGAGCATCTGTTTGAAAGCCTCATAGATGCTGTGCATTATACCGCTTACAGTTTTGAAGCAGCTGTGGCCGAAGAAAGGCAATTTCGGTACGATTTTGCCCGACTTACGGGAAATTTCAGGCATTTCAGGGTAATAGCCAATGAGGAAGCAAACCGCATACTACAAATGACCCCGGAAGAACACGAAGCACTTAACCGAAAAATGAAGGAGGAATTTGAGCAGATGGCTAAACAGAAAGGTGTTTCTTCTTCCTCCGGAAATTATAAAATGATGGCTGAGAGTCTGGTGAACGGTTCACAGAAATCGGCCGCCTTACAGCTCAATGAGTTTGCTGAAGGCTTTCTTCACATGGCCTCAGATAGTACTGATTTCAAAAATGCCTTGAAATGGTCTGCCACCGCGATCAAATTGGCCGAATCACCCGTTCACTGGAAAACCTATAGTTTACTTCTTCAAAAAGCAGGAAGAAACTCAGATGCAAGAAAAGCAATGCGAAAGGCTATAAGGCTGGCACGCAGTTTGGATGAGAGTACGGAAGAATATAAAAACCTGCTCCGCAATATCTGATGATCCTTTATTTGGCCCTTGTTATTCGTGTGTTTCCCCTTTTGTTGATCTTCCAATCTCAGCCACAAGACGCCGGGATACATTTTCTTTCCGGAGATGTATACAGCTTTGAACAAATAAAGGAAATGGCGGCAAAATCGAACAAGCCGGTTTTTATTGATTTCTGGGCTACGTGGTGTGGTCCCTGCAAAGTGATGGATCGCGATGTACTTTCCAAACAGGAAGTAGGCGAGAAATTTAATACCTCCTTTATCAACTATAAAGTAGATGTGGATAAAGGCCCGGGCCCTGAGCTCAGAAAGCTATTTCAGGTAAGTTCGCTACCTTCTTACGTTTTTGTGAAGCCAAACGGAGAAGTCCTATTGCGGATGGAAGGCATCAGTACACCTAAATTTTTCCTGGAGGATGCTCTTTTTGCCGAGCGTCAATTCAGGAAATAGAAAGTAAGGGAATGGTACTTGTCTTACCCGGTCCTTCTACAGTATAATCAAAACAAATCTTCGCTACGCTCCAGCATCAGAATCGAACTTTGGGGAACAATCACGTATTTTTCATGCTCGTACTGGATTTCGATGGCATGGCGTTGCAGGTAAATGGCCAGATCGCCTTCCTCAGCCTGGAGGGGCATATACTTCACTTTCTCTTCGGTCCCTTTCCAGGGCTCGTCTTCCGTGGCGGCGGGGAGGGGGTATCCCGGCCCTACTTTGACTACGTAACCAGATTGCACTTCTTCTTTTTCGGTCACTGTAGGCGGCAGCAGCAGGCCTGTTTTGGTTTTGCCGGCATGTTCTCTCGGTTTAATGAGTACACGATCACCCACTATCACCATTCGTTTGAGCTTGTTGTCTGCAGTAATCTCCATCATACTTTTTAATACCTGATTTTTCTTCTACGGGCGGTAATTTCCCAGTAATCTGTAATTTTTCCGTTATCTATAACCGTAAATCCGTCGTGAAGGTTTACGGTGGGGCAAATATGATAGGGCAAACCGAAAAATACATCTCCCACCTGAATTTCTTCCCAGTTTTCTACTTTCAAAACGCCATGTTCTTCACTTTGAGACAGCAGCTCATATTCTTTCAGATTGAGAAGTTTGACACGTTTGTCAATGGGGTTTTCAGATGCTACAGATTTATGCCCCAGGTCAATGGTTACTACACCTGCAGTAGGTTTTGAGATAACCCGGGTGACCAGCAAAACGGCGGGTTCAAAATGCTGATCTCTGAAGCGTTCTCCATAGCCCCAGTCGTTAAACACACAGGTGCCGGGGCTGCAGATCCGGTTAATTCGCTCTTTATGTACCGAAAAAGTAGGAGTCCCACCTGAAATAAGTTCAAAACCTTCTGGCAGGATTTCGTAGTAGGGATGTACTTTTTCAAAATCAAAATTGACCTGACGCTTACGTTCCATCAATTCTTCTTCCCGATGGTGGCCGTCATAGATATGAAGGCCTTTCAGGGAGGTATTTTTGTCTTCTTTGCAGAGCTCAATGAGATCTGCCAGTTTTTGACCGGGTTTTACACCACTGCGATCCATGCCATTGTTTATGTCAATGTAAATGGTTGCCTGGCTGTTATTTTTTTGAGCCATCTGAGAGAGATGGAAAAGGCTGCTGCTATTGTCTATTAAAGTGCCGAAGGTTGTTTTTTTGAAAGCAGCTGACAGATCAAAAAAACGTTGGATTTTAGGGCCTACCAACTGGTGTGCTATCAAAACTGTATCTGCACCTGCTTCTGCGGCTATTTCAGCCTCTGCCAGTGTGGAAGCTTTAAATCGGCTGATACCTTTAGTTGCCATCCTTTCAATTACCTGGCGACATTTGTTGGTTTTAACATGGGGCATCAGTCGTGAGATATCACCATTCACCATTGAGATCATTTCATCGATATTTTTATCCAGAATCTCTAAGGATAATAGGAGTGAAGGAGA
The DNA here is from genome assembly GCA_966250325.1 of uncultured Cytophagaceae bacterium. GTDB lineage: Bacteria > Bacteroidota > Bacteroidia > Cytophagales > Spirosomataceae > Jiulongibacter. Next base: position 68,877 of record CBINGY010000005.1, on the reverse strand, counting down.
ATCTACCTTGTCTATCTCGTCTATTTGGTACCAGTTTGCCACTTTGATCGGGTTTTTATTTCAAAACTGTGGAAAATTTTCTGAAAGAGGGCATTTTTGCGAAGCAATAACCAAATCTAACGATGAGCGATACCCTTTTTACCGGAATTCAGCAGGTGGGAATTGGCGTAGAAGATGCCTGGGAGGCCTTTTTGTGGTATAACAAAAACCTGGGTCTTGATGTGCCGGTGTTTGATGATGTGGCACGGGCAGAGCTCATGACGCCTCATACCAATGGAATAGTGCGTGAAAGACGGGCTATTCTGGCCGTAAACATGGCTGGTGGAGGAGGTGCTGAAATCTGGCAATCGAATGACCCCAAGCCGTTGGCTGCGAAAAAAGAACCGGCACTGGGAGACCTGGGAATTTTTTGTGTCAAACTTAAAAGCAGTCATGTGGCCGGCCTGGCCCTGAATCTTGGAATAACAACCTCAACGGCACCGAACGGAGATACGGTAGCTTACCTGAAAGATCCTTATGGCAACCAGTTGCAACTGGTGCCAGATACCTCCTGGTTTAATAAAAAACCGGATCATACGGGTGGAGTGCTTGGTACAGTGATCGGAGTAAGCGATATGGAGCAATCGCTCAAACTTTACCGGGATGTATTGGGTATTAATGAAACAGTGTACGATGAAACTGGTATTTTCCCGGATTTTGAAAACCTTAATGGTGGGAAAAATGAAGTAAGGAGAGTATTACTTCGGAAAACACAGAAACCACGGGGAGCGTTTTATAAACTTTTTGGAAATATCGAAATTGAGCTGGTTCAACTCGCCCAGGGTAAAGGAAATGTGATCATGGAAGGCCGCAGCTGGGGTGATTTGGGCTATATCCATCTGTGTTTTGATACGCTGGATATGGAGGCCTTTAAGAAAAAGGCCCATCAGGCCGGGTTTCCATTTACAGTGGATAGCGGCTCTACCTTTAAAATGAGTGACGCGGGCGGAAGGTTCAGTTACATCGAAGACCCTGACGGAGCACTTCTTGAATTTGTGGAAACGCACAAAGTACCAGTAATGAAAAAGTTGGGTATCTTTATCAATCTTCAGAAACGGGGAATGCTGAAGCCACTGCCCGACTGGATGATAAGTACATTGGGCTGGGGCAAAGTTAAAGTTTAGAGCAGTTTTTAATTTCGTTTGTTGAGTACCAAAATGCAAATTCAGGAGGCACAGGAGATCATAGATGAATGGATTACTACCATAGGAGTGAGGTATTTTAATGAACTTACCAATACAGCTCTGCTCATGGAAGAAGTTGGGGAAGTAGCAAGGATTATTGCCCGAAGGTATGGAGAGCAATCAGAAAAAGAATCGGATAAAGACAAAGATCTGGGTGATGAAATGGCCGATGTGCTATTTGTTTTAATTTGTCTGGCTAATCAAACCGGCGTAAATCTTACCGAAGCCTTGAAAAGTAATCTCGAGAAAAAAACAAAGAGAGATTTTGAACGACACCGAAATAACGAAAAGCTGAAATGACCAACCTATTGAAGCTATCTTTTCAGAAAACCACACGGAATTTCTGGATTAGTATTCTCTACTACCTGCTTACTCTCCTTCTTGCAGCAGGCCCGGTGTGGCTGTTTTACGGGGTTTTAGAGAAGGCATCCCGAAATAAAGCGGTATTAAACGACCTTCTTACACAATTCGATTTTATGGTTTTCGCTGATTTTATGCGGGAAAATGATACCTTGTTTAAACCAGTTGTAATCTGGGGTTTGGCTGCGGGTTTTGCTGGTTCTTTGCTCTATACCTTTTTGAGTGGCGGGGCAGTTTCGGCATATTTGAGAAAGAGTAATACACCTATCGGGCAGTTTTTTGGAGATTCAGTCCGCCTATTCCCCAAATATCTCCTTTTGCTCTTCATTCTGGGAATTCATCTTTTTGTTTGGTTTCTTGTCTGCGGTCTGTTCTTTTTTGTGTTTGCCTTAATTGCAGAGGGAAGTTCAGAAAGAGGCTATTTGTTATGGGCCATACCGCCATTTGTTCTGCTGGCGTTGAGCATGGGTTTCGGTCTTTGTGTGAATTTTTATTCCAAAGTTTGTTTGGCCCTTGAGAAAAGACTTTCTGTGGTGGATGCTTTCTGGCTGGCCTTCAGATACGTGTTGAAAAGACCTGAAACCCTGGGAGGGTTTTGGCTTCTGGCACTGGTAGGAACCGGCATCAGCTTTCTATATCTACGGTTAGGAGAGTGGATAGGCGTGAGTTCTGCAGTTACTGTGTTTGTTATTCTGGCTTTGCAGCAGCTCGTTGTATTTTCAAGAAGTTTTCTTAAGAACTGGAATTACGCTTTCGCTGCCGGGCTTGTTCTGGAGTATCCCGTTACATTGTGGAAGGAGCCTGATTCCGGGCGGATTGAATCCGTCTCAACTGCTGAGAATCGGATCAAAGAGACAATTTCCCTACCTACTGCAGAACCTTCAGAACAGCAGGAAGAAACCGAAAAGGATGATTTGATCTGAAAGGATCAAACCTTTCGGGATATTCAATTGTTATTCAGGGCATGGCAGAAGAAATCATTAACCGGGTAGCTTCAAGCGGGCTCATCAGTCTTGATCTGGAAGATTATTACCATAAAGGAGAACGAGTGGTTTATGATCTTAAAGACAACCTTTTCATGGGGATGATCCTGAAAGAGAAAGACTTCCGTGAATTTCTGAAGACGCACGATTGGTCAGCATACTCCGGAAAGAATGTGGCTATTACCTGCTCTGAAGATGCTATTATTCCTACCTGGGCGTATATGCTTCTGGCTTTAAAACTTGAGCCATACGCCAATTGTGTTGTTTATGGCTCACTGAAGGATCTCGAAATTAAGCTGTACCGAAGATTTTTTGATGAGTTTGATTTTGAACAATTCCGTGATCAGCGGGTAGTGGTGAAAGGTTGCTCAAATGTGGATCTTCCTGTAGAAGTTTATGTGGAAATAAGTACCAGACTTCGGCCACTGGTCAAAAGCCTGATGTTTGGGGAGCCTTGTAGTACGGTACCACTTTATAAGCCGTCGAAAATCTGATGCAGAATCTCTTTTGCTTGTTACCCGGAATAAACTCATTCTTTCCATACAAAAACGGATTTTTGACTTCACAAATCGTTACAACTTAAGAACTCAGAGACTACTGTCTGAGAAATTTCCTTCTATTGAAGTAGAATAGCTGCAGGTCAATAAAGTATGTACCAGGCAGGATTATTAGTTTTCAGGCTATGGTAATAAAATCTTTTCCTGATAGGTTGTATTTCAATCTGGGAGATGCAAACGGTTTCAATACCATTCTCCCTTTTCAGTTTAATGCTGTTATAGGGATCTTCGCTGAAGTTTGTGTTATGAAAGTCCAGTAAATTTTCGGAAGAAATTGAGTCTTTGTGAGCTTGTAAATAGGAAAAAAACCAATTCTTCCTTTTCATCTCGGCGACAGAATCATACAAAGTAGCCGATGACCACACCCGTGCCTGCTCGCCGCTGAGTGGAATGACGTGCTTTTTTCCGCTGCACCAACGTATCTCCACAATTTCTGACCGGTTCTGATTCCTGAACACGATCAGCGTAAAAGGCTCCATTTCATTGAAGTCAAATTTTTCAGAGAATAGATAGGGATTATTCCATTTAAAAAAATCGGGGATTATGCACCCACGACTCTGCCGATACCGCTGATTAGGCATGTGTTTTTTAAAGCCGCCGTTCAGAATCACCAGAGTATATTCTGAACCAGTGGCAATCCAGGTGCCATCGGAGATAGGGTCAATCGGGCAGAAAACCTCGCAGGTATGAATTTTCAATCTTCTGGGAGGCTTTGCAGGGGCACGATCAATGTGCTCATCCCGATTCGATGTAAGGATGAACCCATGATCTTCTGTGGGTACGTAGGTCAGGAAGCACATGTTTCCCTGTATTTTTGAGTCGATTTAGCCACTCCAAAGTTGCTGTCGGGAATGAAATCGGGGCAAAGGGAACTCAATCCGATACGAAGCAGAGCAAAATGATGAACCGTATGCTCTGCCAGATAGATAAGTTCGCGTTGATAGCTCGTATTCAGGCAGATAAACTCCTGATCCAGCTCTTGTCTAAGCTGTATTTCCTGCTCAAAATCAAGGTGACACAGTCTTAACTTCAGATTTTCGAGGACATTCAGGCAATAGTCGGTTGAGTTTTCAATACATACATTTCTCTCCCTCTCATCGTAATTCACGTAGCCTGTATTGGAAAACAGACATACATAAAACTCTACGATATGTCTGATGTGCTGCCCCACCGAACTTCCGCTTAGGATATCCAGTTTTTTCGTATAGTGTTCCTGATCCAGCCTGCGGGTTATTTTTTCTATGTCCAGCAGGATTTCTCTATGATAATTTCGGAAATTTTCCATTGGTATTACTTATTTAACCCGATACTGTAGGCCACAAATGGCATGAGTGTTTTGTGTCTGAACCGATCATTTTCAAAAGTAAGTGCTTGCCGGGTGGTGTATTCGAGAAATTGAAAACTTAATCCGAAACGGAGTGCATTCCTATTTTTAAGGTTTTGTCTGAAATACAATTCGGAATTTAAACTACCCCGATCGCTATCCGAAATAAGCAGCAGATTAAAAGGAGTAGGTGATGCCGTTTGGGTTGAATTATGCAGTGCCGCAGACTCCGCAGCTCTGAACTTTCCGCTTTGATTTCCTCCGAAGGTAAATCCAAGGGCATCAATGTTGAAACCAATTGCCGCGTTTCGGAATTTATATTGGAGAATAATTAAGGCATTTACCGAGAATAGATTTGATCGTGTGAAATTGATGGTGTCAATTTTTTCCGGATTGTACTCGGTAAAAAATGCAACTATACTTTGTTTGCCTGACGTAAGTCTGGCAGGTGCGGTAAGGTATTCCTTCTCGCCTGCGAAATAGGCGTTGGCTCTCAAACCCCATCCGGCCTGAAATTTTTTCTTTTTCCCAATCTCATAGACCTTTTGGAAGGAAACGGAAGGGGCTACTTCTTTCTTGGCGGCAAGGGCTATATCCAGGTTTTGCGAATGGCCTTTCATTGCCAAAAGGCATAGAAATAGCCATGAAAAGTATTTTTTCATGAGTAAGAAGCGTTTGGTTATTTGAGTTCGGCGTGACCGAAGAGTACCGAGAATTGCTTGCACCAGATGAGTACAAATCTTTGCTTGCTGATATCTGCCTGAGCAGGAATGTCATACTGGCTATTTCCGTTTACCACTTTTTTACTAAGCTCAATAAAGTTTGCGGCAGATTTGTTTCCGGCCAGATAGATCCTCAGATCGGGGCCTGCACTCGACTTGAGATCAGAAAGTACAAGGGACTTTTTCCCGTCTTTCGCCTCATAGATGAACGCTGTTCCGCTGGTGGAGTAGGAACCACTATTCATAAATTTTCCTTCAAGCAGTAGTTTTTGATCTGCAAATGCAGTTTCTGGCTGAATTCCATTTTCCAGGGATACGCTATCTTCCGGTTCGATATCAGAGATTTTGGAGCAGCCTGCCAAAGCCAGAAGAAGGAGGAGCAACATAGGTTTCATACTATTTCTGTTTTAACGTTTAAAATAGAATTAACCAAATGTATATTCCCAGGGTATTTGTATTTGTCGGCTACAAGACCAATTTCATAATTTGAGTATTTCAGGAGAGGAAATTTTTACCTTTAGTTCTTTTCTGGTGTACGAAATTACTCCTTGTGCTTTCAGGGAATTGAGAAGCGAGGTAACCGTTTGGCGGGTGCAGCAAATCAGGCTGGCAATATCCTGATGGGTGAGGTAATTGGGTAAAGAGACATAGCTGTGTTCATCGGCGTGGTGGCCCTGTGAAAGATCGTTGAGGAAATAGAGAAGACGCGTTTTTGCATCTTTAAACATAATGTTTGAATACCTGTTCTCTAACCTTTTGAACCAAAACCCTACCCATTTGGTGTATTTAACTGCCACTTCAGGCTTACTCTCCATGAATTTGATAAAGTCACATGCCTTAAAACTGCAAAATGTGGCCGTATCTGTGAGCACTATTGCGTATTCATCGTTTTCGTTTTCCGCCAGGTCCAGAGAACCAAACAAGTCTCCAACCTGAAGGATGTCTTTGACAATTTCATCCCCTTGCTCATTTATTCTAACTATTTTAAGACTGCCTTTCTTCAGGATAAATACTCTTCCTTTGTTTTCTTCTGTAAACAGTACGATTTCACCTTTTCTTACCGATTTGTAGGCAGCGATATAGCAGATCTGATTCAGGTCATTGCTGTTCAGATGTTTGAATAAGGAATGGTTTTGCAGGTACCAGTATTGTGAAGAGTACATTCGGGAGTGAGTTAGGTAAGTATTCGTCTTTCTTACGAATGTATATTTCAATTGGTTGCATTCCAATTCCCGTATTTCTTTTCATTGTGAAAAAAGTAAATAAAACCTCGAACGGTTTTTCCTGGTTAAAAACGTAGGTCCGTTTTCTTAAAAAATGGATTGTGCTAACATTGATTGAGAGGGGAAACCCAAAACCGGAAAGTTTGGACGGGTGATGATCTTACGGGTTCAGAAAGGAAATGCTCCGTTGACATTGTGCCCATTCTTCCTATTAACCATAGCTATTTCACTTAATCTTTTCCAATGCCAGATTACATCCCGATACGCGGTTAACAGGCGGTATTCAGGATCAAAAATATGGGCCGGATCAGCGTTTACGCCATTTAGCTCCAGAATTTTTATATTTTTTCCATCGTAGAGAGCATCGATAGATCTCACCTTTAAATCAAACCTCCCGTAATTGAAACCGGTATAATCAAGCATAATGTTATCTATAACCAGAGCCACCTTTGCTTTATTTATTTCAGTAGAATTCCTGAATACAGTGCCCCTGCAGTGGTTTCCGATCGGTTCTACAATAATCGTTCTTCCCTTCTGCAAAATTTCCTGAAGGTCTGCTTTGGTATTTTTAATAAGGCTCTTCCAGATTAACCTGGCTCTTGGATTAGCTTTAAGGAGCTGCCCAATGGATTGAACCCCATCACCGGTAACAGAAAGGAATTCTTTGGAAGCTATTGAGCTCACTATTCCTTTTTTCTGATCAGGAAAACGGGAGTAAAAGATAGCCAGCTCTATGGGGAGATCAATGTATTCCTGAATAAGGAAACTCTTTTCGGTAGAATTGTAGTAGGCAAGAAGCTCCGTTTCATTCCGGATAATCTCAACATTTTTTCCTCGCTGTCCGTCAACTGGTTTGGCCACAAAAGGGTAACTGAGTTGCTTGGTTTTTATTTTTTCCGTAATCATCCGGAAATCAGATTCGATACTAAAGCAGCAGGTTGCGGGCAGATATTCTTCAGGAATTCTACCAAGAATTTCTTCTTTATTTTCGTTAAAGAATCCTCCGTTACGGAGACATGTATTTACCAGAGCGGGAAACATCAAGCCCCTCGTTTTAACCCAAAGAATAACGAAATAGGGAATAAGGGGGGCATAGAACAGTTTCCATGGCCAGAATTCATAGCGGAAAATCCGGAGGAAAAATAATTTCGGGCTCATAAGGTACTTACTTTTTGAGCAGATTAAGGGAGATAAAAACCAGCACTTTGTCTGACATACCCGGGGTGTTTCCGCCTAAGTTCCAATCTGTTCGGTTGATTTCAAAAGAGCTCTTTAATTGCCCTTTTCCGTCTTGTTCGGTAAAGGTGAATGGTATTTTTAGCGTTTTTGACATCTGCTTAATTGTAATTTTAAATGTACCGCTGTACCGGTTTTCTCCAGATTTCTGGATACTTACCGAACTCATCTGAATAACCGGGAATTCGGCTACCTGAAAGAAATCTTCCTTTTCCCTCAAATGTTTGTCTCTTAGGCTGTTATTGGTGTTAATGGATTTTGAATCTACACTGGCATAAATTGAGGCAGGTTCATTGTTTGAGAATTGTATATTACTTTTTATTCCCTGAAAAGAACCCTCTACAGAAACACCTAACATCTTGATTTTGAAACTCACCTGACCGGTAGTGGGTGTCCAGTTCTGGCCGTTCGCCGCACAGGCAGAAATCAAAAAAGCAAGCAGGAGGTAGTTCTTCATGTTTTTTCTTCAAAGTTGCTTATTACCGGGAAATGTGAATGTCGGCCAGATTGCTTCAGATTAAAATTATAGGATATTTTTCCCATGGGTATTTTTAATGATTAAGCGGAGAAGAGCAGGTGATTGTCGCAGGCTGCGAATCATAAAGTCGGTGAGTATAGGGTTACCAAACAATCGCTGCACGGTTCTTCCTACCAGTAGACGTCTTGAAAATAGCTTATTCCATTCTCTGACGTAATTCTGCCCGATACTCTGTCCTGACAGCAGCAGTTGATGTAATAAAAAAGCCGCATGAAAGGCCATGCTCATGCCATTGCCACACAGCGGTGCTATCATTCCTGCGGCATCGCCTATGAGCGGGATTCCTTTTTCAAATTGCCCTTTTTTCTCAAAACTTACTTGTGCGATTACCTCAGGTTCAGGCCATAATTTCAATCCGTTTCTAAAAATTTCCCGAAGGAAAGGATTCTTTGATAAGATAGAGTCTTCCATTACGGGGATGCTATTGCCGCTCTTTTTGAGGTTTTCTTTGGTGGTCATATAGCAAAGACAAAAGTTCCCATCTTCTACGGCTGATATCCCAAAGTAGCCATCTGAGAAGTTATGAAGAGCAATTTTATCTAGGGGAAACTCCGTTTGAATGTGGTATTTCACCCCAATGTACTGGTTGAGTGAAGTTCTGTTCTTGTTTACGAATGGCCTGTTCCAGTGTACATCCAGCCCAGACCTTTTACCAAAGCTTCCTACGGCCTGCCGGCAGCTGAAAGAGTGACTTTCGGTTTCAATTTCAAACCTTCCGCTTGTTTCTTTTATCTCTTTTACTTCCGTATTTTGTTGTATTTCCACTCCCAGACCCGAGGCAATTTCTGCAAGTTCCGCGTCAAGTTTGTATCTGCTGATTCCAAAACCGCCCAGATCCAGCTTCGTCTCCAGATAAGTTCCCGAGGGTGAACTCACCTGTAAGTAATGGATGAGAGGCAAATTCATTCCGGTAAGAGGCAGCCCCAGATGTTCCAGAAAATCCCAGGATTCCATGCTGATATACTCACCGCAAACGCGATGAAACGGATAGCTCTTTTTTTCGAATAGGATCACCGATTTACCTTCCCGAGCCTGCAGAATAGCCAGACTTAAACCAGCCAGACCGCCACCGGCTATTCCCAGGTCATATATTTTTTCATTCATAACCGCACCACAATAAGATGCCGGAAAGCCCAGCACCAGGTAATGGAGTAATTCGTCATTCCGGCTTTGTGTAAAAGTTCTTGCCACTCCGTTCTGGTGAATCCTCTTCGAACGCTCAAGGGAGCATCATTTTTCACCAGATAAGATTTGGAGAACATCCTGGTAAGCCATTTTATCGAAAAATAGGCCAGCCAGTGGCGGTGGAGGTCGCCGATAAAGAAACCGTCGCGGGCGTTATTCTTCATCCACTTTAGCATTTCCACCAGTGCTTCATCTTCAAAATGATGACAAAAGAGGGAGTTAAAAATGACATCATACGGCTTATCCGGTTGATGTTTTCTGTAGTCTGCTTCAATCCACCCGATCGTTGAATCTTGAGATTTGCTGTAGTCGATACAGACTTGTTTAATATCCAGCCCATAGTACGTATTCCCGGGTAAATACTTTTTGAGCATCAAAAGATTATCACCGCCACCTGAGCCAATTTCCAGGATTCTCCGGGCTTGCAACGGAAATTTTCTCAGGCCTTTACGAATCACCTCATGCCCGCCGAGGTAAGTATTAATAAATTTTAATTCTTTGAGATTCTGAATTAAATCGGCTTCGGGTAGTTCGTCGGCATCCAGTAATTCTTTTTGCAGGCTTTTTTTCATAGAATTCTCAATATTGCACTTTCCATGGTTATTCCGGGCCCGAAACCCGCCACAAAGGTGTAGCCTTTTTGGCTAGCTTTCATCCGTTCCAGAATAAAGACCAACGTGCAGGATGACATATTTCCGAAATCGTTGAGTACTTCATACGATTCCTTCATGTGATTTCTTGATATCTGAAGAGTCCGTGCAGTAACGTCCAGAATCCTTCTTCCTCCGGGGTGAATCGCCCAGTTGGTGATTTGATTTTTGGAAAATCCATTTTTTAGCAGGGATGCTTCCACAAACTGACCGATCTGTTGCTCCACTATAGAGGGAACTTCCTGATTCAAAGTCATCAGAAATCCATTTGAATGAATATCCCAGGCCATGCTGTCTTGCTTTTCCGGAAACAATCTGGAATAAAAACCTTCAATGTGTATTCCTGACGTCGAGTTTTCTATCAGGCAGCAGGCGGCTCCATCGCCAAAAAGGAGGTTTGATGTCAAAAAATCGGGGGTATCTTCTTTCTGGAAATGAAGGGTACAAAGTTCTACCAGAACCACAAGTACCCGGGCATGAGGTTCACTTTTGCAGATGAGATCTGCCTGCTTAAATGCATGAATAGCAGCGTAGCAGCCCATGAAATTGACCGAAGTACGGTAAATATCTGGCTGAAGCTTCAGTGCCTCTACCAGTTCAATATCAAGCCCCGGGGCAGACATTCCCGTGCAGGAAACGGTGATGAGATGCGTGATTTTGTCAGATGCGTCTATGGCCCCCAGAGCCTTATGAACCGCTTTAAGTGCTAATGGGAGAGCTGCTTCTTTGTATTTTCTCATTCGTTTCTCTACACCCGGGAAGGGTTCCAGAACTTCACTCTGCGGGAAAAAGGCACGTTCAGCAGCCGGGCAACTGTAATCGGGGATAACTGAGTAACGTGTCTCTATTCCTGAGCGGGCATACATCAGCTTCAGTTTTCTTTTCTCAAACGAACCGTCTTGCTTCAGCTTTAGCATGAATTCCAGGATGTCCGTTTGCTTATTGGCGTATTCGGGAACAGCCGTACCTATGTAAGTTATACTACTCATAGTTTTTCGAAGATATTACTTCTTTCAGGTTGATTTGTCGCATATCTGACAAACCTCGTTTTTTGCAGGTCTTGATTAGTCTAAGGCATTGATAATAAAACAAATATTAAGTAAAATAGAAGCTAAACTGTTCAGCATCATGGTATTTTTGAAATCGGCTCTTGTTTCATCTTTCCATACCTGTAATAGCCACCAGTTCATAAAAAGAGCGATCGGCATACTAAAGCCCAGAAATCTGTAAAAGTCGCTTTTCTCAAGAAAAAAGAACGAGCATATGAGAGCCAGAGTAAAAAGTAGCATGGTAAAAACAAACGTTCCGCGTATGCCGAGCATCATGCTCAGAGTATGGTCTCCGTTTTTGGCGTCCTCTGCGTGCTGGTAAACCTGGGTTATGGGATACACAGACCAGAGAATTAATGCCGAAAATAAAGAACCCATCCAGATTGGAGCCATGTTTGAGTTGTTGACCTGCATGAAATCAGGAATGGTAAGATTCTGCCCAAACGTGTATACCAGAAAAAACACCCAGGCACCCTGAAAAAACCCCACTATCAGCCAGCTCACCACCGGATATTTTTTCAACCGCACGGCGGGATGACTGTACATGCGACTCACCGCAACATACAGGAGCACCAGGATACCAAACCACTTTCCTACCGTAAGAAGAGCGAGGAGAACTCCTGCTATATCAAAACTATTTGCTGCCTTCCAAAGGTCTTTATCCACTTTTGGCGGATTTTTTAAGCCACCTATACTGCCTTCATCTTTGTCGTAATAGCTGTTAAATGCGTTTGAAGCGGGGTAAATAAAGAAATGAAGTATGACAAAGATCCAAAGGTTAAGCCAGGGGTCAGGTTCGCTTTGCTGACTGACTGCCAGCCAGTAAACAGGCATAAGAAAAAGCGAAAAAGGAAACCGAAGATGAAGCAGGATGTCTTTTTGGGTCATTGGTTAATCACAGGTTGAATTTATTCAGGATTATATACGGGTAAGCTGAGAATAAGTTACAAAACCTCCAAACGAAATATTTGTGAAGGAAAGATTTCAGAAGACTGGAAGTAAAGATAATGCATGGAATTTCAATCTCTTAACTGTAAATTCATGCCGTACCTTTGACGGATGCGGTTCGCGGCGTACCACCGATCATTACTTTGACATGAATTATTTTGTGACACAAAACATGTTTTTCTGATGAGATGCGTTTTACCTTTGCGGCAGAATCTGATTCAATGCAAACAGGCAAACAAATTGGGGCAATTCTCTTACTCTCCTTGCTTTTCGTCAAAGCAATGATTGTTCCTGCATTGTTTGTGAATTACGAGCTCCGGAAAGATTTCATCATAAAGAATTACTGCGTCAATAAAAGTCGTCCCGAGCTGAAATGTGATGGCCAATGTTATCTGGCCAAACAAATCAAGGCCGCCGAGCAGCAGGACGAAGATGAGGCGACCGATACCTTTCTGAACAAAATTTTTGAGGTGGAAACCAAAGTGGGTCTGATAAGTTTTCAGTTTGATCCACAGCTTTCAATACTGTCGAAAGAGGTGTTTTTTTCATATTCTTTTACCGTTCCTGCCACTATGAAAGGCAGTATTTTTCACCCACCGCAAGTCTGATTTTATTCTGTCAGAATTCCCGAATTACGGGGACAGTTCAATTTTTAAGTACGGAATTTTTCATGGAGAACCATTTGATTGGCATTCCAGATAATTCCATTTTGAACCATTTAGAATAAATTCAAAGATGAAATCATTTGTAAAAGTATTAGCGGTATCCGCAACATTAATAATCACACTTTTTTCCTGCGAAACCAACGAGATTCAGCCGGGTGACAAAGGAAGCCTTACCCTGGAATTTGATAACAGAATCGGAGGTACCGACCTTAAACTTGGGGAAACTCAGGCTACAAACGGTGCTGGCGAATCCTTCAAAATTACTACGCTCAATTATTTTATTTCGAATATCAAATTGATGGACGAAGCGGGTAATATGATCTCTTTTCCTGATAAGTACTACCTCGTCAAAGAATCAGATGCGGCTTCACAGGAAATCATGCTTACCGATATCCCTGCCGCAGATTATCATCATATTGTGTATACGATTGGCGTGGATAGCGTAAAAAGTATTTCCGATGTTTCGCAGCGTACCGGTGTATTAGACCCGGCCTCGTATGGCAACGACAATATGTACTGGAGCTGGAATATGGGCTATATTTTCTTCAAAATGGAAGGAATAAGCTCAGCTGCCACTACTGCGGGCAATGTGTTTCAGTTTCATATAGGTGGCTTTGGCGGCAAAGATGCCCCTACTCCCAATAACTTGAAAGAGGTGGAGCTTCATTCACATGATATGATTGCTGTTCGCAAGGGAGAAAATCCGAAAGCACATATTATCATGGATGTTACCAAAGTTTTTGATGGTGCCAATCAGGTGAAAATTGCGGCTACTCCCATGATTCATAATCCGAAAGTAGGGCTCAGTGTTTCAGCTAACTACGTAGACGCATTTACCGTAGATCATGTACATGCTCACTAAATGAAACAGATAGTACTGCTTATATCAGGTTTACTTTTCCTCTGGTCTTGTGAAAAGACCGGGGGAAAAGCACCCGTGGTTTCGCAGGATAATAAACCACTCTTTGAGGTGCCTGCAAACTTTGGGGAGCCTGTATATGACTTATCAAAGAACCCGGTTTCAGAAGCGGGTTTTCAGCTGGGTAGAAAACTTTTTTACGACGGAAGGTTGAGTCGGGATGGTACCATTTCCTGTGCCGAATGCCATAGCCAGGCGTATGCATTTACCCATCATGGGCACATCGTAAGTCATGGCATTGATGACAGAATAGGTGTGAGAAATGCCCCGCCGGTACAAAACACGGCCTGGATGAAATCCTTTTTCTGGGATGGGGGTGTATTTGATCTGGATCTGTTTTCAATTGCACCTATCACCAATCCGGTAGAAATGGATGAAACTATGGGGAATGTGCTGGCCAAAGTGAAGGCAGACCCCGAATACCGTAAGATGTTTAAGGAAGCGTATGGTACTGAGGAGGTCACCACCGAACGCTTTCTGAAAGCCTTAAGTCAGTTTATGAATGCTCTGGTCTCTTCCAATTCAAAATATGACAAGTACATGCGGAATGAGCCCGGCGGAACTCTGAGTGCCGATGAACAGGCCGGCTTGCGTGTTTTCGAACAGAAATGTAGTACCTGCCACGCGGGACCATTGCTTTCCGATGAAAGCTTTCGAAATACGGGACTGCAACCTTTCAGGGTAGATCCCGATCTGGGAAGGGCTCATGTTACGGGTGTGGAAGAAGATAAATTCAAATTCAAAGTACCCAGCCTAAGAAACATCGGGTACACGGCTCCATACATGCACGATGGCCGCTTTATGACCCTGGAAGAAATTCTGGATCATTACAGCGATGGAATGGTGGACATGGCTACGCTTGATCCGCTTTTCAAACAAAACGGTAAGCTTGGGCTCTCGCTCAGCAGTACAGAAAAAAGACAACTTATCGCATTTTTAAAAACCTTAAATGACGAGGAGTTTGTGAAAGACCCTCGTTTTGCGGCACCATAATGAAGAAATTAGTTTGGTTGGTTATATATCTGTTTATCAGTAATTCCGGTATGGCATGTGATATTTGCGGCTGCGTAAACGGAGGTTCGTTTTTTGGCATATTGCCCCAGGGGCACAGGCAGTTTGCAGGTGTGCGTTACCGTCAAAACAGTTTTGATTCGCATATTGGAAGTCAGCTCCTGGAGGCTACCGAAACCTTCAGAACCACCGAGTTCTGGATGAGGCTGTATCCTCTCAAAAAAGTACAGGTAATGGCCTTTGTTCCCTATCAGCAGAATCAGCAGCATCGTTTATTCGATGATTTTGAAGCAAAACTGGAAGGCATGGGTGATGCACGCGTATTTCTGCATTACAATCTGCTGAATACGTTTGCCGATACCACCCGTTTAGACAGGCACTGGAATCATCAGCTGATGGCGGGAACCGGTATAAAGGCACCTACAGGCCGGTATCAATATGATATGTACGATGTTTCAGAAGTAGCCAATGCCAATTTTCAGCTGGGAACGGGCAGCTGGGATATCCCTTTGAATGTGATTTACACGTTGAAAAGGCATGAAACCGGATTGAACGTAAACCTGATGTATAACGTCAACGGTACAAATTCGAACGGCTACAAATTTGCAAACCAGACCTTACTTAGCCTGCTGGCGTTTAGATCAATCTACCTGGGAAATACAAATCTGGTGATATCTGCGGGAACCAATACCGAAGTAAAAGGCCAGGATTTGAAAGAGGGAGTGCGAAATGAATTTACGGGTGGTTGGTATATAAATGCAGCCGTAGGAGTTGACATTTACTGGAATAAATTTGCATTCGGGGTGAACGGTCAGCTTCCCGTAGTTCAGCATCTGAGTAATCAGGAGCTCAAACTTAATCAGGGTTTTGGGGTTTCGCTTAGCAGGATGTTTTGAGAAAATCTGTGTAACATTGTGGGGTGAAGAGGTTCTCGTCTTCGCTCGAACTGACAAACGGCTTCGCTCGAACTGACAAACGGCTTCGCTCGAACTGACAAACGGCTTCGCCCGAACTGGCAAAAGGTCTCGCTCGAACTGACAAACGGCTTCGATCGAACTGGCAAAAGGTTTCGTTCGAACTGTCAAACGGCTTCGCCCGAACTGACAAACGGCTTCGCCCGAACTGACAAACGGCTTCGCCCGAACTGACAAACGGCTTCGCTCGAACTTACAAACGGCTTCGCCCGAACTGGCAAAAGGTTTCGTTCGAACTGTCAAACGGCTTCGCCCGAACTGTCAAACGGCTTCGCCCGAACAGATAATTTGTATTGTTTGAATGGATAACCGGCTATATATGATTTGTCAAGCTGCCAGGTTCAATTTTACACTAGGAAAGTCAGCCCGAACGGAGCCGATGGCAGTCACTTTGAGATAAATAAAAATGTTCCAAAATAACATCTCCCTCATCATCGCCATTGCAGAAAACAATGCCATTGGCAAAGACAATGCCCTCATCTGGCACATATCTGATGATCTGAAAAACTTCAAAAGGCTTACCAGCGGGCACAGCATTATTATGGGTCGCAAAACCTTTGACAGTATCGGCAGGCCTCTGCCAAAACGAAATAATATCGTAATCACGCGTACCAAAGATCTGGAAATAGAAGGTTGCCATGTGGTAAATTCGCTTACGCAGGCATTTGAGCTCGCCTCGGGTCTTGATGGGAGTGAGGAGATCTTTGTAATCGGCGGAGCCAATATCTACGAGCAGGCACTTCCCCATGTCTCTAAAGTTTACCTTACCAAAGTGAAAGCTTCTCCCGAAGCAGATGCCTTTTTTGACCTCAGCCATTTCAGCGACTGGAAAGTCATTGAACGTGAGTCGGTTTCGAAAGATGAGAAGAATGAGTTCGACTTTGAAATCTTAACCTTGAGAAGGCCGTAGTAAAATTATTTAAAATTATTCTAAATAAAATTTGTTAACCAGGCCGACTGCTCTTTACCTTTGACGCATTATTTAAAATCAGTCTAATTTAATGCGTAAACTTATATATATTTTAACCTTTCTGAGCTCGGCAGTCTATGCTCAGAATGCAGGGGTTTCGGGAAAAGTGAGCACGGCAGATGGCCAGGCCGCAGAATTTGTAACGGTATATCTGAAAGGTACTTCCAAAGGTGTTATTACAGATGCATCAGGTAAGTATGAGATCAATGGGCTAATAGCCGGGACATATACGGTAGAGGCTAGTGTGGTGGGTTTGAAACCAGCTTCCAGGGAAATCTCACTTTCTGACGGAGAGAGGAAATCGGTAGATTTTACACTGGAAGAAAACGCCAATGCTCTGAAAGAAGTGTTGGTTACGTCGAATCCCGGAAAGTATGTAACAGATTATCCATCCGTTACTTTGAGACTACGTACGCCGCTTATAGAAGTTCCTCAGAATATTCAGGTAATCACCAATCAAACCTTGAAAGATCAGCAGATTTTTGATATGAGAGAGGGAGTGATTCGCAATGTGAGTGGTGCCACGCAATCTGAACACTGGGAAAATTATGCCAGGATTGTGATGCGGGGCTCGCGGGTAGCGTCTTTCAGAAACGGTATGAATGTTACCCAGACCTGGGGACCACTTACTGAGGATATGAGCATGGTAGAGCGGATTGAGTTCGTAAAAGGCCCTGCCGGATTTATGCTGGCGGCCGGAGAGCCAAGCGGCTTCTACAATGTGGTGACCAAAAAACCTACCGGTTACAAAAAAGGCGAAGTGGCCATGACAGTGGGAAGCTTTGGCACCTACCGCAGCACGGTAGATTTGGATGGAGTGCTCAGCAAAGATCAGAAACTACAGTATCGTCTTAATCTCATGGGCCAGGAAAAAGGCAGCCAGCGACCTAACGAATACAATAACCGCATTTCAGTAGCTCCGGTGCTTAAGTACCAGATTAATCCGGGAACCTCGGTAACTGCCGAATACAACTACCAGCATGTGAAAATGTCTCCCATTGGTTCAAACTATATTTATTCTCCAAACCGTCTGGGTGATCTTCCTCCCGATTTTACCACACTGGAAAATAACATGTCTCCCACAACCATTGACGATCAGTCCTTCCTGCTCATTCTGGCCCACAGCATTAACGAAAACTGGAAATTTACTGGTCAGCTTTCACATCTCAGCTTTAAACAGGTGGGAAGCAGCCTTTGGCCAACGGGCTTCAGGGGAGATACGCTTCTTAGAGCGGAGTCTGTCTGGGATATTCTGGGGCAGACCCGGGTAGGTCAATTCTTTGTCAACGGAGACGCCTTCACGGGGGCTGTCACTCATCGTATTCTGGCAGGAATAGATATGGGAGCTTATGATTTTTATCACGACTGGTCGCAGGGAGGGCCTATTGAAGGAAGCACAGGATTCAACGTGTACAATCCCGTTTTCGGAACCGTTCCGGCTACCTCGTATCCTGTGTATGATCGTTCATTAAGCTTACGTCAGCGTGGGGTTCATTACAATAACAATTACACGGCATTTTATGCCCAGGATGAACTCCGTTTGATGAATGAAAAGCTCAGAGTGACGGTGGCAGGAAGATACACCACCACGAATAATCTTGATCCGTACTCGGGAAAAGTCAGCTCGGGCAAATTCACGCCGCGTTTTGGAGCCTCGTATTCCATTAACAGTAATCTCAGCATTTACGGTGTGTTTGACGAGGCCTTCATTCCGCAGGCAGGGGCAAGTTTTGATGGCGAAGCATTTGATCCGATTACAGGAAACAATAAAGAGATCGGTTTGAAAAAGCAATGGTTTGATGGCCGCTGGACTGCAACCGTAGCTGCCTATCAGATCACCAAAAACAATGTGCTTACTCCAGATCCGCAGCATCAGTATTTCTCAGTGCAGTTGGGTCAGACCAAAACACAGGGAATCGAGTTTGACGTGAGGGGGCAGCTGATTTCCGGCCTGGATGTAACACTTAATTATGCCTACACCGATCCTCGGGTAACTGAAGATACTGAAAATCAACAGGTAGATCGACAGCTGCCGGGAACAGATAGGAGTATTGCCAATGCCTGGCTAAGTTACCGCGTCAATGGGGGAGCACTTGAAGGACTGGGAGTTTCACTGGGAGCCTCGCATGCTTCTGGCAGAACTGCCTGGTATGCCGAGTATGATCGCACGATCGATCCATCAATGCCTGCTTATACACGTTTCGACGGAGCTGTTTCTTATCAGGCCGATAAATTTGGTATTGCCTTGAATTTCAATAACCTGTTTAACGCGGATGTGATTTCAGGAGCCTATTATACCTGGAGCCAGTTTTATTACTGGCAGGCAGAAGCCTACAGAAATGCCCGTCTGACTATTAACTACAGATTTTAGTACCCTTTATGACATTTAAGAAATTGATTGGTAAAATTCACCTCTGGCTCGGTCTCACCACCGGGCTGGTGGTGTTTATTATCAGTATCACCGGTTGTTTATATGCCTTTGAGAAGGAAATCCAGGATGCTTTGGAAGACTTCCGTTTTTCCAAAGTAGAAAACAGGCCGGTATTAGCCCCGTCAGTATTTGAACAAAAGTCCAGGGAAACACTGCCGGATTATCATCTTCATGCGGTGAATTACCCGGAAAAGGGGAGAAGTGTGGAAACCATCTTTTACAGTTTTGATCCGGAGTATTATTATATCGTATATCATAATCCGTATACTGCAGAAGTGCTTCATGTGAAAGACATGGAAGCCAGTTTTTTTCACTGGGTGCTCGATGGCCATTATTATCTCTGGTTACCTCCTGAAATCGGGCAGCCCATTACGGCCTACAGCACGCTTATCTTTTTGGTGATGCTGGTTTCGGGAATTATCCTCTGGTGGCCAAAGAATAAATCTGCCTCCAGGCAGCGATTCTGGTTTAAGTGGAAGTCAAAGACCAGGTGGAAACGAAAAAACTATGACCTGCACAATATTCCGGGATTTTATGCAAGTTGGCTGTTGCTTATTCTGGCAGTGACAGGAATTGTTTTTGGTATCGAATGGTTCAGAGAAGGCTACTTTACTTTAATCGGTGGTGAAAAATCGACGCTTTATACCGAGCCACTTTCACAGATTCCTTCGGAGGAGGTTCAGGAGTCCGGTCCGGCCATTGATCGTATCTGGGCCAGAGTATTGGCCGAGGAACCAGAGGCAATCTCGGTAGAAGTTCACATACCCGAAACCGATTCATCTTCGCTGGCGGTGAATACAAATACCCGAAGTGATAGGTTTTGGACCATCAATTACCGGTATTTTGACCAGTACACGCTCGACGAACTGGAAGTAGATCATGTTTACGGAAAACTGGCCGATGCCACCGCAGCCGACAAACTACTGCGTATGAACTACGATATTCACGTGGGGGCTATCTGGGGACTTGCCGGTAAAGTTCTGGCCTTTTTAGTTTCTCTTACAGCCGCCAGTTTACCTGTGACGGGTTTCATCATCTGGTGGGGGAGAAGGAAGAAAGAGAAAACACCGGGAAAGAAGAAATTGAAAAGGCGAACTTCCGATTCGTTGATAGATATTGCTTAAAAAGGGGCCTCAGGCCCCTTTTTTTATGCCGTCTCGGCCACGGAAAGGGTACTTTGAAAATTATTTAGAAATATTCTAAATAATGCTTGACTCTATAGGTTTACCGACCTACCTTTGTTTCATTATTTAAAATAAGTCTAAATAAAATTAAAGACTTAACCAGCCTTATTAAATGAAAGCATTCGAACGATCCGATGCTTGTCAATTTTATAAAGAAGCTTGATTATGAATAAATTATACCCATTTCTATTTTTCGTCTTATTTCAACTCTGTGGGAATGGTCTTCTGGCACAGAGAGGGAGAATACAGGGTACAGTGAAAGATGTGGATGGAGTATTAGCCGGTGCTTCGGTTAAACTAAATGGCACCTTAACCGGGCAACTCAGCTCAGAGGAGGGTTCATTCCGTATCGAAGCAAACGAAGGCTCTTATTTACTGGAAGTTCAATTGCTGGGCTATGAGCCGGTAACCATGGAAGTATCGGTTCTTTCCGGCGAATTGACTGAAACGGGTGAGATCCTTCTTTCACCTGACTCCAAAACGCTGAGTGAGGTAGTAGTGACCGGGCAGTTTGGTTCACAGTCGGTTCGTAATTCGGTATATCAGGTGAGAACCATCACTCTGGAGCAGATTCGCCTTCGGGGAGCTACGAACTTGCAGGCGGTGCTTAATACCGAGCTGGGCATGCGTTTTTCGAATGATCTCACGCTGGGAACAACCGACGTGCAATTGATGGGGATGGCTGGTCAGAATGTCAAAATTTTGCTGGATGGAGTTCCTATGATTGACCGCGGCTCAACCCGGGAAAGTCTGGGGCAGATTGATGTCAATCTCATTGAACGTATAGAGATTGTGGAAGGTCCCATGTCGGTGAGTTATGGTTCTGATGCTTTGGCCGGTGTTATTAATATCATTACCAAAAAAGCCGGGGAGAAGTCAACAATATCTGTGACTGGCCGGGTACAGGAAGAAACCGCCGGTTCAGAATATGAGCCCTTTTCAGGAGCCGGAAGTCACAATGCTTTTGCGGGGATTTCATGGCAAAAGAAAGGGTGGCAGTTATCGGGAAACGCCAGTCGGAATTTTTTTGGAGGCTGGCAGGGCGAATCTCAAGGCCGTAAAATGGAATGGATGCCCAAGGAGCAATACCTTCTTACAGCCGGGCTGGGATACCGGGCTGCGAAATGGAACGCCTGGTACAGGTTCAATGGCACAGACGAAACCTTGAAAAGTCTGGGCAATACGTATACCAACACGCAAACGGGTAATCTTTCTGCTACCGATCAGTTCTATCTCACAAATCGCTGGTTTCATCAATTGCAGGCCGAAGCCAGAGCGGGAGATCGAACAGGGCTCAGTCTGGCTCTTTCGTATACTGATTATAGTAGAGAAACGCAAACCACCGATTACGATCTTGTGAGAGAACGAAGAACCATCAATCTGGCCGGTTCTCAGGACAAGTCTGTTTTCAAAACCACGTTTCTGAGAGCTACTGCTCAGCATCGGTTTTCTTCATGGATTTCTGTACAGCATGGCGTTGAAATTAATCTGAATTCCAGTACAGGAGAACGAATTCTTGGCTCGCCTCAGATCCATGAATACGCCTATTTCGCCTCTTCAGAGCTAAAAGTGGGTTCCCGTTTACAGATACGGCCCGGATTACGCTTTCTTAAAAATTTAGTTTATCAGGCTCCACCGGTGATTCCATCGGTAAACACTAAACTGAGATTGACCAATAAGCTGGATATGCGACTTGCCTACGCCCGGGGTTTCCGTTCACCGGCTCTGAGAGAACTCTATTTTACGTTTTTTGATGCCAGTCATTCTATTCGTGGAAACAAAAACCTGAAAGCCGAGCATTCAGATAGCTTTAACGGTTTTTTAACCTACCAACTGGCTGATAAGCCGAATTTGCGGGTCAGCAGCACTTTGGGTGGATTCTTCAATCAGTTTTCAAATCTGATTACCATCGGGACAGATCCGTCAGAGCCTTCAGTATCCACCTATCTTAATATTGATATCTATAAAACAACGGGTTTTACGCTGAACAACACCATATTCATAGGAAACCTGCAGGGTTCATTGGGATTTTCCCATATTGGCAGGTACAACAGATTATCTGAATCTCTTGAATCGCCCGAATTCGTTTTCTCACAGGAGCTTAATTCAAACCTGAGGTACACTTTTCAGAAATCGGCCACAAGTCTGAGCCTTTACTATAAATATACCGGCAAGCTTCCTACATACCAGGCCCTATCCTATGTAGATGGCGTACGTGCCACACTGGCAGAAACCGCTGGTTTTCATATGGCAGATTTCACAGTAAATCAGGTTTTTAAGAGGTATTACTCTCTCATTACGGGTGTCAGAAACCTATTCGGTGTAACCCGTCTGGCAAATTCAGCCACCAGTACCGGCGGAGCACACTCAGCCTCGGGTTCTGTTCCTATGGGTTACGGAAGATCTTTTTTCCTTGGTTTTACGATGCAATTAGAAAAATAGACAACGATTTAATTATAAAAAACAAACAGATGAACTATTCATTAAACCGGGTTCTTTTCCTGTCAGGAATGCTCTTCGTAGCGTCCTGCGAAGAAAAAGTGGACTTACCAGATAATCTCATTTCCTTTTCTACTGCAGAACAGGGGCTGGAAGGTGAAGAGGCTGAAATTCAGTTGAATTTAAGTAGGGCTGCTGAAGCCGAGGTGCCTGTGACCATTCAGCTTACCCCTTCTCTGCTGACGTATGACAAAGAATTTGTAACCGAACCGGCAGCGTCAGATAGCCTAATTTCCACATCTATACCGGCAGGAGCTTCCTCGCTTATTATTAAAGTAAAGAAGAAGGAGAACGTCTTTCTCAATGGCGATGAAAACCTTATCCTGAAGATTTCGTCGGTGGGATCATCCGTGCTATCTGGCCTTACCACCGAAATGAAGTTGAGCTTTGCAGCCATTACTTCCCCGGGCGGGCAGTTGACACTTGAAGGAAAGACTTCAGAATCTAATTATGCCAATAATGTGTATGTAGATCTGAGTGCCAATGCCACCACATTGTCTTCAAGAAAAAGCTGGAACCTGGGTTTTTATCAGGGAGGTCAGTATCGGGTAGTTTTGAACCCTGGCTATCAGTCATCTGCGGCTTCTACCGGGAAAACAGATATAAACACTGTAACTCTGGCAGATACGACTACAGTTCCGAATCTGGATTTCATGCCCGGGGGCGAAGGGACACTATCCCTGGTAGATCACTGGGATGGCGATCTCACGAAAACAGCTCTGGCGGAAGTTTCTGCCAATGAAGCCGAAAACCCGGTTTATCTGGTAAGTTTTGAGGGCAATAAGGCGAAAAATGAGTGGTATAAAGTGAAGGTAAACCGCAATGGAGAAGGCTATAATGTACTTTTTGCAAAAATTGGGGAATCGGCGATTCAAACGGTAGATATCGATGCGAATTCGGCCTTTAATTTCTCCTTTCTTTCTCTGGAAACCGGGCAGTTAGTGGCAGCAGAGCCCCGTAAAGCAAACTGGGATATTCAATGGGGGTATAGTACATCCAACTCAGGTACTGTGCCACCCACACCCTACTGGTTTCAGGATTTTGTGCTGATCAACCATCTGGCAGGAGCCGGGGCGGCGGAGGTACTGACAGCCGATATCAGCTATGAGGCTTTCAATGATAGCCATTTAGAGGGCTTAAACTTCCTTACCACCCGCGACGCTATTGGAAGCAAATGGCGTTCCACCTTTCCTACGGCTACTGCCGGTGTTCGCAGAGACAGGTTTTATGTCATAAAAGATCCGAACGGTCACTACTATAAACTGAAGTTTGTGAGCATGGGTACCACAGCAGATGGAGGTGAGCGTGGCAAACCGGTCATAGAATATTCATTGGTCAAATAGACGAATGCTGTTTAGGGAATCCACACCAACTTTTAATTCAAAACCGTGCTGTATGATAGAAATTACACTGAAGGAAAATCTGAGAAATCCCGATTTGCTGGAGAGCCTCAAACAAAACTTGTGTGCGATGGGAGTAAAATCCTTCTCGGCTTGTCTGGAATCGAACCGGGTACTGCTCACCCGCTACAGTAGTCTCGGATCGTCAGAGGTAGAGTGCACTTTATGCAGATACGGATTTCGATGCTCATGTAAAGAATTAACCAATGAACCTGATGAAAAATAAAAGCTCGTTTCTTGTTTTCTTTCTCTTGCCACTGCTGGGATTTCCTCACGGCTACTGGTTGGAGGTACCCGTTTCAGCTCAAAAAGGAACTCCGGTAACCGTAAAGCTTTTTTACGGAGAATATGAATCGCAGGTGCGTGAGGAAGGTGCCCGACTGGATAAGATGGCGGAAATCAGGGTCTTCGTGACAGCACCGGACGGCTCCAGGCAGCAACTCGACATGAAACAAACCAACACCCACTGGGAAGCTACGTATACACCACGAAGTGAAGGCTATTATGAAGTAATCGGTCTGAATGACACCCGGGAGGTACAGGACTGGACCCGCCATAAGTACGGTATCACCCGGCCGGTTCAATACCTCAGAACCCACTTTACGGTAGGGGAGGCCACGCCCCTCATAAGCGATCCTTTTTTTCTCGATGTGTACGCACAGGTAAACCTCAATAACGTGGAAATCTATGCATTGAAGGAAGGCAGACCTCTGGGAAAAGTGAATGTAAAAGTAGTAAATCCCGACGGCTGGATTCAGGAGCCTGTGATGAATAAAACAGGTTTTGCAAGTGTGGTTCCCAACTCCGAAGGTTTTTATGTGGTGGAACTGGAATGGCTGGATAAATCACCGGGAGAGTTTAAAGGTAAGGCCTACGAAACGGTGAGATACCGCTGCGATATGAGTTTTTACAGTAGGGATATGCGGGAGAAATTATAAATCAGAAGAGATATGTGTCAGGCATCAGGTTTGCATCTCATGAGCCGTTCAGAAAACGGGTATGTAGGTTATTGCCCGGGTTGTGTCCGCTATAATCTGGTCTTTGAAAATATCTTTCTCCTGCTTTCCGAACAAGAAGTACGAGGGCTCGGGCAGATCATTGATCTCAACTAGGGGGTTTGGAACATGACTTCGCCCATAGGCCAGGGTAAAACTATCGGTCTGCAAACGCCCGCACCGAATACCTTTTTCATCTTTAACGGCCACGAATTTGAAGAGTTTAAGCGGATGGTAAACGAAACCATACTCTTGCTCGAAGCCAAAGAAATAATCAATCATAAAAACAGCTAGACAATGAAAAAAAACATGTTAACTCTTTTTCTGAGCTCAGTGCTCGGCCTGTCTTTTGCACAAAATCCAAAAGATGCAGAGGCTATCAAGGGGCAGTGCGGTTGCTTTGACATAACCTTCAAATACGCCGAAACCTTCTCACCGGATACAGCTTACAACTTTCATCCGCGTGAACTTGCCTGGGGACGGGAGTATGTTTTCGTGGTAGAGGAAAGTCCTTCGAACATCGTGATTCAGCACCTGCTGGTGATCAAAAATACCCTGATCATCAAACACTGGCGGGAAGACTGGTCCTACCGTGACCCGCACCTAATCAGCTTTCATACGCCCAATGATTTCCGGTATTCCAATGTGTCGGATTCCAATTATCCTCAAGGCTGGACCCAGTGGGTCTATGGCACTCAGGATGAGCCCCGTTATGCAGGCTATGGTGAGTGGGCTCATGTCAACGGCAAGTCGGTGTGGGAGTCGCGGTCAGATGCCGCCCTGCCGCGTCGGGAATACTCCACCCGGAGCGATTACAATGTCTTAAGCCGCGGCAACCGTATTCATGTCACCTCAAAAGGATACCTGCATGAACAGGACAATAACAAGATTATCCGCGAAGAAGGCAAACCGGATGTACTTCTGGCCTCAGAAAAAGGCCTTAATGAGTATGTACGGATTGACATGAAGAAATGCGAGTCGGCAAAAAACTGGTGGGAAGAAAACAAAGCCTTCTGGAATGAGGTGCGTGCTGCATGGGATGAGGTAGAAGACGAGCATAAAAGCTTTAAAATCAAAGAGAAAGTAGATGATCAGCGTTTGGGCAGTTACATCTATGATCTGGAAAAGGACAAAGCTCTGCCGGTGGAAGAGGTAAAAGGGAAAATGAAAGCTGTGCTGGCGAAATTCCTGGTGTGGGGTCAGAAAAGTTAATCTTCTTTGTATGTAATTCGATAAACGGAGCTCCCGCCTTCTTTGAGGGCGGCGAGCTTTATACATCCCCCTTTGCATTTTTTGAAGGAAACATCGACCATTACAAGGTATGCTGTCGAATATTTCCGCCAGGAGTATTTCAGGTCAAAACATTCTTCCTAAATTGCACACTTTAAAACGAGTCTAAATAAAAATTGATTTTTACTCCCTTTAGAATGAAAAGAATACTAATCCTTTTAGGGCTTACTTGGTTCGCGGGCCTATCTCTGCAGGCACAGAATATTTTTCACAGCCGAGAGTTCTGGGCTACCAAGCCTTCTGTAGAGGTGGTGAAACAGAAAATAGCAGAAGGAAACGATATACTGGAGATGGGTCCGGGCGGCTGGGATGGCCCCTTGCTGGCAATCATGGCAGACTGTGACTACGCCACCATCAAATACATCATGGATTTGCCGGGAATCGATTTCAATGTGGTCACACATCATTCCAACAACTACCTCATGTGGACCACCCAGAAAGGTAATACCGAAGTAATGAAACTACTGCTTGAAAAAGGCTCACGTACCGATATCATCAATAGCCACGGCCAGTCGCTCCTTATGCACGCCGCACTAAGCGGAAAGTCAGACCCACTTATTTATGACCTGTGTCTGGCTCATGGCGGTGATCTGATAAACGATAAGGATGAAGAAGGTAAAAATGTGATGTTAACGGCCATTCCCAGAATTCAGGATGTTTCATTCCTCCACTATTTTACCAGCAAAGGCCTTACCCTAAAAGATACCGATAAGCATGGAAACGGCTTATTTCATTATGCGGTCTCCGGCGGAAATCTGAAAACAATTAAGGATCTGGTAGCAATGGGTGTAAGCACAGCACCCAATCAACTGGGAGAAAATGCCTTTGCTTTTGCCGGGAGGGGAAGAGGCGGACGCCTCTCTGCAGAGCTTCTGAACTACCTTAAAAGTCTCGGGTTAAATCCTGCCACGCCGTTTGCCAATGGAGAAACCCTGGTTCACACAGTAGCACGTTCAGGTGCAGATGCCGATATTCTGAAGTTTTTGGAAGAAAACAAACTGAACCTTTCCCAAAAAGATAAACAAGGTACCACCCCTCTCATGCTGGCTGCTTCCCGTGGAAAAACGGATTTCGTGGCTTACTGGCTTGACAAAAATGAGGTAAATGCAGTCAGCTCCGAAGGACAGACGGCCTTGTCAAATGCCGTGGCTTTCAATTCTCCTGAAGTAGTTCAGTTACTCCTCGATAAAGGAGCCGATGTAAAGGTGAAAAACAAAGAGGGGCAGAATCTGTACTTTGTTCTGGTGGATTCTTACCGACCGGGAAGAGGAAGTCTCGACCGTTTCAATGCCATTCTCGAAAAGCTTCAGAAGGCGGGTTTGCCTGTTGAAACCAATGGACTTTTGCTGCATACCGCCTTTGGTAAAAATGACACAAAACTTATGGATAGGGTGTTGGAATTGGGTGAAAACATCAATGCCAAAGATAAGGACGGCTACACCGTATTACACTACGCAGCCATGAAATCAAAAGATCTGGCTCTTATGCAGTATCTGGTGGAGAAAGGAGCCGATAGTTCCATTGCCACAGAATTTGATGAAAGTGTGACAGATCTCATCGCTGAAAATGAAGTGCTTCGTGATCAGCAACTTAATCTCGATTTTCTGAAAAGATAATGACAAATAAACTAATAAAGAAAGCCGGTTTGCCGGTTCTTTCTCTGGGCTTGCTGTTTCTTCTGGCCTTCAATCTCAAACCGGCACAGGTAAGTTTTAAATGCCTGGTGCAGCTCACCAATTATTCTGGTGAAGGTGCGTATGTAGTGGTTTCATTGCTCGATAGCAAAGGGGCTTATAAAAAGACACTCCAGGTTTTTGGTAAAGAAAAACGCTGGTACGATGACCTCACTTCCTGGTTTAAGTTTTATTCGGCCCAGCGGGAAAATCTGGACGCCGTTTCTACGGCTTCGATTACTGCCGGTACCCGTAAAGTATTCTCTATGAGCGTTGACGAATCACTTTTCAATAAAGGGTACAAACTGCGTTTTGAATCGGCAGTTGAAAACAAAGATTACAAAGAAAAGGACCTGGAAATGGACTTTTCACAAAGTAATGTGGGCAAAACTGTCGAAGGAACGGGGTATATTCGGTACGTGAAACTCATTCAGGGCTAGTGCATGAATTCAGCCTGGAGGAAACTGCATTACCTGCTCGCCTGTATAGCCGGCCTCTTCATTCTGCTGGCCTCTGTTACGGGCCTTGTACTGGCCATAGAGCCGTGGGTTCAGAGCAGGTATGCGGTCTCGGGTGAATTTCGGCCGGATCAAACTTTTACCTCATTCCGTCAGAAACTGAACGAACAATTTCTGGAGGTCTTCAGTCTCGAAAAGGACGCCTACGGAAACATCCGTGTGGAGGGAATAGGCCTGGAGAATGAGGGAACCTTTTACGTGAGTGCTGCTACTGCTGAGGTAGTGCCGGCTCCCGGTGAGGTTTCAGCCGTTTTTACCTTTTCAAGAGACCTTCACCGCTCGCTTTTTCTTAAAACTCCGGGTAGGTTGCTGGTAGGGCTTGCTTCGCTGGCTATGGTTTTTCTCGCTATTAGCGGAGCAGCATTGCTCTGGAAGCGGGCCGGGGGTATTCGCGGGCTGCTTAAATCCATACCTTTGCTTGATCTGGCCCGTGACGGGCACGCTTTGCTTGGCCGCTTGTTTCTTTTGCCTGTTTTACTGTTATCCGTCACAGGCGTTTACCTTTCGGCAGATCGTTTTGCAGAACTGCGGTCAGCCGATCCCTCAGAAAATAAGTTACAGAACACCAATCTTTCACTGGCAGATTTGCTCATGAAAGACGTCAAGAAGGTAACCTTTCCGGTGATGGAGGAGGAGCCGCTGCTCATAGAGACTTCGGCCGGGCTCCTCACCATAGACGCCTCTTCGGGTGAAACAAAAGGGATGCTTCCGGCAGACATCAAACAGAAGGCGTTTTCCTGGAGTTTTTTCCTGCATACCGCAGAGGGCTCTGTGCCCTGGGCAGGGGTATTGGGCGTTTCGGCACTTGCCCTGCTGGTTTTAACGTATACGGGTTTTAAATTGATCATTGACAAGGTCAGGGTTAAAAGCCAGTCTGCGGGTGTGTTGGAAGATCTCATCATCCTGGTGGGCTCAGAAACCGGCCATACCTGGCGGTTTGCCCACGCTTTGAAGAAAGCCTTTGAGCAAAGCGGCGAGTTCTGTACCGTACTGGATATGGACAAACTCCCTCCGCTAAGTGGTGAAAAAACACTTCTTTTACTCACCTCCACCTATGGAGATGGCGATGCTCCGGAAAACGCCCGTTATTTCACCGACCGACTGCCAGAGCTTCTGGCAAAATCTTCCATTCGTTTTGGGCTTTTGGGATTTGGTTCAACAGAATATCCCGCATTCTGCTCGTTTGCTGCCTCCTTAAGGGATGAACTAACAAAACAGCCGCAGGCTCTGGAAGTCGTACCTTACATGACGGTAGATAACCGCTCGGCCAGTCAGTTTATTGACTGGGTGAGGGCGGTCAATAAGTCGCTGCATTACAACATCCACGTGGATCTGGCCGATATAAAACCCAAACGACGTAAATCACTTACTCGTTTTGAAATTCTGGAAAAGCGGGAGCAGGGTTCCCTGTTTTTATTGCGACTGGCCGGCCCGAAGCACCTTAAGGTTGTTTCCGGTGATTTGCTTGGCGTGTATCCACCGGGAGAAAATCTGGAACGCTACTATTCAATAGCAGTGGATACGGAAAGCCATGAAATTATCCTGATGATCAAACGAACCGGTACCTGTTCCACCTATCTGGGAAACCTGAGCATCGGAGACTTTTTTGAAGGATATATTAAGGTGAATTCGCATTTCCATAAGCCTGCTTCGGAAGACCTTCTTCTGGTAGCTAACGGCACGGGTCTGGCTCCGTTTTTAGGAATGGCAGATACTAACTCTCTGATTTTCTGGGGCAGCAGATACGGGTCAGATGCCCGCTTATTTGAGTATGTGCTGCCTGCTGCAGAATGGCACACCGTATATTCACGCGAAGAAAACCCGGGCTATGTGCAGGATCTGCTTCTTCGGGAGCACAAACAGGTGGCTCATATACTTAAGAGTGGCGGTACGGTGATGATCTGCGGATCTCTGGTCATGATGGGCGGAGTTTTGGGGGTGCTCGATCAGATCGCTCAAAGCTATGATCTGCCCGATAGGGCTGAGTTGAAAAGACGGGGACAGATTCTTACAGACTGTTACTAGAGGGTTGTTTATTTCGAAGGACTGTACTTTTCCGCATGGAAGATTCATCATTTCTAAGCATTTTTGCCGAATGAAGCTAAGCGTTGTAATCCCGGCCTATAATGAGGCTGAATCTATTCCGGAAACCCTGCGATCGTTGTACAGTACGCTAAGCAGGTATCAGATACCTCATGAAATCTGGGTGACTAACGACAATTCAAAGGACGATACTGCCGGAGTGCTTGCAACTCTTCAGCAGGAAATCCCGACGCTTGTCTTTGAAACTAACCCCGGTCCCAATGGCTTTGGCTATGCGGTAAGATATGGGCTGGAGCGTTTCAGTGGAGATTGTGTTGCGGTATTTATGGCCGATATGTCGGATGATCCTGAAGATCTGGTGAAGTATTACAAAACCATGGTCTATAAAAATGTGGATGCGGTTTTTGGAAGCCGTTGGGGGAAAGGAGGCAAAGTAGTGGACTACCCACGCCATAAAAAGATCATCAATCGCATAGCCAATTACATTGTAAAAGTATTGATGAGAATCGATTACAATGATACTACCAATGCCTTCAAATTGTACAAACGAGAGACCATTGATGGTATAAAACCTTTTCTTTCGCCGCATTTCAACCTCACTATCGAGCTGCCGCTGAAAGCCATGGTACGGGGGTATTCGTATGCGGTGGTACCAAACAGCTGGACCAACCGGAAGTACGGGGAGTCTAAACTGAAAATAAAGGAAATGGGAAGCCGTTATTTCTTTATTCTGATGTACTGTTTCATAGAAAAGTACTTCTCCAGAGGGGATTACATGAAAAAGGACTAGTTTTGAACACGCTGTAAACCAAGCCTATGCAATTTGTCAATCCGGGTGTCTTGTGGGGTCTGCTGGCTCTGAGCATTCCGTTGATTATTCATCTCTTTAATTTCAGGAAAACACGCAAGGTGTTTTTCACCAACGTGGCATTTCTGCAGAAGGTAGAAACCGAGACTTCCTCCTTCCGGAAACTGAAGCAATGGCTCATTATGGCCGCCCGCATGGGTTTTCTGGCGGCTCTGGTTCTGGCATTTGCCCAACCTTTTTTGCCAGCGGCCAATCGCAGCGGCAATGCCTCTACCCTGAACGGCATGAACAGCCTGTATCTGGATAACTCCATGAGCATGCAGAATACGGCTGAGAATAAGCGATACATTGACCTGGCGGTTAATAAGATGGATGAATTGCTTACTCAGTTTGGCAATCAGCAGAATCTGCAACTGCTTACCAATGACTTTAATGGCGACGATCAGTTTGCTGCCGGTAGTGAGCGAATCCGTGACAGGCTCAGTGGCGTACAGTTTTCAAACCGCTCCCGAAGTCTGGAGTCAGTGCTTAACCGGCAGAAGAGCCTGAATGAGAAGGAAACGGGTAGCACCCGGGGCAATTACTTCTTGTTTTCCGACTTTCAGAAGAGTACCACGGGCGATCTCACCGCCTTAACTGCAGACAGCACCCAGCAGATTTACCTGGTGCCTGTGCAGGGCGAAGTAAACCGCAATGTGTTTGTTGATTCGGTCTGGATGGCCTCGCCTTTTATCCGCGAGATGCAGAATAGCATGCTGTATGTGAAAGTAAGCAACTCGGGCACCGAAGCCATAGAAAAAATGCCGCTGAAGCTTTTCGTGGATGAGGTACAGACTTCCACGAGTTCGGTGAGTGTACCACCGGGAGGCTCGGCGACTGCGGGTTTCAACTTCACGGTACGCAGCGGTGGAGAGCACCGTGCGTATATCCAATTTGATGATCAGCCCATTACGTTTGATAACGAATATTATTTTGTAATCAACAGTTCGCCCGTGGTGCGGGTTCTCCATCTATGGGATCAGAAAAGTGCCAAAGGGTATATTGGTCACGTGTTTGACAACGACAGCCTTTTTAATCTGGCCTCTTTTCCGGTGAGAAACGTGGACATGAACCGGGTTCAGGAGTCTAATCTGGTTATTCTGGAGGGAGTTCAATCCCTGGATGCCAATCTGTCTGCGGTCTTGCAGAATTTTATCAGGGAAGGAGGCAGTGTGCTGATAATTCCGGCTGCAGGGCTGATAGATCCTTCGATAACGGCTTTTCTTGGAGGTTTGGGCCTGAGCGGGCCGGTTTCCACAGCGGCGAATACAGAGCAGAATCAGATAGGGCTCAGCGAACCCGACAAACAACATCCCTTTTTTGCCGATGTCTTTGAGCAGACTTCCATGGGAGGTGCCACCGACCTTCCCGGGCAGATTGCCGTCTGGAGCTGGCAGGGGCCCGGTGAAAAATTACTTCAACTGAGAAACGGAGCTTCCTTTCTCACGCTCACCGATGCAGGTGAAGGCAAATGTTATGTGATGGCTTCGCCTCTTGGTGAACCCTACGGTAATTTCGCCGAGCACGCCTTATTTGTGCCCGTGATGCTCAAAATGGCGGCATGGAGCCTGAAACCCCGTCAACTTGCCTGGTCGTTTGACGAAGGCAGCATTCTGCTTCCCTTTCCCGATGCACCAGGGAATGCCTCCTACACCTTGAAGAATGGAGATGTTGAACTTATTCCGGTTCAGCGGATGGTGGGATCCAATCTGGTGCTTGAATTGCCCGATGCCGCCGATCTGGGTGGAAATCAGGAACTGGAATCCGGATTTTATGAACTACTGGTGAATGGCAAGCTTTTGACCACACTGGCCTTAAATCATACCTCAGAGGAGTCACTCATGGAGCAGTACACGCCAGACGAACTGAGGGAATTGCTGGCAGACCAGCCGAATATTACGGTATTTGATAACCTGCTCGACGGCGATTTTGTTACCTCCTTTGCCGAGCAAAACTTCGGGAAACAGCTCTGGAAATGGTTCCTCTATCTGGCCCTTGCCTTTCTGCTGGCAGAGATTCTGCTGGTGAGGTTTATGAAGGGGTAGAATTCAGATTACGGCCCCTATTAGTGCGAGGTCAGAGTGCTTGTCGCCTGCCAGTCGGCAGAATGGGACGCTCTGATAAGGGAAAAGGAATATTCAGGAAAAAGAAAGTTATTTTTTCTACCCAAAATTCCTACTTGCAGTTATCCTTCATTATTTCGCCAGCAATTATATCTCCTAGCTCATTTGCAATCCTGAAATCCTGACACGCATCTTCTTCCTTTCCAAGTTTTAATTTGGAATTACCTCTATTTCTATAGGCCAAGGCGTTTTTGCTATCCAAAGAAATTGCTTTATTCAGGTCTTCTATGGAATTAGTGTAATCACCCAAATGATATCGGGATAATCCTCTGTTACTGTAAAGTAGGCTTTCGTTCGGACTTATTTTAAGAGCACGGGTGAACTCCTCAATTGAGCCCTCATAATCTTGTTTTAATCGGACATTAGCAACCGCTCTCATCCCGATAGCTCTAAAATGATTCTCATCCAATCTAATGGCTTTGGTGAAAAGATTAATTGCTCTTCTTAATTTTCCTTGTTTATTATATATCGTCCCTTTTAAATAATATGTTTGAGGTTGTTTTGAATCTATAGAAATAGATTTCCTTATAAATTTAAATGCCTCTTTATATTCGCCTTGAACAGATTTTAACTCTGCAAAATTATTATAGGCCAGGACATTATTCGGCTCTAAACTTAAGGACATTATGTAGTCCTTTTCAGCCTCCTTGTACATCTTGAAATGGTAAAAAGCAACGCCTCTATTATTATAGGCTTTACCAATGCTTGAATCTATTTTCATTAATTCATTCAAATCATCCAAAGCAAGATCATATCTGTTTAGCCTTGTTAGATATGCTGCTCTGTTAAGATAGGAATCAACGGATTTAGGGTTTAAAATGAGCAATTTGGTAAAATCTGAAATGCCTCCCTCAATTTGATTCATATTACACTTAGTCAATGCACGATAAAAAAGGGCCCTTTCATTTAAGGAATCCAAATCCATAGCATTGTTGAAATTTTTTAAAGCCAATTCAAGATTGTTGTTTATTAAAGCTTCAATCCCCTGATATACAAAATGACAGGACCGATCTGTCCCTTTACAATCTTGCAATTTTTCTAATAGTATATTCAATTCCCTTTTTGAGTGAGGAGAGGTATAAGTTGGTCCATAAGGACTCATTTGCCCATACAGTAGCAGACTAAGGAAGGTCAGATTTAGTACAAAAATAAATTTCAGCATATGATTTTAATTAATTCTTTTGGGTGGAGACGGTTATGTTTTAGGTAATAGATATCTCCAATATAGTCCATAAGTATTCCAAACTATGAATCCTGTTATTTTTCAAAAATTACATGTTTAATTACCGTAGACTTGCTCCAAAATAGGTTAGTCACAAATTACAGAAAGGTTTTCAGAAATTCAATAGTATTAGCCAAGGGTTTATTTCTCCCCCGTCACTAAGTCCGGGTCTCGGACTCGGAGCGGCGGTAATTTAAAAATAACCAAACCGGAATCATAGGGTGTCAGGATGTGTATCAAAAATTAGCTTAAGATTATAGTGCCTCACAGACAAGCTAACAAATAATCACTTAAAAATAGAAGGAAAAATCATCGGCGTCCTTGCCTTGTAATCGAGGTATTTTTGGCCGAATTGGGCAATCAGTTTCTTTTCTTCCCAGTAGATCCCTATAAAGATATAGAGCGTGCCGGCGGATGCAAAAGCCAGATTCTGCCAGGAATTACTAAACAAAAACCAGCCCCAGAAAATCATTAGGGTGGCCAGATAGATGGGATGCCGCACCCGTTTGAGCAGGCCTTCGGTTTTAAATTCTTCACGATCCTCAGCGGCCTGCTCCAGCCCGAAGAACAGTCGGCTGTCAAACACCGAAAAGGCTTTTCGCAGCAGGGCAACTCCCAGCCCGGCCAGGACTCCGCCCACCAGTTGAAGATGGTAAACTGGTGCCCAAACCGGTTCTGCTTCCTGTTTCCAGTAATACACAAGTAAGGGTATGGGAGAAAGGAGGGCGATGAGGACGTAAAACACCCGGTAGGTGATTCCTTGTTTTTCCAGCACCGGTGACAAAATCTTTTTCACCCGGGTGGTGGCCAGTGCACTGTGGAGCAGACCATAAGCCAGCCATCCCAAAAAGAGGATCAGGGAAGAAGTAAGCGTGCTTTGACTCATGGCTGCCGGGTTTTGGTTCAAACAAAAATAGAAGGTTCCCGTATAACTCAAAAGACCTGTCCGTTATGAACAGGTCTCTTAAAATAATTTATGGGACTTTCTTATTTTCTTTTCACTGAAGATGCCCCGCTGGTGTTGGAACTCAGAGAGCCCACTTCGTCAAACTCCACATGGCTGGCACCGCTGGCTTCCACCTTCGCTTTGTTGATTTCAGCGTTGCTGGCATTGATTTTACTCGCTCCGGAAATGTCCACCTCCAGATTATCAATTCTTCCCATGAGATCCAGCTTGCTGGCTCCTGAGGCATCGATGTTCATGTCACCGGCATCCACGTCAATCTGGGCACTGGAGGCTCCCGAAAGATCCAGATCCAGTTTGTTCACCTCCCTGAAATCAATGGCCTTTAGCTTAGAGGCACCTGAGATTTCCAGTCCGTCCAGAGAAGGCATGGTGATAAATACATTCACACGCTCCCGGTCATTGAAGAAACGGTCACGGAAACCCATCTCCAGCGTGCCGTTACGCACTTTTACATTCAGATCTTCGAGGTCTTCCGAGCGTTCGGCCACAAACTCCACGTCGTAATTTTCGCCTTGTTTCACCAATACCCGGAAACTCCCTCCCACATCCAGCGAAGAGAAATCTTCCAGATCAAACCGACGGTGATGTTCGCCGGATGGCCTGAAATCCTCATCATCCAGGAAGTACTCGCTGTAGCGTTCATCGCGGCCACCCAGAGCCTCCTGTTCTTCTTCAGAAAGCTGCTCGCAATCGGGGCAGATAAGCCCCTCTTCCCGGTTAACGGTAAAGGTGATCTTATCGAAATCGTCATAATCCAGTCCGTATCTTGAGCTTAGGCTCCAGTGATTGGCCAGCATGCGGTCAGCAAAGCGGTCACTCATTTTAAGTTTGGTACCTGCGGGCACACGAAGGGTCACCTGCACCTTCTGATCCCGGAAAGAACTGCCGGCATCCAGTATGGGGCTTTCGTCAAACACCAGCACCGAATCTTTCTGATGCACATTGTAGATCAGACTTTTGGCGTGCTCACGGGCGGCTTCACGGGTAGGGCCACTGGAGTTATATTCTTTAATAACTTCCGGAGAGCTGCCTTCTTCGATTACCACCCGCACATCGTAATCGTAGCTGTCATCATCCAGATTATCAAAGACATCCAGATACAACACATCTCCCTTGAGAGAGATCGCCTGATTTTCTGTGACACTTCCGCGTTTGGCGAAATTCATGGAATACCGGCCACCGATAATGCTTATACCCGCAAGACCCAGCACCCAAAGTCCCAGCCCGGTCAGCCAGAAATTGCGGTTACCTATTCGGTCATTGGAGATAAGTATAATACCGGAAAGAAGCGTAGCAATGGCGGGCAGGCCAATGGCCAGAAACAGAAAGATACCGGCGGTAGAGGGCAGATCTTTGGCAAAATAACCCAGGTTATGTTCCATGGTAAACCAGTGGTGGTCAGTGAGCAGGCCAAAGAAAACCGCAGTGCCCATGATGGCCCCGATAGTAAGACCAAGCCCCATCAGAACCAGCAGAATGCCCAGTAAGACCCGCATGATAGGCCCCAGATGACCCAGCCCGCGTCCGATAGCCTGAAAAATGGTACCAATAATCCGGAAAGGAAGCAGGAGAATGGTGGTGAGGGTACTCTCTCTGCGGGGCGTAACGGGCTGAGCCTGTACATTCAGATTTTGACGGATATTGCTGTCGATGTTCTCAATGGTAACCGCTTCTCCTTTCATTTCCATTTTCTGGGTGAGCGACTGGGCCATAGGAGAGGCGATCCACATAATGAGGTAGGCAATAAAGCCCACCCCGAAAAAGGCGACCAGGACCACGAACAATACCCGTAGAACGGCCACATCCACATTCAGATAGGAGGCAAGGCCGCTGGCCACACCGCCTACCACCTTGTTTTCCGGGTTCCGGTAGAATTTTTTGATGCCTTTGTTTTCAGAAAGGTGGTCATTCACCGGGAAGGCGATCCAGCAGGCAATGTAGGCCAGCAGAAGGAATCCCGCGATGCCCGATTCGGCCAGTCCGAGTACTCCAATGAGGAAAATGACCCGGAACCACACCACATCTACTTTGAAATAATGAGCCAGCCCGGCCAGTACACCTGCCAGGGCCTTCCGCTGACTGTCGCGATACAGTCTTCGCGGGCCCTCCGCAGAGGCGGTCGATCCCTGCTGAGAGGCATTCCCGGTCTGAGAAGCTTTGGGAGCTTCTTCTTCCGGAGCAAAAGCCGTTTCTTCTTCAATGGCCTCAAAGTCTGCCACCGTTCCCATGCTTTGCATAAGCTGCTGCACGTTTTCGATGGTGACTACCGGGAGGCTGTCGGGTTTATTTTTACCGATAAACTTTTCGGCGATTCGGGCCTCAATATCTGCCACGATCTCCTCGCTGCCCTCGTAGCCCGAGAAATAGGATTTGATCGACTCCAGGTAATTTCTGAGGGTCTCGTAGGCGTCTTCCTCAATATGAAAAACGATTCCTGCGATCGTAATTTGTAGTGTCTTTTTCATGATTCTTTCAGGAGTAATAGCTTAATTTTTTGAAGTAATAGCACGTACAGAGGTTTCCAGCTGGTCCCAGGTTTCGGCCAGGCCATCCAGCGACTGTTTACCGGTTTCGGTAAGCACGTAATACTTGCGTGGTGGCCCAGAGGAGCTCTCCACCCATTTGTAATCCAGCAGACCGGCGTTTTTCAGCCGGGTGAGCAGCGGGTATAAGGTACCTTCCACTACCATGATTCTGGCGTCGATGAGTTCGTCAAGTATCTCTGAGGCATAGATTTCACCCCGGGAGATGATTTGCAGTATACAGTATTCCAGTATACCTTTTCGC
This sequence comes from uncultured Cytophagaceae bacterium, assembly GCA_966250325.1. GTDB lineage: Bacteria > Bacteroidota > Bacteroidia > Cytophagales > Spirosomataceae > Jiulongibacter. Next base: position 30,361 of record CBINGY010000005.1, on the reverse strand, counting down.
ATCTGCACCTTTGCGTTCTCGATGTTCATAATGATGGGAAAATTTTAGGACGGGCCCGAAGCGGTTAACTCCGGAGCCCGGACAATGTTTTTAAATAGCTTTTTCATAAGGCAGCCGGGTATTTCTCCCAAACTCCGGCACAAACATAATGGAAGGTACTTTGTTATGCAAGGTATTTGGTGGAAATATTTTGGAAGCAGTTTACGGCGTTTCGTCTGTAGCACACAAAGAAGGAATCCGAAGAGATGTGAATAATTGGCTTTTCCAATCTTTACTGAAAATGCGGCTATTTAGCGTAAACTGATTGTGTGTTTTCTTCGGATCAAAATAACGCTTCAACCTTCCCCTAAAGGACGTTTATTTGACCAGATTAGAGGGATGGAGTCTCAACGAAAATTCTGCCCTACGAGTTATGCGTGCGATTTTTACAAAGTTCCTAACGAGTAAACGACGTAAGAGATATCTCGTTTTCAATTTTCAGAGAATTTCTTGAACTAAAAGAATGAATATACGTAAATTCATAAAAACATAAGTCGCAAAACTTTTGAAAATCAGAAATGCCTTTCATATTTGGTTTAACCATTTTCCAAACAATAGCCTGAAACCAAAGAAATGAAAACTGCCTTACTCACCGGAATAACAGGTCAAGACGGAGCCTACCTCGCTGAATTCCTTCTTAAAAAAGGATACAAAGTACACGGTATTAAACGTCGTTCGTCACTCTTCAATACCGCCCGTATTGATCACCTGTATCGAGACCTTCACGAAGCCAATGTGAACTTCATTTTACATTACGGTGATCTGAGTGATTCCACCAATCTGATACGGATTATTCAGGAAGTGCAACCCGATGAGATTTACAATCTGGGGGCTATGTCGCATGTAAAAGTAAGCTTTGACCAGCCCGAGTATGTAGCCAATGTGGACGGAATAGGAACCCTTCGCATTCTGGAGGCGGTGCGTATTCTGGGACTCACCGAAAAGACACGTATTTATCAGGCGTCTACCTCCGAGCTCTACGGTCTGGTACAGGAAGTACCTCAATCTGAGAAGACCCCATTTTACCCCCGTTCGCCCTATGCAGTGGCAAAGCTGTACGGGTATTGGATCACCGTAAATTACCGGGAGGCCTATAACCTATTTGCCTGTAACGGGATTCTGTTTAATCACGAGTCGCCGCTTCGTGGAGAAACTTTCGTAACCCGTAAAATAACCCGTGGGCTGGCTCAAATAGCTCTGGGAAAACAAGAATGTTTGTATATGGGTAACCTGGACTCCAAAAGAGATTGGGGACATGCCAAAGATTATATAGAAGCCATGTGGCTTATTCTCCAGCAGGAGAAGGCTGAAGATTATGTGATAGCCACGGGCATCACCACCACCATACGTGATTTTATACTCATGGCTTTCGGTGAGCTGGGTATAAAGCTGGCATTTACCGGAGAAGGGGTGGAAGAGCAGGGAATTGTAGTGAGTTGTGCGAATCCGGAGTATCAACTGGAGACCGGAGCCGTGGTGGTTCGGATAGATCCGAAGTATTTCAGACCCACTGAAGTGGATTTGCTGATTGGCGATCCCACCAAATCCATGACACAGCTGGGCTGGAAACCGAAATATGACCTGCCTGCCCTGGTAAAGGATATGGTATGGGCCGATGTGGCCCTGTTCAGGGAAAATGAGGTGCCGGATAGTTTTGAAATGTATTAAGTTCGTAACAGGATGATTTTCATCCGTCAGAGAGACTTCCGTTGAAAGATACGGACCAACGAGTCAACAAAACCGGGATCTGTTCAGGATCCTGCATTACCAGGTGAATTAAAGAAGAACGAAGTGTCTTGTGGTACGAATTTTTAAGGTGGAGAGCCTTAGATGTAAAACAGGACAATTCGCCGGATGGAGCCGATCCATTCACACGCCTAGGTCACTTGATGTGACTGAAAGGGCGGAGCCATAAAGTAAATTCACTTCATAGCTAATCTTTTGATGAAGAAATTAAATTCAAAGGGGCGGGAATAGCCGGGATACCGGTGTTGTCTCTGAAGGATGTACAACCCGGGATCTTCCCGCCGCCTTTGATTATGCTGCAGATACGCACAGCAGGGAAAAAAAGATGAAACGCTGATATAATAAATTAGTCAGATGCTAAAACCGATGAACTGGTATGTTATCTACACAAAATCGAAACAGGAAAAAAAAGTAGCTGAGCAATTAGTTCAACTGGGGATGGAGGTGTATTTTCCGATCATGCGGGTAGAGAGGCAATGGAGTGACCGAAGGAAGATTGTGGAAGAACCCTTGTTTCGTTCATATGTTTTTGTACGCTGTACCAGCAACGAAAGGCAACGGGCTTTTGCTGCGTTTGGGGTGGTACGTTATTTATACTGGCTGGGAATGCCCGCGGTGGTGAGAGAAGCTGAGATCCAGGCCATTCGTGATCTGCTTGGTGAAATTGATTGCCGGGAATTAGTGGTAGAGCATTTTGAACCCAGAGATAGAGTTTTGGTGAAATCGGGCCCTTTGATGAATAAATACGGAATCGTAGTTTCTGTGAACGGGAACTTCGTGGAATTACTTCTCGATTCTCTTCAAATGAAAATAAAGCTCGACAAAAGAAATAATAAACTAACCAAGTGGTTGACAGAGCCTGCGTGAAAGCAAAAGGTATAAATCTGGCCCTTCTTCTTTTGACAGCCTTTGTCTGCAGGGGGCAGGAGGTCTTTGAGCCTCGCTGGAAATCTTCGTATGATTTTATGGAGCGAATGGCTATGAGAGGCCAGATCGATTTTCAGGATGTCATTCAGCCGGTCACAAGGAAATACATCTACGAAAAGCTTGGCGAATTACATGAGAATCAGGAGGAGCTCACGCTACTGGAAAAGAAGGAACTGGCCTTTTATCTGAAGGATTACAAGTTTGACAGCTATACGCTTGATAGTATGAAGAGAACAGGTTCCTTCCGGGCATTTTTTACATCGGGAGATGCTGATAGGTTCAGACCCGTATCCTGGTATGCCGCTGGTTTTGGAGTTAATATACAGCCAGTGCTGGGAGCAGAATTCAGGACTATTGATACTAAGCAAAACTTCGTAAGAAACAGTGGCTTATCCATTTACGGGTTTGTCAAACGGCGGTTTGCATATAGTTTTTCTTTTCGGGAGACCGCAGAAAACGGAAATGGGATTGACTCCCTAAAGTCCTTTACTCCTGAGCCTGGCGTCATTTTATCCGGGCCAAAATCCAGGTATCAATACTCTGATTTTCGTACGCAGATATCTTATAGCTGGGACTGGGGCAGCTTATCAATGGGGCGGGATCAGCTTCTTTGGGGTTACGGATCAGAAGGAAGATTGGTGCTTTCACAGAAGGCTCCGGCGTATCCGTTTATCCGACTCGATGTTCACCCGGCACCGTGGCTCTGGTTTAATATGACCCATGCCAGTCTCAATTCCATGGTTCCGGATTCGGCGACTGTGAGACCTACGAAAATAGAAATTGATCAACTCGATTTTTTCAGGAAGTCTATGGCTGTTCACAGTTTTATTCTCAGGCCTGTGAGAGGACTTTACGTGGCTTTCGGTGAATCGATCATTTACAATAACCGGCTGAAACTCGGTTATCTGGTGCCGCTGGCATTTTTCAGGGCCCAAAGTCACTATGAGGGAGAGGGGAATAACAACCCCACATTGAGCAATTCCCAGTTTTTTTTGCAGTTGAGTTCACGAAATCATATTCCGAAGACCCAGCTCTATTTTATTTTTTTTGTGGACGAAATGAGTTTCAGCAAATTTTTTGACAAAAAAGAAATGCGGAACCAAACGGGCTATACGGGAGGCATCAGTGTAACAAATTTTCCGCTTCGTAATCTTTACTTTTCAACAGAATATACGCGAACCCGGCCCTATGCCTACCAGCATTTTGTGCCGTATCAAACCTATACAAATAACAGCTATAATCTGGGGCACTGGATCGGCTCCAATGCAGATCAATGGGTAAGTCGTATAAGGTATAGAGTTAGAAGGGGTTTGACCGCTGAATTACGGATGAATCTGGTTCGTAAAGGCTCTGTTCCTACAGATTCCACCTTTAATCAATACGAGCGGGGAACCCCTTTTCTTTGGGGAGAAGTGAAGCGGTACAAACTAATTACAGCCAGTGCACGCTACGAGCTTATTCATGATTTCTTTCTGGAGGCATCCTGGCAACAACAGGCAGTATCAACCAATCTGATGAACATAGGAATTCGTTACGGATTCTGATCAGGCTGACCCAAAACCAGCATAAACTAAGATGTATTAATGAAAAAGACGGCTTATTATTTTCTGGCCTTACTGGCGGTACTATCCTCCTGCGTAAATACCAGTCAGTTTGTATATTTTCAGGGAGGAAATTCGGGATCGGCTTATCCCGTTTATCTGGAGAGTGTAACCCCGGTGGTCTCGCGAATTTCGAAAGATGATATCCTCGCCATAACGGTGAGCAGCTTGAACGAACAATCGAATGAAATCCTGAATTTTCAAAACATCAATACCCTTCAAATGTCTACTTTTCCCGGCCAAAGTGTGGGAGCGATGGGTTCCAGGCAGCCGCTGGGTTTCCGGGTAGATAGCACTGGGAACGTGGTACTTCCGTTTGTGGGAAGGCTAAATCTGGATGGTCTTACTTTACTTCAGGCCTCAGATAAAATAGAAACAGAAATGCAGGTTTATCTGAAAAACCCAGCGGTGAATGTCAGATTCCTGAATCATAAGTTTTCAGTATTGGGGGAGGTTAACAGGGTGGGAACCTATAATCTGCTGGATGACAGAACCACTCTGCCAGAGGCACTGGCCATGGCGGGTGACCTCACCATTTACGGTAAACGCGATTCCGTTACCGTCGTGCGGTATTCACACGGTTTCAGAGAGATTGGCAAAGTAAACCTTCTTAATCAGAGTGTTTTTCAAAGTCCGTTTTACTATGTACAAAACGGAGATGTAATCTATGTGGAACCCATAAAAGGTAAGGTGACCAATACAGAACAGCGGGTACAACTAGTGCCCATTTTCACAGGAATTGCCACCACAGTGGCAGTTTTGTTGAATCTGGTGTTGAAGTAGTTTTTGGGGAGTAGGAAGAAGGAAGAGGGAAGTGGGAAGAAGGAAGTAGGAAGTGGGAAGCTGGGAGTAGGAAGAGAGAAGTTTGAAGTGAGGAGTAGGAAGTGAGATGTAATTGTAATCTTAGCTGCAATACGTTTCCACTGTCTGCTTTAGAACGAGGTAAAAATTGTCTGTACGGACATTTTATCCATACTTTTTGAAAGAGTTGTAAATGCCGGAGATAACTAGCTGAATAACTATGAATAACCATAAAGAGTCTACATTTTGGCAGGAGGAAGATGAGAAATTCAACTTCCGCAATTTTGTGTTTAAATACCTGAGGCTCTGGCCCTGGTTTATCGGTTCTGTATTGGTTTGCCTGGCGTGCTCTTATTTATATCTCAGGTATTCGACACCGATTTATGAAGTGTCTGCCTCCTTATTAGTGAAAGATGAAGAAAAAGGACTGAGTAGTGGAGCAGAGATGCTGGAAGAACTGGGAATGATGGGGGGCTCCAAACTGGTGGAGAATGAAATTGAAATTCTGAAATCACGAACCCTCATGGAAAAAGTGGTAGATGCCATGAATCTGACAGTTAGCTACTGGCACGAAGGGCGTATAAGAGATATCGAATTGTATGATTCCAGTCCGGTGAAAGTGAATGCCGCTGAGCTTTCCGATTATTCTCATGGGCATGTCATGTACATTGAACCCCTGGATAGTTCGCGGTATGCCATGTTTGATGAGGACATGGATCTAATGGGCGAGTTTCTTTATTCAGACCGGGTCGATAGTAAATATGGTACCTTCCGGGTATTCCAGGTAGATTCTGTGGAAGATGGTACGCAGCTTTCGGGGGAGCAATACATAAAAGTCAAATTTACAGATCGGGACAAAAAGGTCTCTCAGCTTATTTCGGGTCTATCGGCAGAACTTGTTAATCAGAAGAGCACGGTGATCCGCTTAAGTATGGAAGAGGCCGTACCAGACAAAGGCAGGGAAATACTGGCCAAATTACTGGATGAATATACATTTGCATCGCTCGAGGATAAGAACAGAGAAGCTACCAATACCCTGAATTTCATTGAAGACCGATTGAAATTAATTACGACCGAGCTGGGAGATGTAGAGCAGGATGTGGAACAATACCGGAGGTCTGCCGGAATCACTGATTTAAGTACCGAGGCCAATTTGTTTCTTGAAAAAGTAAAGGATAACGACAGCAAACTGAACGAAGTAGATATCCAGCTGAAGGTGCTGGATGGTGTGGAACGATATCTCTCCACCAACGAATTTGGCAATGTAAGCCCGGGAGCACTCATGGTAGAAGATCCCGTGCTCACCTCGTATATCAATCAACTCTCTAAACTGGAGCTTGAGCGAGAGGAACTGGCCAGGTCAACCACCAGAAATAATCCTTTCTTACAGACTCTGGAGACTCAGCAGGCGAATGTGAAACAAGCCATCCGTGAAAATATCAGGAACCAGAAGAGCGGCCTGCAGGTAACCCGGAATACACTTCAAGCCCTGAATAACAGACTGGAGTCATCCATAAGCATGATACCCAGAAAGGAGCGTCAATATGTGGAGATCAAAAGGCAGGCCGGCATTAAGGAAGACCTCTACCTTCTATTGCTTCAGAAAAGAGAAGAAACGGCCCTTTCTTATGCCAGTACGGTAACAGACAGCCGGGTAGTGGATATGCCCTTTACATCGGGGGAACCCATTAAACCGAAATCAAAAATTGTGACGTTACTCGGTATTTTGCTGGGACTTGCCATACCCGCCTCTTTTGTAAATCTCAGGGAGTTAATGACCTACACGGTTCAGGACAAAAAAGAAGTGGAAAAAGAGACGGGATTATCGGTATTCGGAGAGATCGGAATAAAGCCCAAAGAAGAAAAAGGAGAAATTCTTAATGCATCCAGCCGGTCATTTGTCTCAGAACAATTTCGTATGATACGTTCCAATCTTTCCTTTCTTTTTGCAGGTCAAGCGGAAGATGGTTCGGGAAAAACCATCTTAATCACGAGCTCGGTGGCGGGCGAAGGAAAGAGTTTCATTGCGGCCAATATTGCAGCCTCTTTGGGTTTACTGGATAAGCGGGTAGTCATTCTGGGTCTTGATTTACGAAAACCTACCATTCATACCTATTTGAATGTGCCGGGTAAAAAAGGGATAACCAATTACCTGGTAGGGAAAAGCGAACCGGAAGAGCTCATCCACTCCACTGATCTGGAAAATGTCTTTCTGATTCCCGCGGGACCTATTCCACCCAATCCTTCCGAATTATTAGCCAGCGAAAAGCTTGGAGGTCTGATCAACGGATTGCGGCGGGCATTTGATTATGTACTCCTCGATACTCCACCCACCTCGCTCGTGGCAGATGCTCTGGTAATGGCACCATTTTCAGATGTATGTTTTTACGTGGTTCGTCAGAATAAATCACCCAAATCACTCTTACCGGGCGTAAAGGAGATCAGAGATAAAGGTGTTTTCAAATCCATGCATTTGCTATTCAATGCGGTAGATTATTCAGCTTCTTCGGCATACGGTTATGGCTATGGGTATAGCTACGGTCAATATTACGGGAAACCAACTCAGCCAAATAAATTTCAAAAAATACGAAGCAGGCTAAGCTCTGTAGGTAAGAAGAAACCAGCAGAGATTTAAAAGGACATTATTCAGCTTGTTTTAAAGAAAGCTTTGAATTAAAAAGTGATAGGACAATCCGTACCAGAATCGGGTGTATCGGCAGGAAATTCGTTCATCCCGACCCGGTGGCTGCCCTTCATCGGAAACACGCTTAAGGTAGCCTGGTTTCCTGTAGTTAATTTTCTGAGCGTTTTTATTCTTTCACAGAATGATGCTTTTGAGGCTCATGTTCAGAGCAATATCATTCTGGTGTTCGTTCAAGGCGTAATCAGCCTCGTGATTATTCAGCCTACCGTTGCTGGGAAAGCAGGGTTTTCGCCTTCCTGGGCAAACCTCTGGTTGGTAAGAATAAGTCTGGGAGCTCTGGTGTTTCTGTTCAATAGCTATTATGGTTTGGTTATCTGTGTAATTATTTTCATTGACGTTATTTCCAAACTCAGCGAAGGGTGGAGTTTTCAAACCTACCTACCCGGAGCCCTGCTCATTCCAGGTCTGTTTTTCCCGGAAGCGATTGAGGCAGCGTTTGATTGGAGGTGGTGTTCTTTAATTTTTCTTGCAGGGAGCTACCGTAGCAGGTATCTCTTAGATTGTGTGAGAAACAATTATAAAAATGGCGTCTCGGTATTTTTGCAATGGTTTTATACCGTAGGTTATCTGCTGTTGCTTTTCAATTTTTCACGAAATAGCGTGGTTACCGAGGTAAGGGAAGTTCAGGTTTACTTCGGGCTCACAGCCATGCTGGTTTCTCTTCTGGAATACAATGCTCTCAAAGCGGGGAATCCGGAATCCCACCGTGCCAGGTATCTGGCTCCGCTCCTTATCGGCGTGGGAACACTATTAAGCGGATTCAGCCCATTTTTAGTGATTCCATTTGTAATGTCCTCTTTTTTTATGCTACTGAGTTTATCGCATTCACTGAAATTGAAAATGAGGATGGAATTCTGGAAGATAAATAAGGCTCATCGGTATGCCTTTGTGTTTCAACTGGTGCTTACGGGTTGCCTTTTTATAGTTAAAGATTTACCCTCCGGCTATTTCAGCGGGATGCTCGCCCTTTTAATTGTTGGTCCTAACGTACTCTTTTATCACTATTTAAAAAAACTATGAGGATTTTGCTTGTCAATGGTTATTCCGTCAAAAATCGGGGGGATTTCGGGATTGTTTTAACGACCATTGAATGGTTAAAAACGAGGTTCCCGGACGCCGAACTATTCATTGAGAAAAACTACGACGACATGATCGAGTACGCTAATTACGGCGTCCAGCTTGTTCATTCCGTTGTGCCTAATAATTATAAACGAAATGCTCTGGTCAAGTACTTCCTTCTCATGGGTAGGTTTATCAGCAGGCCTGAGGCATACGATTTAGTTATATCCGTGGGAGGAGGCTACCTGTATTCATCCAGCAAGGGGCCCTTTGGCTATGGTCTCATGCGGGTGCTCATGATCATTTATTTGCACTCCCGGGTAAGCAAGCTGGTCATTTATCCGCAAACGGCCGGCCCACTTCGCCCGGTAGATTCCCGGGTAGCCGCCAAACTTTTAGCAGGAATCAATACGTTTTATGCCCGGGATCGAGAAACCTTCTCCTGGTGTATTCAGAATAATTTGCCGGTAAAGCTTACCAACGATACCGTTTTTCTGAAGGCCAGAAAACGCATTATGCACTGCAAGGATAAACCTGCCACAATCGGGGTTACGGTAGTTGATCATTTGTTTACCGGTAACGGCAAAGAACTCATCGCAGAGAGAAAAAAATACCTAAAAACGCTGGCCAACTTCATAAACACCAATTTTCAGATATGTAACCTGTATTTACAGGTAGATTACTCAGCGTATAATACCGATCGCTTCATTACGGAAGAACTCATGAATATGATTTCTCGACCGGTCAATTTGCTGAATGTGAGTCAATTATCCGTAGAAGAAATTATAGATTTATACAGAAAAAACGATTTGTTTGTGGCCTCCAGAATGCATTCGGCTATATTCTCGCTCTGTTCGGGAACAGAAACTATTGGTATAGGCTATCAACCCAAAACGGTAGGAATGTTTGATCTGCTGGGTATTCCGGAATATGCCGTGATGATCAAAGACCTTGAACCAGAATTTCTTAACAGTATTCTGGCAGGCAATCGGGGTAAAAAACCGAAGCTTAAGATGACTATATGGGAAACACTCTGATCGGACTGAATTTTGTGGTTCTGGCTTTATTGCTGTACGTGGCTGTAAAGAAATCGCCGGTGTCCATGTTCAGTCCCATTGCAATCAGTGCTATCGGCTTGATCATCATGTATGTTTTGAGGCCACTTTACATTATGCAGAACGGCGAATGGGGAGGGAGCCCGTTTGCCATGCGGGATTTACAGGGCTACCGGTCCACATTTGATCTCAGTATGCTGGTTTCCTTTCTGTTCAATATGATGTATAGTGGGGTTCTTATCTTTTATTTATACAGGTCAAAACCTAAATATACCGAGATCCTCATCAGTTACTCGCTCACCAAACTTACAGATAAGCTGTTTAACTGGCTGTTAATAAGTTCTTGTATAATTCTGCTGCTACCTTTTGGTATGGGTTACAGTATCACGCAGTATCTGGGTCTCATCTCCACCAGAGGGATTATGTTTAAAACCTTTTACGGGCAGTTTGGAGCATTCATGGATATATTCATTTTTGCCTGTTCTTCGGTAGCCACCCTAAAGGTGATTAATGATACTTTGCAGAAGAAATCCGTTCTATGGACCATCCTGCTTACAGTCCTTATCCTGATGTTTCTGGGCGGAAGGTCAAACATCCTGTTCTTCATTATCGGAATCGGAGCTGCACGCATTTACCTGTCCAAAAATTTCAACAAAAAGGCCCTTATTTATATCGGCATTTCTGTTTACCTCTTTGCCGTCGTATACCGTGTGCTTACCAGAGATATTTATTTCAGTGTAAACAAAGACAAGCAAACTTCAGAAGTGCTTTTAAACAGCCTGGCCAGGTCACACGAATTTCTGGTAGGTGGGTTCGATTTTGTTCAGATTGATGCTTTAATGACGGCTGTGAATGACAGTAGGCTGGAGCGTAACCAGCTTTGGGGCTCTACCATCGTGGCCTGTATCACCTCGCCCATACCCAGAGCTTTGTGGCCGGGTAAACCGAAAGGAGCCATGACCTACTTTACCGAAAAGTACTACCCTTCTCATTTCTATGCCACTCAGGGAGGTGAACTCATCGTTTCTTGGCTGGTAGAATGTATTTTGAACTTTGGATTTTTGGGGATATTGGTAGCCTCCTTATCCATGGCAGCTTTTTCTTATGCCGTTGAGGAGGGAATCCGGAAATCGAGAACCGTATATGACCTCGCGTTATTTTGCATTATCGTTCCCAGACCGTTCAATATCATCAAGTCTGATCTCTTCAACAACTTCATTAATCTGGTAAAAATAAGTCTGATACCTCTGTATCTCAGAATCAGGTTCAGGCAGGTCAAAAAAATTAAACTGGTTTCTATCTAATATATGCATCTTCATTTATTACCTGTTTTGGAACGACAAACAGGCGGCGGGATCGTATCCTCCTGTCTGGAATTGGCTAAAGCCCAGCACATGAACGGCAAAAAGGTGAGTATAGCTTCTACCGTTCATGATTCGCAGATCGAAGGCTCTGATGCCGAACTTCCTTTAAAAGCCTATCCGAGAATTTGGAATAATCCGATGTGCTATGCACCGGGTATGAAAGAGGAGTTGTTCAAAACCACCTCTGTTTCACTTTTACATAGCCATGGCTTGTATATGTACAGCAGCAAGGTGGCCACCGATCTGGCCAGAACCAGTGATTTCAAACTAATGGTTCATGTACACGGAATACTGGAACCATGGATTTTGAGGAGGTCTGTCTGGAAAAAAGCGGTAGCTAATACGCTCTTCGAAAACTATAAATATCAGAAGGCCAGATTCTGGAGAGCATTGACTCCCAAAGAGGCCGATCAGATCAGAGAATACGGAGTAAAGGGAGAAGTCGTCACTCTTCCCAATGGGGTAGATATCACGTCTATCCGGCAGTATCAGCAATCTCTGGGAACGGAGGCGGTTTCCGGCGAAAAGACACTTCTTTTTCTGGGCAGATTACATGAGAAAAAAGGGCTGATTCCCTTCTTAAAAGCATGGTGTAGTATACCTCCTGAACAGCGAAACGAGTGGAAGCTCCAAATTGCCGGGCCTGATGACGGTATACGCACCCAGCTGGAGTCGATTTGTAAAGGTGATTCAGGCGTAAGCTTTGAAGGATCTGTTTTTGGTGCTGGTAAATACGAATTGTATCAAAAGTGTACGGCTTTCGTACTTCCTTCTTTTTCAGAAGGTTTCTCTATGTCTGTGCTCGAAGCCATGGCTTTTGGCAAAACGGTATGGATTACTGAAGAATGTAATTTTCATGAGGCCTACGATTTCGGGGCCTGCCATTTGAGTTCTGACCCTTCTTCCTGGCGGTCCGAACTTCTCCGTTTCTTTCAGATCAATGAACAGGAACTGGCACAAAGAGGTGCGGAGCTGCAGCAACTCCTGCTTCGCAAGTATACCTGGGATAAGGTAGTTCATCAGATTGATCAACTTCTTTAACACAACCGGACATGCATTATCAGAATCTGCAGGAGTTTACAATGCCCGATGGATTTCGGGGGAGGAGTTCGGTGATCGTCATTATTTGGTGGGCCGTTCAAAGCACGCTTTTTGCCTGGTCTCCACAGCCTTTTTTCGGTTGGAGAAATTTCCTTCTGAGGTTATTTGGAGCAAAAATAGGAAGAGGAGTAAAGATCAGGCCTACCACCAGAATCACCTATCCCTGGAAGTTGAAGATCGGAGACCATTGTTGGGTAGGAGACTATTGTCAGTTATACAATCTGGATCGTATCGAACTTGGAAACCACGTAGCTCTGGCACATAAAGTCTATTTGTGTACGGGTAGCCATGATAAAGAAGATCGCCGTTTCCAGATTCAGTCCCGCCCCGTTTACATCGAAGACGAAGTATGGCTTACCAATGATGTGTTTGTTGGGCCCGGAGTCACCGTGGGAAAAGGAGTGGTAGTTGGTGCCAGAAGCACGGTGCTTAAAGACTTGCCCGAGGGAATGATCTGTTTTGGCTACCCGGCCAAACCTGTCAAAAAAAGAAAAATGACTTCTAAAAATGAATAGAATACTAATCACCGGCGGATCAGGCTTTATAGGCACCAATCTTATCGCTGCTTTGTCACGTTCAGGTACTTATGAAATCCTGAATCTGGACAAAGAACCTCCCAGAGATATTGCTCAAAGTATCTTCTGGCACAGGGCGGATGTTTGTGACCGGGAAAGTTTGATAACTGAGACGGAAAAGTTCCAGCCGCATTTTGCGATACACCTTGCCGCCCGAACAGACCTGAACGGCGAATTGCTAACTGATTATGTAGCCAATACCACGGGCGTAGAGAATTTTATCGAAGCCTTAACCTATGCGAATAGCCTGAAAAAGGTGCTGTTTACATCTTCGATGTATGTTTGTCGCCCGGGGTATAATCCTTCCCATGACAAAGATTTTGATCCTCACACGGTGTATGGTGAGAGCAAAGTAAAAACCGAAGAAATCATTCACACGTCTTATCTGGATGTTGAATGGGCCATTTTAAGGCCTACCTCCATCTGGGGACCATTTTTTGGTGAGCCCTACAATACCTTTTTCAATGTGGTGCTGGGTAACCGATATGTGAGCCTCGGCGGCAGGGCCTGTAAAAAAACATACGGTTACATAGATAATACGGTCTTTCAGATACTCGCTCTGCTTGAATGCGAAACGGGTCTGGTACATAAAAAGGTATTTTATCTGGGTGATTATGAACCCTATGATATCGAAGAATGGGCCTATGAGATAGCTGAAACAAGTGGGTCAAAAATCTGGAATATGCCATTTCTGGTTTATCAGTTGGCGGCCAGATCGGGAGATATGCTGGGTAAAATTGGGCTCAGATTTCCGATGACTTCCTTCAGGTTGTCCAATATGACCACCAATAATATTCATGACCTGAGTGCTGTCAGGGAAATTGCCGGAGAGCTGCCTGTATCCCGGAGGGAAGGAACAAAAAATACGCTACTATGGATGAAAGAGAAAACCATTTGACCACCCGAATTCTTGGGTTGGAATTCACCAATCTTTCCTGTAAAGAGGTGTACAGGGAACTTGCTTCAAACGGAGGACTGCTTACGGTACCATCTGGCCCGGGTCTTGCAGAAATTCCGAAAGATGAGGTGTATTACAGCTCATTGAAGAACTCAGATCTTATCATTGCAGACAGCGGTTACATGGTTTTAACCTGGAATATCTGGCAAAAGAGAAGTAAGGTAAGGCACCTTTCAGGCGTTGAATTTATCGAACATTTTCTCAGGGAGTTTCCCGGACTTAAACAAGGAACCCACGTATTTCTGGTTAATCCAACTCCCGAAGAAGATCATTCCAACAGAGCTCTGTTGGCTTCACTCAATTCAGAAGTCAGTCTCGGGTCTTACATAGCTCCGTTTTATTCGAAAGAAGGGGTGATTAAAGACGAAGAGTTACTTCACATTCTCGAATCTCAAAAGCCGGAATGGGTATTACTCAATATTGCCGGAGGAAAACAGGAAAAGCTGGGTAGCTGGTTGAAAGATCGGTTATCCTATCGACCTGCAATCTTATGTACGGGTGCAGCAATTGCCTTTTTTACTGGAAACCAGGTAAAACTGCCGGTCTGGGTTGTAAATCTTTACCTGGGATGGCTGGTGAGAATCATCTCCAGTCCTTCCAGGTATTTCAAAAGATATTATGACGCGGTGAAACTACTTCCTCTTCTTCTTAGATATGGCGGAAATGCCGTAGAACCCAGCACCTGAAACCGAATCTATTCAATACTAAACCCTTTTCAGAAATGATTCTGAAAAAGCTCTATACGGCTGCAGTAGCAGGAAGTTCAGTTATTCTTTTTCTGTTGCTACTTCCGGGAATGCTTTTTTCCCTTTGTGTAAATAACCTGAAAATGCTCTTTAAACTCCATAGATTTTGGATTCAGTCTTCCTTTTTTCTGGCAGGAATAACTATTCAGATCAGGAAATGTGCAGAAGAGATACCCGCCCCATGTGTTTATGTGGCAAATCATTTTTCATCATTGGATAATCTGGCCATATATCTTCTCATACCAGAGCCTTTTTCGGTGATTGGTCTTTCTGAGGTGGGAGAAATCCCGGTGTATGGCCGCATTTTTAAACGAATGCATATCCTGATGGACAGAAACAGTAAGGGAAGCCGGATAAAAGCCATGCTGCGTGCAGGAACCAAACTAAAAGAGCGAATACCTTTGGCCATTGCCATTGAAGGGGGGATCCGGTCCGTAAACCCTCCGAATATTTTTCAGCCTTTTGAGGATGGAGCCTTTATTCTGGCTGTGAAAAATCAGGTGCCGCTGGTACCTCTGGTGTTTAAGACTACCTATCAGATTCTCCCCGAATTTCCTTTAAGTGGTTTATATCGGGTACCTTTTGAGGCTGAAGTATTGTCTCCTATACCCACAGAGGGGTTGGGAATGAAGGATTTGGAATATTTAAAGGAGGAGGTGTTCAAAAAGATGTCCAGATCTCTGCAGGGGCTGCCGGTAACCCATGCAAATCTGGAAGTGCGTTCCCGTTGGAATCTCATTCGGGAATTCAGATAAAGCTCCAGATAGCTACCCCTAGCAAGAGCAACAGGATGAGTAATTTTCCGAAGTTTTCAGACGAAGATTTTAATTTTTGTTCCATGTTGTTTGGTGATTTAATTTCCTAACACCTTTTGCTCTTCTAATTTAAAAAGAAACCAAACGAAAAACGATAGTTTCAATACAATAATGGCCTATTTTATAAAAAAATCATAAAGAATCTATTTTCATAACCATGAAATATTAGAAAAGTATAATTTATTTAGCTGAATTTTTTCTTTGAAAATCAATCTTATCATGATTAATAAACTCATAATCATGTTATTGGCTTTACTTTGTTCTGGCTGTAAGAGCCCGTTCGACGATTTTAGTCTTACATTTAAAGAGCCGGTAACAGACGGTAAATTACTATTTACAATACGTAATTTTTCAGGTCAAATTCCAGATGATGTCAAACTGAAAGTTAGTGGATCAGATGCTGATTTGCTGGTTAATTCGCTAAACGACACCTCCTATAATTTGAATGAAGAAGGTCAGTTGCTTCTGGCTGTTGAACGCTCGGTGGTGCCTACCGCGGCAGACCCTGTAGAATTCAATATTCGGATCAGTGCCCCGGGTTACTCCACCCGAACCTACAATATACGTTTTACATCGAGGGAAAATCAAAACTATACAGTTCGCCTGGCCGAGCTCGGAAAAGGAGCCATACAAGGTTACCAGCTGCCTGCCGGGGGGGCTGGAACACAGAATTTTACCGCAAGTGATGGGAAAGCGACGGTTTCGCTTACAGTACCGGAAAATCAGAGCTGGCAGACAGTTACAGGTGAAAAGGCTATTGGAGAGGTCAACTTAGATCTCATCTATTACTCGGGGAATGCCCGTTCGTATATTCCAGGCGGAGGAAGAGTTACCCATCCCAAACTTCCCGACGGAAGTGCAGCTGCCTTTCCGTTTGATATCCCGGTGGTGGACGCCATGCTGGAAGTACAAGCCCATGACGAAGAAGCCAATCTGAATACCGATTTCAGCCGGCCATTAGGTACCCGTTTATATTTGCCAACGGGCAAAGCGGGAGATAAACGGGTATTGCTCAGTTACTCGCCTGAAAAGGCCCGTTGGATTCGGGAAGGAGAACTTACCTTGCAATCCGGCCCGACCGGATCGGTTTACGCCGATTTTGAGATGACGCATTTCAGCTTCTGGATCATCGGAGAAGTACGGGAAATCTGTCCGCAGGGCCCCCTGTTCCGGATTAGCAGTGAGTATTCTGACCTCGACATCGCCTATTACTTTGAAGTAAAGAAAGGGGCTGAGCTGCTTCGTAACGGCTATTTAAACGCTAACAAGGGAGCGAGCCTGTCCCTCAGCTATTTGCCGGTGGAGGCCGGAGAGATGAATTTGAAGATCATGGATTTCAGTGATTTTCAGGGAGGAGACCGGACCAAAGCGATATACGAATCAGCGGTACTACCTGTTTGCGATACCGGAGAATATCGGGTAGACCTCCGGTCGAAAATCAAACCGGTTCCGGTAGAAGTGACTTTTGAAGCGGCCTGCCCCAACGGCAAAGTACTGGATGAAGCCAAATTACCGGCCCAGATGCTCACACAGATTTCGGCACCGGGTCAGAACGCCTGGCGTACCCTTCTTACGTTTACCCGCACCACGCGTAAAATCAAAACCTACCGACTGGTCAAAGGCCAAACCTACGATTTCAGGATCAGCACCGATGGCGGCAATACCTGGCCATTTCTTCAATCCAATTACACCATTGATAAAAACGAATGGACGATTAAGGTGGATACGGAAGGGTATTGTAAGTAGTTTTTTGAGGGTTTGGGGGAGGTATTAGGGAATAGGTGTTAGGCATTAGGCAATAGGCAATGAGTAGTGGGCATTGGGTTTTCGCTTCAAAGGCCCGCCCGCTGCCTTCGACAGGCTCAGTCACCGGGCTTTCGCGAGATAAACTTAAAGCGTAGGCGGTCACTGAGCAGCGTGGGATGGGCTCTGGAAAGTCGAAGTGAGCAGTGCTGGAGAACCGCTACCCTTTTCCCCAGATAAGAATGCCACACCATGCCAATTATCATACAGAAAAATTTTCAGTAAAACGTCACGCAAAAACCTAAGGGCAGAGACAATAGGAACGCCTGACTCTCTAATTCCTACTCCCTGAAACCTAACACCTACTCCGTTAACCTCATCCCTACGAAACATGTTCAAACGATTCAATAAAGTGGGTTATGTTCGGCTTTTGACAGACCTCATTATTCTGATTCTGGTCTTTTTGCTGGCCTCTGCCTTGTCAAACAGAGGCTTCGAAAAAATAGATCGGCTCATATTGGTTAGTTTTCTGGTAGCCTGGTATTTTTCAACGAAGGTGACCAACGCCTATGATGATTTTCGAACAGAAACCTATGTGGGAGAGTTACTCATTCTTCTACAAAATATAGTGGTACAGCTTATTGTGGCAGGTCAGCTTTATTTTATGCTGAATGAACATGCCTTTGCCAGAACCTTCGTGGTGTGGTATATAGGTTTATTATGCGTCTTATTAATCGCTAAAGGGTACCTGACCAAGCAAGCTCTGGTAATCTACCGGCAAAGGGGAGGTAATTTACGAAATGTGGTTTTTATCGGGTATAATGAAATAACCGGAAACCTTCTGGAGCAGATGAATGATAATCCTCACTATGGATACAAGGTAATCGGGGTGGTTTGCAGAGAACAGCCAGATGACCATCACTATAATTACATCGGAGATCTTCAGAAATTCTTTGAATTGCACAAAGGCTTAATGATTGATGATATTATTGTTACTACCAGCAGAATTAGTTCAGAGATGATGAACCGGATATTTATTTTGGCTGAAAACTACGCCATCCGAACCAAAGTTATTCCTAATTACAATGATCTCATCCATAAAAAACACAGTCTGCAACTCTTTGGCGGGTATCCACTGATCGCATTAAGAGGGGAGCCTCTTCAGGAGTTTCATTGGAGAGCACTCAAAAGAATTTTCGATATCTTGTTTGCCACACTGGTTATACTCCTGATTTTTAGTTGGTTATTCCCGCTCATTGCACTGTTAATTCAACTGGATTCCAGAGGGCCGGTATTTTTTAAACAAGACCGATGGGGTGAGAACGGGAAAAAGTTTCAATGTTGGAAATTCAGAACGATGAGACCGGGAAGCGACGGGGATAAGAATTCCAGATACATTCAAGCACAAAAAAATGATCCCAGAGTTACAAAACTAGGCAGGTTTCTGCGTAAAACCAGTTTGGATGAATTGCCGCAGTTTATCAATGTGTTTCTCGGAGATATGTCAGTGGTAGGTCCCAGACCTCATCCCGAAAAGTTGAATCTTGAATCGAAAGATGAAGTGGAAAAATACTTAATCAGACACTGGATCAAACCGGGAATCACGGGCTGGGCACAGGTAAATGGATTTCGGGGAGAGACTAAAACCAAAGAAGCCATGCAAAAACGAGTTGATCTGGATATCTGGTATATCGAAAACTGGAGCTTTTGGCTCGATATACGAATTGTATTCATGACCATTTATAACGGCTTAAAGGGGGAGGAGATGGCGTATTGAAAGGGGTTAGGTAGTAGGCAATAGGCATTAGGCTAAAGGCATTTGGGGGTAGGTGTTAGGGAGTAGGTGTTAGGTAATAGGCAAAAGGCATTAGGTGTTAGGGTTAAGGGGTAGAGAGGGTGCGATGAGATATAGAAGGTTTGTTTTGGTTGTTTTAGTGAGTTTGGTGAGCAATTACTTGCTGGCTCAGCGGGATAGTTCACGGTTTTTGAGTGCATGGAAGCCTCAGCTCGAACTCGGGACCGGCGGACTTGGCGTTTCGCTTGATCATGAATTAACAGGAAAACTGAAGCTGATGACTGGCTTACGCTGGATGGGTTATCAGAAAGTACTTCAGATTGACCTGGAAAATGAATCGGTGCTCGATGTGGATCCCGATATTCAGCGGTTAAGTGCCGGAGTTTCCCTCAGAAAAGCCGTAGTGGGCGAATGGCTAAGCCTGGAAGGTGGGGCAGACGTGTATGTTTTGGAAAGGAATCGTCTGGTAATGAGCACCGAAACCGGATTTGACAGCGGAGGTCTGCAGATTGCAGCCGAAGATTTTGGTCGGGTTGAATTCGGAATGAACTGGTGGAAAGCCCAGCCGTATCTGGGTTTGCGTTTCGGCGGGCAGGGTGCGGACAAACTGATTTCCGTCAGCGGGCTTATAGGATGCTGGTACATGGGAAGCCCGAAACTGGATATTCACTACTCCGGATTTCTGGAAACCACCAATTTGTCGGAGGATATCCGGGTCATAGAGAAGAATATGGAGCATTACAGTTTTTTCCCAAGACTGGCCCTTAATCTAACCTGGAACCGTTAATATCTTATTTTACATCATTACCCAGCCAGTAAAGCAGAGATAAACTTACCAGGCAATAGCTGTCTGAACGTTTTAGTAATTTGTTATCTCCCCGTGCTGTACCCAGATTTTGTTCCACCAGTGCCTGCCAGTCCTGATTTTTGCCGTACACCGAGTGGATAGCATTGATCCGGCTTTGACCGGTTCTGCCGGCTACAGGTTCGAGTGAACGGTTGTGTAAGGCGAAGGCCTCTTCGCTGGTGATCAGACTTTGGGGCAGGTATTTGCTGTTGGCCACATCATCGAGGTAGTCGGTGGAAGAGATTCTAAGAACCGATTCGATGTTTACATCCCAGTGCCGGCTTAGTTTATAACGCATTCCCATACCGAATGGAATCACTACCTGTACCAGTCCGTAGGTCTTTTCGAACAGGTTTTGTCCGCTGGTGTATTTGTCACGAAGATAAACCCAGTTCCGGCTCCGGTCAATTTCTGCGGGCAGGCGTGTTTCGGGGTTGTGTCCGATAAATCCGATCCCCAGAGTAGCATACCCGTTAAACCGGGGTCGGTGAAAGTGGGATTGCACTTCATTAGGTTTAAAACTGTACCGGGCTCTCCAGCTTAATTCTTTGACGTCGTTTCTGAAATGCAGATTTCGAAGAAGCTGATTGCGGTAAGCCGAATAGTTATAACTGGCATAAGTAAAGTCATCCCCGATGATCCGAAGAATAGAAAAGTCCAGGGTACTTTCAAATCGCGGGGAATGCACCTGGGTGTAACCGCCATGCAGATGAAATGAAGGTGTGGCAAGGAAACCCACCCCCATATTTTCCAGAGGAGAGAGGTCACCGAAATAGTGAGAGGTACCCGCCCCAAAGTTTATCGCCGCAATTTTTACCTGGGCCACTACCGGGACTGATATCAACAGGAATAAGAAAAATCGCTTCATAAATAGAGGTAATATCTTGCCGGAGTATAATATACGTAAAATTTGAAGACTTCTCTTCTGCCACTGAAATCTATAATTTCAACTACGTGTAAAATCTTATTCCAATCCGTAAATTTTAAGATAAGTGAGATGCCGTTCTGATTTTCAACATGGAGAAGATATGAGTAAAATACATCTGCAGTTTAGTACAAAGAAAAAACAACTGGTATGGCTGATAGATCCTGATAAAGTAAATTCTGATTTTCTGGAAGCCGCTTGTCCTTATCCCGATTACATCTTTATCGGGGGTAGTTATGTAAGTAGTGATAATTTCGGTTACCTGAGCGAAAACATAAAGAGGTGTTGTGATACACCACTTATTTTGTTTCCGGCAGATCCCTCTCATTTGAAATTTGAAGCTGATGCGGTATTATTTTTGTCCCTTTTAAGCGGTAGAAACGCCGAGTATCTTATTGGTAAACAGGTTATTGCTGCACCGTATGTTCGTAGAAGTGGTATTCAAACGATAGCTACTGCATATCTTCTGATAGATGCGGGCAAGCCCACTTCTGCCTCTTACATGAGCGGCACTTCAGGCATTCCGCATGACAAGCCTGATATAGCGGCTGCCACCGCCATGGCTGCTGAAATGCTGGGAATGAGCTGCATATATCTTGACATGGGCAGTGGTGCAGCAAAATGCGTTCATCCTGCAATGATAGAAGCTGTTAAACAGGCCGTTGAACTTCCCGTAATTGTGGGCGGGGGAATTCGAACTCCTGCAGAGTTAAATAAAGTGTATGAGGCTGGTGCAGATGTAGCCGTTATCGGAAACGCCCTTGAGATAAACCCACAGCTCTTTCCTGATTTTCTCACTTGCAGAGATACGTTCAATAATTCCTAGTGTATGATCCACGTCCCTGACCCTTTTTCTCCATCCGGGTATCCTCACCTCTTTCAACGTAAAAACAGACTTAAAATTTACACATAATTGTGCGAAATAGGAATGAGTTGTCTATACGAACAAAATTCTACCACGGAAATAATTCCTCATTTCTCCACGAATAATCTCCTAATTTTTTCATGGTTCGTTTACTTTGAGCCATTGTCTTCAGGAACTCCAGATGCCGGGTATGGTGCATATCGGTACCCAGCAGATCTGCCAGCTTTTCTTCCATCAGTTTATCGGCCAGTTTTTCCACACCCCGGCCATAGTAGCCGCCCAGCGAGCCGATATTCAACTGAAAAAGACACCCCAGCTCTTTTAATTTGTAGAAGGTACGAAACGAATCTCCCAGATACAGGTACCTTTCCGGATGTGCCAGTATGGGCGTGAAACCCTTGGTAACCAGATCAAAAACAATCTGTTCGACACGGGGTGAATAAGCCGCAAACGAAATCTCCAGCAGCACATAGCCACCCGGCATGGGGATCAGTTCTTCCTTACTGATCTTCTTCTCCATAAACTCATCGGCAAAGTACTCGGCACTGTACTGAAAAGGTAAACCCGACGGTAACACAGGCTGCAGGGAATCCAGTGAACGTTGTAGCGAATCGCGTGTATTGGGATAAAAAGCCTGGTAAATGTGAGGCGTGGTAATAAGTTGCCGGAAACCGAGCTCAAGCAGACCTTCAATAAGGACCAGGGAAGTCTCGGGGCTGTCACTTCCGTCATCTACGCCGGGTAACAGGTGAGAGTGCATATCTGTACCCAGAAAAGCGAAAGCATCGTGACTACGGTCTTTACCACGGAAGAATGAAAACATACCTGGTGTTTCCTTCAAAATTAGGGAATTCGGGCAAGCTATCTAAACAATAAAAAGAAATCCATGATCGAAGTAAGCAATCTGTGATCAAACATGAATTGCCTTGTAGGTCGTCAAATCAGATTTTTTTTCATTCCCCTTAGAAAAGTAAAATTCTATCCTGGTTCAAATGATAGGGCTTTCAACTGGGATCACAGTACGTCACAAACATTCTGCCTAGGGAAAGGTTTTCCACCCTTGTGGAAAAAGTTATCCACAAATTATTAAATGGTAGCGGGAAATTCACTTCAACTCCTCTAAAAAGTAAATCAGGGTTCTTGATATGAAAAAGCCGATTTTTTCGCATGATGAGACGGACGAAACCTCGACCAAATACCTATTTATTTAGACAAATTTCTAATTATTAAATAACATCCATTGATTTAGTGGTGGATCATTTCTAAAAAATACTAATTTTGGATTGCCGCTCCATTGAGCGGCCGGTCTTGAGCTGAGTGATTTGAAGCAGCACAGACTTTTTGGGATGTTTTTGTATGGAAGGAAGTGTTTTATTGAAAACACGAGTTGAATCTACACTACCAGCACATGCAAAGCCACACAGGATTTTTCCTGCCTCTAAGAGTTTGTACTTCTTTGGTTATTCCGCTGACAAAAAATTGCAGAAATGAAGTTTTTCATTGGAGAAAAAAGCTCCGGGTATGGCTGGTACCATCCCGAAGCCCAAAAGCGTACTTTTGATTAGGAGACTAGCAAGGTACCGCATCTTTCCCATACCGGAAAATTTTCACGAAAAAGTGATATAGACCGATCATTTTTTTAAACATTTTTCAAGTATGGCTCTTAAAAAGAGAGTTTCGAGAGTTTTGGAAAGTGCCGGTAAGCGACTTGCCGGTTTACGATCCATCAGCGATGAGCTGGACCTGGGTAACGGACTCAACAACGCGGCCTTTCAGGCCTTGCTGGATGAGACCCGTCAATCCATCAACGACTACAACACGCGGCTGTCTGAGGTAGACGGTCTGCAGAATGTGGTGGAAGAGAATGAACGCAAAGTGAGAGATTTTTCGGAACGTGTGCTGGCAGGCGTAGCCGCCAGTTACGGAAAAAACTCTGACGAGTACATGAAAGCCGGAGGCGTCAAGAAATCGGAGCGAAAGCGACCGAGACGAAAGGCCGCCTCTGAAACCATGGCG
Source organism: uncultured Cytophagaceae bacterium (assembly GCA_966250325.1). Lineage (GTDB taxonomy): Bacteria > Bacteroidota > Bacteroidia > Cytophagales > Spirosomataceae > Jiulongibacter. The sequence continues at coordinate 6,679 of CBINGY010000005.1, read as the reverse complement.
TAGTAAAAGTGCCCTCCTTCCGGAGGGCATTTTTACTATCTGGAGGCATGAAATCCCGGAAGCCAAGGCTTATTTGCCTTTCAAATTAATTTAGACCCTTTTGCAGGAGCTGGGGGCATTTCTATTCATACACCGTATGTAGAACAACGCTCCGTTATAAAGGAACGAACATCCGTTATAAAGGAACGAACATCTGTTACAAAGGAACGAACATCCGTTATAAAGCAACGCACGTCCGTTACAAAGGAACGAACATTCGTTACAAAGGAACGAACCTCCGTTATAAAAGAACGCACATCCGTTATAAAAGAACGCACGTCCGTTACAAAGGAACGAACATCCGTTATAAAGCAACGCATGTCCGTTACAAAGGAACGAACATCCGTTACAAAGGAACGAACATCCGTTACAAAGGAACGAACATCCGTTACAAAGGAACGAACGTCCGTTATAAAGGAATGTCTATTTTGAAGAAATAGGGATATTCCCGAAAGACCCGTTGGCTGTTAACCACTTCCCTCAGAAATTGGAGTTTCCAAAAAAATAGATTCTACGGTTTTTTTAAAACTGGAGGTTGACGAATACTTTTTCTGAAAATAAAGGCATAAAAAAAGCCTCCTGATTGTGGACAAGAGGCGACCCAAATGTTTTCACAACGGAATAATCCTTATTGTGAATTGCTTTCGAGCTGCTAAGTTAAACGATTTATTTCAATAAAAAATGCGTAGAAATACCTAATCTACGCATTTTTCCTTTTATTAAATTGCAACACCTAATTAACCTTAAACCTCGATTAAAATGTCAAAAAGAATCCTCGGACTTGATTTAGGAACCAATAGTATTGGATGGGCTTTAATTGAACAAGATTTTAAGAATAAACAAGGAAATATTCTGGGAATGGGAAGCAGGATAATTCCCATGTCACAGGATATACTCGGCGACTTTGAAAAAGGTAATTCAGTATCTCAGACTGCTGAACGTACAAGATTTCGAAGCACGAGGAGGCTAAGGGAGCGTTTCCTACTTCGCAGGGAGAGACTGCACAGAGTTTTAAATGTGATGAAATTTCTGCCTACTCATTACGCCAAGGAAATTGATTTCAGTAAACGTTTGGGGAAGTTTAAAGTAGAGATAGAGCCAAAACTTGTTTATGATAACGGTCAATTCATCTTTAAGAAAAGCTTTAATGAGATGTTGGTGGATTTCAAAATGCATCAACCCAATGTACTCTTTAAGAAGAATGGAGAGCCTGCATTGGTGCCATATGACTGGACTCTCTATTACCTTCGAAAAAAAGCATTATCAGAAAGAATCGAAAAAGAAGAACTGGCCTGGATACTTCTTAATTTTAACCAGAAGCGTGGATATTATCAGCTACGTGGCGAGGAGGAGGATGAGAATCCGAATAAATTAGTCGAATTTTATTCTCTCAAAGTTGTAGATGTCATTAGTGATGAACCTCAAAAAGGTAAATCTGAAGTTTGGTATTCTTTAATTCTGGAAAATGGGTGGGTATATAGAAGGGCAAGTAAAACTCCATTATTTGATTGGAAAGAAAAGATTCGGGATTTCATAGTTACCACTGACTTAAATGATGATGGCACAATAAAAACAGACAAAGAAGGTAAGGAGAAACGTAGTTTCCGGGCTCCTTTAGAGACTGATTGGACTCTAATTAAGAAGAAGACAGAAAAAGACATAGAATTCTCCGGAAAAACGGTAGGAGCCTATATCTATGACGCAATTCTCCAAGACCCTAAACAAAAAATAAAGGGCAAGTTGGTTCGAACTATCGAACGTAAATTTTACAAACAAGAACTAAAACAAATCCTTCAAAAGCAGATAGAGTTGCAACCTGAATTATTTCTGGACGAAATATTGAATGAATGTGTTCGTGAACTTTACCGGAATAACGAGGTTTGGCAGCAAACGCTACAAAGCAAAGATTTCGTCCATCTCTTTATGGATGATATTATTTTCTATCAGCGTCCGCTCAGAAGTCAAAAGTCTTCAATCGGTGATTGTTCCTTGGAATTTTATACCTACAAGGACAAGGACGGAATAGAAAAAGCGAAATACCTCAAAGCTATTCCTAAATCTAATCCTTATTATCAGGAGTTTCGGATTTGGCAGTGGATGTATAACCTTTCCATTTATCGAAAGGAGGATGATTCAAATATTACTTCTGAATACCTAAACAAAGAGGAAGACTGGGAAAGCTTGTTTGAATTCCTTAGCAGTAGAAAGGAGATTGAACAAGGATCGCTGATTGATTTTTTTCTGAAAAGAAAACTGAATGTCAAAAAAGTCCCAAAGACAGAGATTGAAAAGTACAGGTGGAATTATGTAGAAAATAAAGGTTATCCATGTAATGAAACCAGGGCAACGATACTGACTCGTTTAGAGAAAGTGGAGAATTTGCCTGTTAATTTCTTAACAAGAGAAGTCGAACAAAGGCTTTGGCATTTGATCTATTCCGTAACTGATAAAGTAGAATATGAAAAGGCATTAAAGTCTTTTGCTCAGCAACATAAATTAGACGAAAATTCGTTCTTGGAGGCATTTCGCAAAATTCCTCCCTACAAAAGCGAGTATGGTTCTTTTTCTGAAAAAGGGATAAAAAAACTTCTACCGCTAATGAGGATAGGGAAATACTGGCATTGGGATAGTATTGATAATAAAAGTAAAGATCGGATCGGAAAAATTATAACTGGGGAATATGATGAAAACATAAAGGACCGGGTCCGAGAGAAGGCAATTCATCTTACCAGGGAAAATGACTTTCAAGGATTACAGTTATGGCTGGCTCAATACATTGTATATGGAAGGCACTCGGAAGCAGCATCAATTGATAAATGGCAGACTCCTGAACATATTGAGAAATTTTTGTCAGAATTCCGGCAGCATTCTTTAAGAAATCCGATTGTTGAACAGATTGTAATGGAAACACTTCGGGTGGTGAAGGATATCTGGATTCATTTCGGAAAAGGGACCAAAGATTTCTTTAGCGAAATTCATATTGAGTTGGGAAGAGAAATGAAACAAACAAGAGAAGAAAGGATAGATGCGACAAAGAGAATTACTGAAAACGAAAACACTAATCTTCGGATAAAAGCCCTACTTGCTGAGATGTTGCATGATGAGAATGTAGAGAATGTAAGGCCTTACTCTCCTATGCAGCAGGAAATTATGAAAATCTATGAAGAGGGAGTATTGAATTCTGATATTGAAATTGAAGATGAGATTCTAAAGATAAGTAAAACAGCACAACCGTCATCTGCGGATTTAAGAAGGTATAAATTATGGTTGGAACAGAAATATAAATCTCCTTATACAGGTCAAATTATTCCTTTGAATAAGCTATTTACGGCCGATTATGAAATCGAACATATTATCCCTCAAAGTCGCTATTTCGATGATAGTCTGAGTAATAAAATAATTTGTGAATCAGCTGTAAACAAGCTCAAAGACAACTCACTTGGCCTTGAATTTATAAAGAAGTTTCATGGAAGTATAGTGGACTGCGGTTTCGGTAGACAAGTCAAAATTTTAGAGGTGGATGATTATGAAGATTTTGTAAAACAAAATTACGCCAAAAACAGAAGCAAAAGAGCCAAGTTGCTTCTGGAAGAAATTCCGGAGAAAATGATCGAAAGACAATTGAACGATACGAGATACATTAGTAAGTTCATTTCTGGACTACTATCCAATCTTGTTCGAAGTCCACATAATGATGATGGCATAAATTCCAAAAATTTAGTCTCAGGAAATGGTAAAATCACCTCGCAGTTAAAACAAGATTGGGGCTTAAATGATGTGTGGAATGACCTAATTTTACCCAGATTTGAGCGGTTAAATCAAATAACAAATGAAAAGCACTTCACCGTATGGAATCAAAATTATCAGAAATTTCTTCCAACGGTACCTTTAGAACTCTCCAAAGGTTTTCAAAAGAAGCGTATTGACCACAGGCATCATGCCATGGATGCATTGGTCATTGCTTGTGCCACCAGAGATCATGTGAATTTGCTTAACAATCAATCAGCGAGATCGGATACAAGCAGACATGATTTGAAAAGAAAATTAATGCAGTTTGAGAAAGTCACCTATGTACATCCTAAAACGGGAGAAAGAATTGAACGCGAGGTGCCTAAACAGTTTTTAAAACCTTGGGCCAGCTTCACTCAGGATGCCAAAGATTCTCTTGAAAACATAGTAGTTAGCTTCAAGCAAAATCTTCGTACTATCAACAAGGCGACCAACAGACATGAGAAGTTTGTCGAGATAAATGGAGAAAAGAAAAAGAAAAAGATAGAACAAAAAGCCACCAATTGGGCAATACGCAAACCAATGCATAAAGATACCGTATCCGGTAAAGTAGAATTGCAATGGTTTAAAACACCAAAAGACAAAACACTAACAGCCACAAGAAAATCGTTGGATACTTCTTTTGATTTGAAAACTATTGCCAGCATTACAGATACGGGTATTCAAAAAATTCTAAAAAATTATCTGGAATCGAGAGGAGGTAACCCTGAATTAGCTTTTTCTCCGGAAGGCATTGAAGATTTAAATAAAAATCTTGTTCAATTCAATAATGGGAAATCTCATCTACCGATCTACAAAGTCAGGATTTTTGAATTAGGTAGTAAATTTCAAGTGGGACAAACCGGCAATAAAAAAAATAAGTATGTGGAGGCCGCAAAAGGTACCAACCTTTTCTTCACCATTCTTCAAAATGAAAATGGGAAAAGAAGTTTCGAAAGTATTCCTCTAATCGAGATCATTGAAAGGCAAAAACAAGGATTAAATGTTGTGGACTTTAGAAATAAGATTGGATTTATATTAAGCCCAAATGATTTGGTTTATATCCCAAATGAAGACGAAGCAATAAACCTGAATGCTATAAATTTTCAGAATTTCAACACTGAAATGAAGCAGAGAATCTATAAGGTAGTTAGCTTCTCTGGGAGTCAAATTTTCTTCGTTAGACATGAGATTGCTTCTTCCATTGTTAATAAAGCTGAGTTCTCCACACTCAACAAAATGGAACGAGCTCTGGATGGTTCAATGATTAAAGAGGTCTGTGTCAAGTTAAAAGTTGATAGATTGGGTAACATTTCTAAAGCTTAAGTTATTACGTATGATTCCGGATTGATTTTTAGAAGACAATTTGATCGATATTCTAGTACTTGATTTGCAATATTTTAGCTTATGATTTAGAACCTGATTATAAAAAGTATGATCAAACGCACCCTATACTTCGGAAACCCTGCCTATCTATCTATGCGGCTGGATCAACTGGAGCATCGGATTCCTTCCGTTGAAAAGAACCCAGACATTCCGACCGGAATGAAAGAGGAGGCGGTAACCCGGATTCCCATCGAGGATATAGGTTTGGTGATTCTGGATCATAAACAAATCACCATTACCCATGGACTTTGTGAAAAACTTCTGGAAAATAATGCCTCGGTACTCTGGTGCGACAGCAGCCATCATCCCAGAGGGCTTTTGCTTCCCTTAAGCGATAATGCCACTCAATCGGAAAAACTACGGTATCAGCTTGAAGCCACAGAACCGCTTAAGAAACAACTTTGGAAGCAAACGGTAGAACATAAAATCACGAACCAGGCGGAGGTCCTGAAGTTTTTTAACAAGGATGCCCAGGCTTTGGAATACCTGGCCGGTGAGGTGAAAAGTGGGGACACAGGAAATGTGGAAGGTCGGGCAGCAGCCATTTATTGGGAAAGACTGCTGGAAGAATTTGGCACCAACCGGGGGCGATTTGAAGGTCCTCCCAATCACCTTCTCAATTACGGCTATGCCATCCTTCGGGCCATCATAGCCCGATCTCTGGTGAGCAGTGGCTGTCTGCCGGTACTGGGTATCCATCATAGGAACAAGTATAATCACTATTGTTTGGCCGATGATATCATGGAACCCTACAGGCCTTTTGTGGATAGGCTGGTGCTGGAATACATCTATGAAAATGAGTTTCTGCCAATAGATCTGGGTCTGGCAGAGAAAAAACATTTGCTCAGTTTGCCGGTCATCGATGTACTTATCGAAGAAAAGAGCAGCCCCCTCATGGTGGCCTCGCAGCGTACCACCGCCTCGCTCATGCGGTGTTTTATGGGAGAAACCCGGCGTATTTCCTATCCCGAATTTCCATGAGTCTGGATCGATTAAACCAATACCGCATTATGTGGCTGTTTGTTTATTTTGATTTACCCACGGCCACCAAAAAAGATCGGAAAGCCTACGCCACTTTTCGTAAAGAGATTATGCGGGATGGCTTTACCATGATCCAGTACAGCATTTATGCCCGGCACTGTGCCAGTAAAGAGAATGCCGAAGTACATAAGAAACGGGTGAAGCGTATTCTTCCCAAAAAAGGGGAAGTCATTCTGTTCGAAATCACTGACGCCCAGTTTGGTCGCATGGAATTCTACAAAGGCCAATACCAGGGGGATCGGCCCGATACCCCTCAGCAGCTTGAACTATTTTAAATGAAAAAACCCGCCGGGGCGGGTTCTGTTTCAGACATCTCATTCATTTTCTTTGCATTTTTTCGGATACAATCCACTGATTTGCTTTGTATTACATCAGGGTATGGTATCAGATGTCAAAGATCGAAAGCAATTCACAACATGTGGCAGGTGAACAAGTGAACACAGCA
>CBINGY010000004.1:0-138167 GCA_966250325.1 uncultured Cytophagaceae bacterium | reverse complement strand
ATTGGGATAAATATTGCCCAGAGTCTTCAGGCTCAGAACCTTAACCCGGATCCGAAAATTATCGGAGAAGCAATAGCTGACCTGCTGAATAACAAAAATCTGGCTATTAACACCAACGAGTGCGGCATGTTTATTCAGTCCTACATGATGAAAACCATGAACAAACTGGCAGAAGAAAACCTGGCTGCCGGAAATGCATTTCTGGAAAAAAATAAAGCCAGAGCAGGTGTGGTAGCTTTGCCTAGCGGTCTTCAATACGAAGTGGTAAGAGCTGCAGAAGGTGCCAAACCAGTTGCCACTGATAAGGTTCAGGTACATTATCACGGAACACTCATTGACGGTACGGTTTTTGATTCTTCTGTGGAACGCGGTACGCCCGCAACATTTGGAGTAAATCAAGTAATAAAAGGCTGGATAGAGGGTCTTCAATTGATGCCCGTAGGGTCAAAATGGAAGCTTTACATCCCCGCAGACCTGGCGTATGGCTCCAGAGGACAAGGTAAAATCGGGCCGAACAGCACCCTCATTTTTGATGTGGAATTGCTGGCCATTAACCCGTGATTTTTGAAATTAGAAATTTTAAATTCGAATACATGAGGAAGTTATTAATTGGCTTAACGCTCCTTTTGCCCAACTTTTTATGGGCTCAGGGCACACTGAAGGAAGACTATGCCGAGCTTAAGCCTACAGAAACCCAGGTTAAAGTAGAGAGTATTGTAACTCAGTTTCTCGGAAATTACCACTTCCAGAAATTTGAACTGGATGATTCACTATCCTCCCGGATTTTTGACAATTTTCTGGAGCAGGTAGATGGCTCACGCTCGTATTTCACAAAAGCTGATATCAAAAATTTTGAGAAATACAGATACAGGCTGGACGACGCCCTTTCCTCAGGTGATCTCTCTTTTCCTTACCTGGTATTTAATGAATTCAGGGATATCTATAAAAAGAGGTTTGACTATGTAGAGGACTATTTAAAAAAACCTTTGGCATATAATACCGATGATACTTTTGTAGCTGACAGAAGCCAGATGGATTGGGCGAAATCTCAAAAAGAACTGGATACCGAGTGGAACAAAATAATTCTTAGCCAGGCAGTTAGCCTGAAACTAAGCGGCAGTACAGACAGTGCAGTGGTGAGCACTTTGTCAAAAAGATATCAGCGTTACGAATCACGGGTAGCCAAGTGGAGGTCTGAGGATGTTTTCCAAACCTACATGAATGCTTTTACAGAAGCCATTGACCCACATACTTCGTATATGATTCCCAGTACAGCGGCTCAGTTCAATATTGATATGAGTCAATCACTGGAAGGAATAGGTGCTTCACTTCGTAATGAAGAAGATTTTGTGATGATTGTGGATATCATCCCCGGCGGCCCTCTTTTCAAGACTCAACTGGCCAGCAAAGACGATTATATTCTGGCAGTGGCACAGGGTGACGACGGTGAATTTCAGGATATTGTGGGATGGCTTACAGATGATGCGGTTAAACTTATCAGAGGTAAAAAAGGAACGGTTGTTCGGTTACTTCTCAAAGCAAAAGATGCACCGGTAAGCTCTCAACCAAGAGAAGTTCGTATTGTTCGGGAGAAAATTAAGCTTGAAGAAGCAGTAGCCACCTCAGAAACAGTGGAGTATAAAACAGATGCAAAAACGTACAAACTGGGAATTATTGACATTCCGATGTTTTACCGTGATTTTGACGGAGCCCGTCGCGAGCAGGATTTTCAAAGTACCACACGCGATGTAAAGGGTTTTCTTGAAAAATTTGAGCAGGATGGAATTGATGGTGTGATCATTGACCTTAGGAACAATGGCGGTGGTTCTCTTACAGAGGCTATAGAGCTTACTGGTTTATTTATTCCGGAAGGACCTGTGGTACAGCGTAAAACGGGGAGAGGTCGTATTGATATAGAGAATGATCTGGACGGAACCGTTACATATGATGGTCCGCTACTTGTTCTTCAGAACCGGTTCTCAGCATCTGCTTCAGAAATCTTTGCGGGTGCCATTCAGGATTATCAGCGTGGATTAATTGTTGGTGAGCAATCATTTGGAAAGGGTACGGTACAGCAACTGGTTAATCTGGATCGCTTTGTGAACTCTCCAAGAGTAGCCTCTCGCCAGGGTGCAGCAGATTCTGACAATGAGCAGGAAGAACACTTCGGTCAGTTGAAGCTTACTACAGAGAAATTTTATCGAATAACCGGTAACAGTACGCAGCGAAAAGGCGTGGTACCTGATGTGGAGCTTCCCTCTCCCTGGGATTCCTCAGAAAGTGGTGAAAGCAGTCGCCCTACTGCCCTCCCCTATGATGAAATTCCCACGGCTCAGTTTAAACTTGAAGGTGTAGTTACCGATAAGGTGAAAGAATCGGTTAATAAGAAGTTTTCTGAGAGATTACAAACAGATGCCGATATGGCGGAGCTCATTCAGGAGATTGAGGAATACAAGAAAGAACGTGAGATTAAGGAATTCTCGCTCAATCTTGCCAAGCGAATGAAGGAGAAAGAAGCCGATGAACAAACCAAAACGGCTATCAAAAAACTTAGAAAAACAAAAGAGGGCGATGAAAGGTCGGATGATCTTTATCTGAATGAGGCTCAGCGAATCCTTGGAGATTTGATAGAAGCTCAGAATATTTGACAAAAGGGAGGTGAAAGCCTCTCTTTTTATTTACATCCTTTTTCCGTCTACAAAATCTTTAAATTCCTTTTTGTATGATTCACTTACCGTGAAATAGTTCTTCCCGATTTTCACGCGGTCGCGTTCTATTTCCTCAATGGCATCAAAAGCTACAATGGTAGAATTGTGAATACGTATGAATCGGTTAGATGGCAGATTCTCCTCCAGAGATTTCATGGTCTGCAGGCTTACTATCTGCCGGTCTTTCGTGATTACTTTCACATAGTCTTTGAGCCCTTGTATGTAAAGTATATCTGAGAGTTTTACTTTAAGAAGTTTGGAGCCATCTTTGAAAAAATAGGAGTCGTCATCTGCCGAAGCAGCAGGAGTATAAGCAGGCTGACCCTGAACCTGTTCTTTCTCTTTGATCCTGTAATTCACTTTTTCTACGGCTTTAAGAAAACGCTCGAAGGTGATCGGCTTGAGCAGATAATCTGTTACATCAAGCTCAAATCCCTCAAGAGCATATTCAGAATAGGCCGTGGTAAGAATCACATACGGTTTATGCTGGATAAGTTTGAGAAGTGTAAGACCACTGATTTCTTTCATCTGAATATCAGAGAAAAGCAATTCGCAGGGATTCACCCGCATAAATTCAAGAGCCTCCAATGGGTTACCGAATGATTTAAGGAGTTTAAGGCCCGGAGTGGTATTCACATATTCCTCCATGAGTTTTCTTGCAAGAGGCTCATCCTCTACTATAACACAAGTGATTATCATTCGCTCAGGTCAATTTTTAAATGAACATAATAGCTCCGGTCGTCTTCTTCAATCTTCAGATCGTGGGCGTTTCTGTAGCTCAAATTTAACCTTCTGATTGTATTTTTGAGTCCTATCCCGTTTTTCTCCTCTTTTTTTAGTTCCGGAGATTTGCTGTTTGACACTTTGTACTCACATGAAAATCCATTAAAAACTATGGAAACCTCTACCCAGGAATCTCCACCTCCGCTTTCCACGCCATGTTTAAATGCATTTTCAAGAAAAGTAATAAAGATCAGCGGAGCTATTTTCAGGGTTTCATAATTTCCCTGAACAGTAAGACGTATGGGGAAACCGTCATCCAGACGAAGCTTCTCAAGATCGATGTAATTTTCGATGTATTCCAGCTCTTTGGAAACGGGTACTTTCTCGGCATTGGCCTCATAAATCATGTAACGCATCATCTGCGAAAGCTTGGCTATTATCTCTTTCGTATTAGGCGATTGCGTATGAGCCAGATAGTAGAGATTATTGAGAGTATTGAAAAGGAAATGGGGATTTATCTGTTCCTTTAAAAATCTTAGCTCAGACTGAAGTTTCTCATTTTCTATTTCCTTCCTTTCTGCCTCCAATTTAAAAAAATCGTTCAAAAACCTTAGTGAAGCTATGAATGCCACAATGAATATAGTGGTCACAGAGTGTTGAACAAAGAATCTCACACTTCGAAGGAACTCGAACGAACGGCTTCCCGCATCTGTATAAATCTGTCTTTTTATAAATACCTGCAAAGCAATGACTATCACAAGTGGAACCAGAAGTTCCAGAATATACTGGCCCCATTTCCGGCTTTTCAAAAATCTGGGCAGAAGCACAAAGTAATTGAAATAGCTGATAGCAGACATGGTAATCACCTGCGTAACCGCATCCAGAAAAGCACGGGTGTAATTGGGCTCCCCTGCACCTTTTCTCGGAAAAGAAATAATATAAAAAAAGAAAGAGAAGTAAAGTCCCCAGAAAATGAGATGGAGATAAACTGATCTGTTTTTTATGAGTACTTTATTCATGATCTTGCTGTAATTGTCTCTACAAAGAAAAGAAGTTGGCCGGCAATAAAAACCACCAATCCAATTCTTTCTACGGATACTACTAATTGCCAGACGCTTATGTTTTAAACAGCTATAATCTACCAAAACCCCAGATTACCCCAATTGTCGATTACTTTGACAGAAACATATAACCGAAGCTTTGTTGTCAAAAATTGCATTTTCCTTTGTTTCGGAAAAATTAAAAACCGGACATCGACAATGAAAAAGCCGAAAGTAATCCTGCTAATCTTATCATTCATTACCTTACAAATCTCAGTTTTTGCCCAGTTCCCTGGAGGGCCGGGAGGCAGACCAGGAGGTAACGGCGGCTACGGCGATCAAAACGGACGTGCTGCCAGACCTGCTACAGAATCATTCAGCTTGCAGGATGACACCCCTAAGGGGAATTCTAAAATTACGGGCTTTGTAATAGATTCGGCTGTAACCATGGCCGTAGAGTATGCAAACGTGGCCTTAATAAACGAGGAGACAAAAAAAGTAGTGGATGGTACAATGGCCGACGGTGCCGGTAAATTTCAGTTTACCCGTATTGCCCCGGGCACCTACAGCCTTAAGGTAACCTTCATAGGCTATAATGACACTACTGTGGAGCACATCAAGGTAAAAAAAGGAGATGATCTGGATCTCGGAACCATCAAACTGGCCATATCTGCCAAGGTTCTTGACGAAGTAAAAGTAACCGGCCTTAAATCAATCATTGAAGAGAAAGTTGACCGTTTGATCTATAATGCAGAAAACGATATTACTTCAAAAGGAGGCGATGGCTCTGATGTGCTTCGCAAAGTTCCGATGCTTTCTGTTGATCTGGACGGAAATATTTCGCTTCGTGGCAGCTCAAATATTCGTGTATTGATAAACAATAAGCCTTCTACTATTGTGGCGAGTTCTGTGGCAGATGCCCTGAAAATGATTCCCGCAGACCTGATCAAAAGTGTGGAAGTGATCACTTCACCCTCTGCCAAATACGATGCGGAAGGTACCACAGGTATTGTTAATATAATTACGAAACGATCAACTGTACAAGGATACAATCTCAATATTAATACTGGTGTAGGATTCAGAGGATCTAATCTGGGTTTGAATGGAAACTTACGTGTAGGAAAGGTTGGGTTTACTCTTGGGGGATTTGGTAGAGCCTTCTATAATAAATCAGGTTCAGAACTTGATCAGAATACCCTCAGCGGCTTGGGAAGCTTTAGAACATCACAAACCTCTGAAGGCAAAGATTTCGGAATTTTTGGAAGATATAACCTGGGAATGGATATTGAGCTGAGTAAATCAGAATATATCAATGGTTCGGTATCATTTGGTACACGAAACTTTGACCGCGATCAGGACATGATCATCCAGTCCTATCAAACCACCACCTTACTTTCTGAGACGAATCGGCTGGTAAATACTCAGGATAGATCCAATAACATTGATTTGAACCTGGATTATGTGAAAATATTCAAACCTAGTCAGGAATGGTCGATTTCATCGCAATACAGCCAGAATAATCTTCGGAATAATTTTGACGCTCAAACCTTCTCGGTTACTAAAGAGCTTCTTAACAGCCAGCAAAACCTGAATGCCAACATAAATGAAGAAATTACCGTTCAATCCGACTATACCCATCCCATAGGTCAAAATCAAATGTTTGAAGTAGGTGTGAAAGGTATTTTCAGAGAAGTAAACAGTGATTTCAGCTATCTTTTTGCCTTAAGCGGTGGGACGCTCGAGGCAGATTCTCGCAATCCGGCCGGATTTCTGGATTATAACCAGAACATTACCGCAGGTTACTTTTCCTATACCTACAGCACCAAAGATAAATGGTCATTCAAAGCTGGTGTTCGCTACGAGCACACACAGATTGATGCCGATGACAGTGGGGTAATTCTCAACATTGACGGTTACCAGAATTTTGTACCGAGTGTAAATATTTCGAAAATTCTTGGCAGTGGCCTTTCTGTTAAGATGGCCTATAACAATCGTATTCAACGCCCGGGCCTTCAGCAATTGAACCCTAACTTCAATGCCGCGAACCCGCAGAATATCACGATTGGAAACCCGAGCCTGGAACCGGAAATTTCTAATAATCTGGAACTTAGTCTTAGCAAGTCAATCAAAAGAAATTACATAAACCTTTCGTTTTTTGGAAGACAAACAAACAATTCCATACTTCAGATTACAACGCCATCTGATTCACTCTTTGGAGCAGTAGTTACCTCATTTGAGAACATCGGTAAGCAACAAACGGCAGGTATGAATTTCTTCGGAAATCTGTTCCTAACTCAAAAATGGAGCCTAAATGGCGGATTTGACATGTATTACAGCTATCTGGAGGGTCAGGTTCAAACGCTTGATGGTTTCAAAATCGCCAATAATGACGGAATTGTAATAAGCGGAAGATTAATGTCACAATTATCTCTGGATAAAGGCTGGGCCCTGCAGCTTTTCGGAGGAATGAGAGGACGCGATGTGACCCTTCAGGGCTGGAGATCAGGAATGGGTTTTTATTCATTGGGAGTCAGAAAGGATATCAATGATAAAAAAGGAAGTCTGGGAATCGGCTTCGATAATTTTGTAGGAGGAATGACCGTAAGATCACAATCATCTTCCCCTCTCTTCTATCAGGAAAGCGTGAACTATATCTACAATCAAAACGTGAAAGTGACTTTCCAATACAAACTTGGCAATATGAGGTTTGTAGAGAGAAAGAAGACCAAATCGGTTAACAATACCGATGTCAAAGAAGGTGGAGGAGATGCGGGTGGTCAGCAGGGAGGATTTAATCAATAATTGACCAGAAAGCAAACATATCGCATAAATGAAAAGTATAATCTCAGCTCTTCTCTTTCTCATTTCCTTGAATTCATACAGCCAGTTTCAGGGAGGCCCTCCAGGGGGGATGGGTGGCGGAATGGAGAGACCGTCTCCCGAACAACAGGCAAAGTATGAAGCCAAAACCATGACCAAAAAGCTCGGCCTGTCGGATGAGCAAAAAGGCAAGTTAGAAGAAATGAGCCTTAAATATGCCAAGCAGACGGAGGCACTTTTTGAAAGTATGCCAAGAAACCAGTTTCCTCCGTCAGAAGAAACTCGTACAAAGATGAGAGAAGGCTTTATGCAAATTAATACAGACAAAGAGGCCGAACTGGCAGCCTTTCTTACTGCGGAGCAACTAGATAAATACAAGGAGCTAAAAAAAGAAGAACGAGCCCAAATGATGCAAAACCGGGGTGGTGGAAGGCCCTGATAAATTATCAAAGGAGTGCAGAAATGTACTCTTTTTTTTGTTTTATGATAAACAGAACTCTTGACGGGCAATTTACACGCTAAAAGTGTCATTAGGGTCTAGGGCCTGTCAATTAATTCTCACCAAAAGAGCATATCTATCGATAGACATATATTCTATCGAAGATATTCGTCAATGCGTATTCCAAAAGCTGCGTTTCAGGACACAACAGCGTAAAGAGAGAAAACAAAGAACTCTTTCGCTAATATGATGTCAAAACAAATCAAATACCTGAGACTGATATTTCTGATGATCGGCATATTAACTGCCTGCCGGGATAATGAAACCATTGACCCAGAAAATCAAACAGACCTGAAAGTGGAGCTTAAGGAGCCTAATGAGTCTGAAATTGACTATAATTTTGATAGCTCTGCCGCCACCAACATCACCCTCAGGAACACCACGGTAGAAATTACCGGACCCGGAGCAGTGTTTTCCGGAAGCACCATCACCATTTCAGCAGCCGGGGTGTATAACGTAAGCGGCGTTTTGACCAATGGTCAGTTACTCATTGAAAGTGATGACACGGAAAATGTCAATTTACTACTTAACGGCGTCAACATTACGAATAAAACCTCCTCAGCTATATCCATTACAAAGGCAGAAAAAGTAGTTGTAAATCTGGTGGACGGCACAGTAAATACTTTGACAGATGGCACCTATGCCAGTTCTGACGAAAAAAATGCTACCCTTTACAGCAAATCTGATTTAAGTTTTTTTGGTAAGGGAAAACTTATTGTCAATGCCAATTATCAGGATGGAATAGTTTCCAAAGACGGCCTTATCATAGAAAGTGGCGTTTTCGAAGTCAAAGCCACCGATGACGCTATCCGTGGTAAAGATTATGTGCTTATTCATGATGGTACTTTTGACCTGCAAGCCGGGGGAGATGCACTGGCATCAGATAATGATGAAGATGCAGACAGAGGCTATGTAACCATTGAAAACGGCACTTTCCAGCTTGTATCAGGTGCGGACGGAATCCAGGCCATGACGGTTTTATCCATTGAAAATGGTGAATTTATTATTCAAACCGGTGGAGGCAGCACCAAATCCATAAGTTCGACGGCTTCAGCAAAAGCTTTAAAAGCCGGGGTAAAACTGCTTATTCAGGATGGTCAATTCACCATTGAAGCAGCCGATGACGCCCTGCATAGCAATCAATATCTTGTGGTAGACGGCGGGGAATTAGACGTTAAAACCTCAGACGATGGTGCTCATGCAGATGAAGCCCTCACCATAAACGGTGGAAGCCTGTTGGTAAGTAAATCGTATGAAGGTCTTGAAAGTAAAATAATCACGATCAATGGCGGTGATATACGGGTTACCACGAGCGACGATGGGATCAACGTTACGGATGGTTCATCTTCCGGCGGAATGGGCGGAGGTTTCCCAGGTGGCGGCAGCAGTGGCACAGCCAGTGCATTCCTGTATATCCGCGGTGGATTTGTGGTTGTGAATGCATCCGGTGACGGTCTGGATGCTAATGGAGCTATAGAAATGACAGGAGGCACGGTACTGGTACATGGCCCCACTCAAAACAATAACGGTGCTTTGGATTACGACTATACCTTCAAACTTACCGGCGGCACACTGGTAGCTGTGGGAAGCTCTGGTATGGCACAGGCCCCGGGAAGCATCAGCACACAAAAATATACATCACTAAGACTGACTCAAACAGCCGGAAGTACGCTTGATATCCGGGATAATACCGGTAATAGTATGCTTTGCTTTAAGTCAATGAAATCTTTCCAGTCCATTGTATTATCAAGCCCAAAATTCGCAAGCGGAACCTACGATGTATACGCTGGCGGGAGCTCAGACGGCCCTAATGAAGGTGGTTTAATCAGCGGAGGCACCTACTCGGGCGGAAGCAAAGCCAGTTCATTTAGTCTTTAGTCTTTTATTTTTAGCAACTTATAGTTTTACCAATATGATAATACTGAAAAAATCAACAAGGCTTTGGTGTCTTTTGGCTCTGACTATACTTTCGTGTAAAACGAATGATTCTGAGCCTGAAGCCAATACGGAACGAGCGGAAAACTGGAATGAGTCAACTCATGGTAACTCTTCAGAACCCGATTATGGCACTATTTTCCCACAAAATAAGGTCAATACTTTTGAGATAATTCTGGGAGCGGATGGCTGGCAGGCCATTCGGGAAGATATGACCGCACTGGCAGGAAATGATTTTGGAACTGGCGGCAGAGGGAATGGGCCGGGAGGAGCGGGACCGGGGAATGGTGGCCAGCCTCCGGGAGGTGGACAGCCGGGAGGAGAGATGCCGGGTGGTAACCCTGGTGGTGGGCAGGGAGGTGCAGTGAGTATATTCAGTAGAGATCCTGAATATGTAACAGCCACTGTTAGGTTTAACGGGGAAGAGTGGCAAAAAGTAGGTTTCAGACTCAAAGGAAACTCCAGCCTGAGTAGTGCCTGGTCTGAAGGCATTTACAAATTACCCTTTCGCTTACATTTTGATCATTACGAAGACGAATATCCCGAGATAAAAAATCAAAGGCTATATGGCTTCAAAGAGCTTTCCATGTCTCCCGGGCATAATGACAATACCTTGATGAAAGACAAGCTGGCTTCAGATCTTTTCAGAGAAGCCGGTGTACCCGCAGCCCAGACAGCCTTTTACAAAGTTTATATAGACTTTGGTGAAGGTCTGAAATATTGCGGTGTCTATACTACCGTAGAGGTTATAGATGATACCATGACTGAAAGCCAGTTTGGAGACAAAGATGGAAATCTGTACAAGCCTGAAAGCAATTTGCAAACGTTCATAGCCTCACAATTTGAAAAGAAAAACAATGAAACGGCGGCAGATTACGCAGATGTACAACAATTCATTATCAATCTGAACAGCTACTCCAGAACATCTGACAGCGATCAATGGAAATCAAATCTGGAAAACACCTTTGATGTGGACCATTTTCTTCATTACCTGGCGGTTAACAATACGATAGTAAACTGGGATTCCTACGGTGCAATGGCTCATAATTACTATTTGTATAACCATAATGGTAAGCTCACCTGGATACCATGGGATCATAATCTGGCTTTTAACAGCGATTCCGGGAGCAATGGCAATCAGGGAGGAGCAGGCATGGGTCGGGGTGTTTCACTGGAAATGACTGAGGTAACGCAGGTCTGGCCACTTCTACGCTATCTGGCAGATGATCCGATATACTATGCCAGATACAAGGCCCTGGTATCACAGTTTATTGAGGGAGCCTTTGACCCTGCACGTGTAGAGGGAATGATTGACAAAAATTATCAGCTGATTCGGGATTATGTAAACGGTAGTGAGACCGAGCAGACCGGATATACTTACCTGAGCTCGCCTGCAGCCTTCGAGACAGGCATTTCACAATTGAAAACTCATATTAATTCACGCTATGAAGCAGCCAGAGTATTTACCAGGTAAGCCGGCAGAACATAACCTTGCCCTTCAAGAATTCGAGTCAATAGGCTTAAAGCAGCTCAATGGAGCCGAGCTGATGGATCGCCGTGAGGAAAAGTACGTGATTCCAGCCTCTATGGTGTGGCCTATGCTCCAACAGCTCCGTGAGGATTATTTCTTGCTCGAAATTCAGGGGAAACGTATTTTCAGATACGTATCTCAATATTATGACACGGCAGACCTCCACCTTTTCCATGAGCATCGCAAAGGGCGGCTAAACCGGTATAAAATCCGTAAACGGCAATACGTGGATTCCGGAGTCGCGTTTTTTGAAGTAAAATTCAAGGATAATCATGGGCGTACCCAAAAATCACGGATTAAAACCGGCTTTCCGAAAAATACACATTTGCAGGAAGATGAAGATCTGTTTTTACAACAAGTAAGCCCCTACCCTGCCAGTATTTTAAATCCGACAGTACTTATTGCCTATAACCGTATAACTCTGGTAAATAAGAAAAGACCGGAAAGAGTCACCATTGACCTGAATCTTTGTGCTGCCAATGAAGCCGTAAGCCAAAATTTTGAAAATCTGGCCGTGATAGAAATAAAGCAGGAAAAACTCAAAAAAAGCCCTGCAAAACAAGTGTTGAAACAGCTGGGCCTACGACCCGGAACTCTGAGTAAATACTGTCTGGGTATTATTTCGTTGGATGAGGCAGTCAAACACAATCGCCTGAAACCACTTTTTGATCGCAATTACAAACCCTTTTTAACGTCAACAAAATTATGATGCCGATACTCGATATTATGGGCCAGGCCGAACTCCTGGGTAAACTTTCCGACAAATTCTTTATCCGGCTGGCCGTTGACCTGCTGGCCGTATTTATCATGATAAGACTGGTGTATTTCCGGCTTTATCGAAAAAAAGAACTGTTTCTTACTTTTTTTGGCTTTAACCTCATCATTTTCCTCATTTCCTATCTGCTTAATCGGGTAGATATGACCATGGGAGCTGCTTTTGGGCTGTTTGCTGTATTCAGCATGCTGAGGTTTCGTACAGAAGGCATCAATACCAAAGACATGACTTACCTTTTTATGGTGATAGCCATGGGACTGGTAACAGCCGTGGCTAAAGGAAACTGGGATGAGCTGGGTTTGATCAATGGCATCATTATCATTTGTACCTTATTGCTGGATGGCAACATACTCACTAAAAAAGAGGTGTATCATTTGATTGAGTACGACAATCTGGATTTGCTGAAACCAGGAAACACGCAGCCACTATTCTCAGACCTGGAAGAAAGAACCGGCCTTAAGGTACATCGGGTGGAAATTCAGTCCATTGACCTGTTGAAGGATGCCGCCAGAATTCACGCCTTTTATCATGTATAAAACCCAACTCATGAAAAAAATAAGTGTAATAATTATTGCTCTGCTACTCAGCGGAAATACCCTAAAAGCACAGCTGGGGGTTTGGAATAAAATAGAAGCCAAATACAAAGTGACCAATAAGCTGGATCTGGAGGGCAATATTCAGGCACGGGTCAATGAAATTGGAGAGCCAGTGAAAGCCTTCATTGGCGAAGCCGGACTCACCTATGATCATCCCTATGGTTTCGCTGTTTCTGCCTGGTATCGCTTTATTGGTGAGCCCGATCAGGAAACTTCGGCCCTGGAAAAATATCACCGGTTTTATGGAGAATTGAAATACAAAACCAAGGTTCTCAATCCGCTGAAAATAGGGTATCGTTTCAGGTACCAGCAGCAGTTTAAAGATGACCCCGATGGACTGGAGTTAGACGCCGACTACCTGCGTAATAAACTGGAATTCAGTTTCAATACGAAAAGTAGATTTGAGCCCTATATCTCTGCAGATTTGTTTTACAAACTTGGCGACTCGTTTGACCAGGTAAGGTACAAAGCCGGTCTGGAAACCAAATTGACCAAATGGAGCAAACTGGACCTTGGCATTCAAACCGATGACCGCCTCAATACCAGCAAAGCCAATCAATGGAGACTGGCATGGAGTCTGAAATTCGATCTGAATTAAGTGGAATAACCATTTTTATCTACCTTGCAGGAGCTCACCTTCAACATATTTATTGCGGAAATATCCTGTTTTGAAGGGTAAATGAGCCTGATTTAGGGATACTTGAGTGATGTAGATCTGGCGAGTGCTAAGTTTATTGACGATCATAATTTATCAGTGGTGGTGAGAGATATCTACTGGCTTTTGTTGCATTGCAAAACTTAAACGCACTCCACTTTTATTCGAAGTCTCATTCATGTAAATTGAGCCCTGAAAAGAACTCACTTTCATGTATATACTTACCGAAACCAGTAGTATCGCGAATCACTTTCTTGCAGAAATTCGGGATGAAGTGATGCAAAAAGACCGCCCGAAGTTCAGAAGAAACATGGAGCGAATCGGGGAAATACTGGCCTACGAGATTTCCAAGAACATGGTGTTTTCCACTTCAGAAATCACGACACCTCTGGGCCAGAAAGAAACAAAGCTCATGGTAGAAAATCCGGTAATCTGTACCATTCTAAGGGCCGGCTTACCACTTCACCAGGGATTACTGAATTATTTTGATCAGGCCGATGGAGCCTTCATTGGAGCCTACCGGGGTACCCAT
The DNA here is from genome assembly GCA_966250325.1 of uncultured Cytophagaceae bacterium. Classification (GTDB taxonomy): domain Bacteria; phylum Bacteroidota; class Bacteroidia; order Cytophagales; family Spirosomataceae; genus Jiulongibacter. The sequence continues at coordinate 124,353 of CBINGY010000004.1, read as the reverse complement.
GATGCCAAAGAAGAATTTGATATTGAAATGGATTACATCACGAGTCCTGATATACAGGGCCGAACTCTCATCATCTGTGATCCGATGATTGCCACCGGAAAATCAATAGAAAAGGCCTATCATGCCATGATGAGGTATGGTATTCCGAAGCGTACCTATGTGGTGGCGGCTATTGCGTCTTTAAGAGGTGCAAGATTCATTCAGGCACGTATGCCAGAGTGCAGATTGTATCTTGGAGATCTGGATAGTGAACTTAACAGTAAGTCGTATATAGTTCCGGGTTTAGGAGATGCCGGAGACCTTTCCTTTGGTGATAAAACTTAAGCCAATTTGATTATTTTTACCTCGAAATAAACCCCTCTCACCCTTACCTTATGTCAACCAAACTTTCCTCTGAAGACTGGAAAAAACTGCTCAGTCTTCCTGTCATTGTGGCTGCACTTGGCTATTTCGTGGATATTTATGATATGCAGCTATTCGGCATAGTACGTGTGCCCAGCCTGCAAAGTCTGGGACTGAGCGAACAGGAAGTGAGCACAGTAGGTAAATCCATCCTCAATTATCAAATGATAGGATTATTACTGGGTGGTATTTTATGGGGAGTATTGGGTGATAAAAAAGGACGATTATCTGTGCTTTTTGGATCTATAATCACCTATTCACTGGCAAACATCGCATGTGGCCTTGTCCCCAATATCCACTTTATGGATCAAACTGAAGCCTACAAGTGGCTTAGATTTATTGCAGGAATAGGTTTGGCCGGAGAGCTTGGAGCAGGAATTACCCTGGTTTCAGAAACCTTACCCAAAAACCTGAGGGCTATTGGCACATCACTTGTTGCGGGTATCGGACTTATGGGAGCGGTAGTGGGTAACTTTACTGTTAGACTTTCAGGTGACTGGACGGTCGCTTATTTTATCGGTGGAGCCATGGGTTTCGCTCTCTTACTACTTCGTGTAGGGGTAATTGAAAGCGGCATGTATAAAAACATTACGCATGACAAATCAATTAAAAAAGGCAGTTTCCTATCATTTTTCACCAATTGGGAGCGTTTTGTCAAATACATCAAATGCATAGGAATTGGCCTGCCTACCTGGTTTTGTATCGGAATACTGGCCTATTTCATCAACGAATTCGGGGAAGCATTAGGCATTCAGGAACCAGTTAATCCCGGTGATGCCGTGATGTGGGCGTATATCGGGATCTCTGCAGGAGATTTTCTTAGCGGCTTCATAAGCCATGCGTTTCATTCCCGTAAAAAAGCGATATTCTGGATGATGCTATTCTCGCTGGTTGGGGTAGTTATTTTTCTGTTTGCAGGTATTGAATCTGCCGCGGGCATGTACGCTATTTGTTGCTGGCTTGGCTTAGGAACAGGCTATTGGGCCATGTTTGTTACGGTAGGAGCCGAACAGTTTGGCACAAACCTGCGGGCCACTGCGGCAACTACTGTACCGAATATGGTTAGGGGTGCCGTGCCGGGAATGATTCTGATTTTTTCCTTCTTTAAACCCATCACGGGTGTAATTCTGGCCGGGGCCATTACTGGTATAGTGGCATATACACTCGGTTTTCTGAGCACTTTAACTATCCCTGAAACCCACGGAAAAGATCTTGACTACCTGGAACACTCTTAAAAAACAGGTAGAAATACGTTGTCATTTCCGTAATTCCCTTGTTTCAGTTAATTCGGAAGAGACATAAGTTTGTAAAACAATCTTTTATAGCCATAAAAACCGGGGGTGTCTCTTTCAGGCACCTCTTTTTTGTGAATTGGAGGTACATAATTTACTCACCCCTCCACAACTTTTTGACTTGATCTACTTTCCTGCTTCATTCATCAAAATGTAAACGTAGAATATAATAGAAGTAGCCATGTGCTTTATGAAAAAAAGCACCCCTCTCAGAGTGCTTTTTGCGGTCCGGACGGGACTCGAACCCGTCCTCACGGTCTCGTGAGGATGACAGGCAGGTATTCAAAATTTACTTAAGTCGGCATCTGCAGATTGCAACAGATTTTTCTCGGATGAAATTAACCACTGAATCCTTTCCTTGGTGGCTTTCTTCAAATTTTTCTCCCGATTTAAGGCTATTCTCTTGGTGGGTACTACTTCCAGATAGACCATCTCCCAGGGGCCTTTGTCCGAAGTAAAGCGGCTCAGACCCGAATTATGTTCTTCCAGCCTCCGCATAGGGTGTGTTGTAAATCCTTTATAGTACTTTCCCGCTTCATTCATCAAAATGTAAACGTAGAATATAATAGAAGTAGCCATGTGCTTTATGAAAAAAAGCACCCCTCTCAGAGTGCTTTTTGCGGTCCGGACGGGACTCGAACCCGCGACCCCCTGCGTGACAGGCAGGTATTCTAACCAGCTGAACTACCGGACCATTTTGACTTTGACTTGGGACGTCTGTCAAATGTGGGTGCAAAGATAGCCGTATATTTTTTATTGTCAATATCCCGGAATAAGATTTTGTGTATTTTTTTTAGCCTTATTTGCTACCCGCTGACTTTCAGCTAATATGGACCAAATGATAAAACCGGAAATGAGTGTTTGTTAATAAGTTCAATCTATTCAAGACTTCGCGTCCCGCCCAACCTATTAAACTATGAAATAAAAAAAGACCTCCCGCATGGCGGAAGGCCTTTCAATCTATTCAACCCTAACCTATTAAACTATGAAATATCTTTTCAATTATCTTCCTAATGCTGGCTCAGAGGCTATTGCAGGAAGCTCATATAATTCGTCAATAGCTCTGTACTCAATTTTGTTGTTCCAGATGAAGGCGAAAACCTTTTCTGTAACATCCACTCTCTTCAACCAAGTCTGAGCTTCTTTGTTATTCATTTTAGCCAGCTTACCTTTTATAGTAGCCACTGAACTAAAGAAATCTGCCTTCTCTGTTTCAGAAAGTTTTTGAAACTTCCCTTTAGACGTATTGTAGAGTCGTACTACCTCGTTGAACTTATCCCAGTCCTCGTTGTTTTTCTTGATAAATCTTCTGGCATTCTGATTCATATAAACTTTGAAGTTTGAATCTGTGCCCTGAGACAAATATATTCCTGAACCAACTTTTACCGAGTCTGATGCTACAGCGTGTCCTACTCCCAAGACAACTACTGAAAATACAATTGCGATGTTAAATAACTTGTTCATCTTTTTCATGGATTTGTTAATTTCCCTTTGTTTGATTACGCTACAAAATTGGCTGATTATTTAAAGACATGCAAATCCAACAATAGATGATTGACAGAATAATATTTTGTTAAAAAATCAAAATAGACCCATTTTTGAAATTTGAATTTTATATATTTAACAAAAACAAATATTTTATTCTGTTAATAAAAATATTTACTATATAAAGTATTTAATTCAGGCAAAATGCAAATATTCTTAAAAAAGTACAATTATTCATTATGCAAGTTCATACATCGCTCTATTCCTAAAGTACAAAAATCAGAAATCATGATTTTGGCCTTATCCAATTTTTCCAGAAGTATGGCAAATTCACCCTCACTGAAATTTCCCAGGACATAGTCAACCTGCCCGCCTTTGGGAAATGAATCCCCAATTCCAATTTTCAATCTGGGATATGCCTGACTACCCAAAACACCTTCAATATCTTTCAGACCATTATGGCCTGCGGAAGACCCCTTGGGTTTGAGTCGTAACTTTCCTAATGGCAATGCCAGGTCATCAACAAGAACAAGGGTATTTTCAACAGGCACATCCAGCTTCTTCATCCAGTAAGCCATCGCCTTACCCGAAAGATTCATGTAGGTAGTAGGCTTTATCAGATGTATTTGCCTGCCCTTCGTTCTCCAGAGGGCATATGTGGCCAGCTTGTCTTGTTGAAAAGTAAGCTTTTCCTGTGAGGCTATACGATCAAGAACCATAAACCCCGCATTATGTCTGGTAAAGGCGTATTGAGGTCCGATATTTCCCAGCCCCACAACTAAATATTTCATGAACATTTACTTAATGTGTCAAAGATAGAAAGTGCGACAGAAAAGATGAGTAAACACTTTAAAAGAGGGATTAATTAGACTATCTGAATGGAAGTAGTACTTTTGCTACCGGTCAATTAAGCATTCATGAGTAAGAAAAGAATCATTGTCAACGGGCAGCTTCTCGATGTAATTCTTCAGAGGCTCACTCAGGAAATTATCGAGAATCATGGCAACCTGGAAAATACCCTACTAATAGGATTGCAACCTCGGGGAGTATTCCTGGGAGATCGGATCGTAAAACTTTTGGAAGACACCCTAGGTCATAAAATTACCTACGGAAAACTGGACGCTACTTTTTACAGGGACGACTTCAGAAGACGGGATTCAATACTTACTCCAAATAGTACGGATATCAATTTCGTCATAGAAAACAGAGATGTTATTCTGATAGATGATGTGCTGGCTACAGGACGAATGGTGCGTGCGGCAATTGATGCCCTTCAAGCCTTTGGGCGTCCGAATAAAATTGAGCTGCTCACACTGATTGACCGCAGCTATAACCGTAACCTTCCGATTCAGCCAGATTATACAGGTAAAAGAGTTAACACTACGGAAAACCAAAAAGTATTGGTGGAGTGGACCGAGCAAAAACTTAAAGAAGATAGAATTTCGTTGATCGGTTAAGATGTCGTTGACGGTAACAGATCTTATTTACGCCTACTCAAACGGCATATTCCCAATGGCGGAGGAGGATGGAACCATTCATTGGTATGCCCCAGATCCTCGTGCAATCATCCCTTTCGGGTCATATAAGCCCTCAAAATCCTTGCGTTCCACAATTAATCAGAAACGTTTTGAAATACTGGTTGACCGTAATTTTGAGGAAGTCATGCGAAAATGTGCTACCCCTCGTTTTGAGGGCGATGCCACCTGGATTTCAGAAGAGCTCGTTCAGGTTTACACCGAACTTCATCATTTGGGACTGGCTCATTCTGTAGAAACGTATCAGGACGGCAAGTTGGTGGGAGGTTTGTACGGAGTAGCATTGGGCGGAGCGTTTTTCGGCGAGTCCATGTTTCATCTTGTATCAAATGCATCCAAAGTAGCTTTTCACTACCTTATTGGCATCTTAAGAAAGAATGGCTACCTTCTGTTAGATACTCAATTTATCAATGACAATGTGGCTCGCTATGGGGCTATGGAAATTTCCAGAAATCGGTACGAAGAGCTACTTTTTGAAGCCCTTCAGATTAAATGCAGCTTCTACCTTTAGCCCAGAATAAAAATTGCAGGTTTTTTATGAATATCAGGAAGCTTCATTTTTGACCACGATGAAATACTTCGCGTTTGAGAAAAATCCTGACTGGAGGTGAGGTCGGCAGAAATGCTTAAGCGGGTGTCAGGATGACAGGTCTGAAGCAAGCTTTCAAACATTTGAAGGTTTCTGTAAGGAGTCTCCATAAAAATCTGAGTCTGCCTCCGCAAAACTGCTGCCCGCTCGAGTTCTTTAATTTTCTTATTTCGTTCCTTCCTATCAATAGGTAGATAACCGTGAAAAACGAAGCTTTGCCCGTTAAAACCGGATGCCATGAGTGCAAGAAGAATAGATGATGGGCCTACAAGGGGAACCACATTCCAACCGAGTTGATGGGCAGCATCTGCGGCAATCGCACCCGGGTCTGCCACGCCGGGGCATCCTGCCTCTGAGAGCACGCCTACATTTTCATTGACCTCTGTAAGATACTGAAAGATACTTTCAAAAGTGCTCCGCTTATCAAGAAGAATAAAAGTAAGTTCATCGATAACCACACCCTTCTTTAAGGAAGAAATAAAACGTCTTGCACTTTTCACATTCTCCACAAAAAATACCCTGAGATCTGTGATCCGTTCGATGGTCTCTGCGGGCAGCACCCGGTGAACGGTATCCTCGGCCAAGGGAGTAGGTATCAGGTAAAGACTTTTTGAATTTTTCAATATTTACTGAAAATATAATTTATTCAAAAATTAATAAGTTTTAAAGCTCCGGTGAGCATCCAGCTTTAGAAACACAAAAAGAAGGATGGTAAATGACCAAAGCGAGGACCCCCCATAACTCAGGAACGGAAGGGGAATACCAATTACTGGCATAAGGCCAATAGTCATACCAAGATTCACCAGTACATGGAAGAAGATAATGGAGGCAACACTATAGCCATAGACCCTTGCGAATTTATCACGCTGCAGCTCGGCCAGGTGTACCAAGCGGGCCAGTAACGCCAGATAAAGTCCTATGGTAATAATACTTCCCAGAAAGCCCCACTCTTCACCAATGGTGCAGAAAATAAAATCTGTGGATTGCTCAGGCACAAAATCGAACTTGGTTTGAGTTCCTCGAAGATATCCTTTACCTACCACTCCGCCAGAGCCAATTGCGATTTTTGACTGGGTGACATTCCAGCCTGCTCCCAATGGGTCTGCATCCGGGTCAACAAGCACCTTAATTCTTTTCTGCTGATGCGGCTGTAATACCTTATTTATGAAAAAGTCTACTCCCATGGTAAACGTACAGAAAATAAGGACCAGGCCAATCATCCGTGTGAGGTTCTGGGAGGTGCGGTCTCTTCTGGAGAATACGAAATACCATACCATAAGGGCCAGAAGTACTATACCTATCATGATGTACCATTTGGAATAAAACAATGATACAATTAAGAGCACCACAAACGCCAGAAACAAGGCTGGGTAAACTCCGGGCAAGCCCTCTCGGTAGAGCACAATCATAAAAATAGCGAACGTAAGGGCAGAGCCCGTTTCTTTCTGAGCGATAATAATGATCGGCGGAAGAAGTATGAGTACAGCCGCTTTCCACAAGTCTTTCAGCTTTGACAGATTTATGGTTTGGGAGCTCAGGTATTTTGCCAAAGCCAGTGCCGTGACCAGTTTTGCAAATTCTGCAGGTTGAAGTGAGAATATCCCGAGCTTGATCCAGGAACGCGACCCTTTAATATCACTACCTATGAATATGGTGGCAATAAGTAGCAGAATCATGAATCCATAGAAAATATAAGCGAAAGTGTCGTAAAGCTTATAGTCTATGAATAAGATGAGGGTAATGAGTACGGAACCCAGCCCTATAAACATCAACTGACGTCCTGCATTATGCGACAGTGAAAATATACTTATGGGGTTTTCAGGGTTATATACCGCCGCATAAATATTGAGGTATCCGATGAGTACCAGGGCCAGATAAAGCAGAACCGTCACCCAGTCGATTCCCCGTTTGATATTAATTTCGTTTGCCATTGGTTATTTCGCTGATGCGGCAGCCACTGTGGTAAAGCTTTGAGCCTTCACTTGCTCAGCCATAGCACGACGTTCTATTTTTCCTGTCAGATATTTTTCAATTAATAGAGAAGAGATGGGTGCTGCAGATGACCCTCCAAATCCGGCATTTTCCACGACCGCTGCAATGGCAATCTGAGGGTTTTCCCGGGGAGCAAAAGCAATAAAAATCGCATGATCTTTCCCTCGTTTATTTTGTGAGGTCCCGGTTTTGCCGAGAATCTTGATATTTTCCATGAATGCCCTTCGGGCTGTACCGGCACTGATTACCTTCTCCATGCCGTCATAAATGGCCAGAAAATGTTTAGGTTCTATGCCGGTTTGATGTACCTGAAGTCGTTCCTTTTTCATGCCGCTTTTGTCTGCCCCCACTCCCCTGATCAGGTGCGGCGTAATCCAGTAGCCCTTATTGGCCAGAGTTGCAGCAAGATTGGCAAGTTTGAGCACATCCAGACCAAGTTCTCCTTCACCGATAGATAACGAATAGATATTGGAGAATTTCCAACGATCTTTTCCATAATACTTATCATAAAGGCTTAGATCAGGCAAAAGCTGACTTTTTTCACCTGGAATATCCACGCCTAGTTTCGTACCAAATCCAAATTTCTCCACCATATCATGCCAACGAGTAAGGCCCTCTCTGGCTCCAAGGAAAGGATTCTTCTCACTCGTATTTTCAATAATTTTTTTGAACACGTTATAAAAATAGGGGTTACAGGAATACTGAACGGCATTATTCAGATTGGAGAGGTGGTGAATACCATGACCATGACAGGCCATGGGTGAAAATGCTCCAATGAACGCACTTTTGGGATTTATAACTCCCTGCTGCTGACCTACTAACGCCTGCACCAGCTTGAAGGTACTACCCGGACGGTAAAATGAAGATATGGTTCGGTTAAATGTGGGTTTATCTGGATCCCTCACCAGTTTGAGGTAGTTTTCAGAAAAAGCTTTCCCTGAAAGTAAATTCGGGTCATAAGTCGGATACGAACCCATCACCAGAATTTCACCAGTCTTTGGTTCAATAGCCACCACGGCTCCTACCTTGTTTTGAAACAGGCTATCTGCCAATTGTTGCAGCTCCATGTCAATAGAGGAAAACAAATCTTTTCCTACTACCGCGGTTGTATCAAAGCGTCCGTCTTCGTAGGAGCCTTTGTCTTCCATGTGGACGTCCATCAAGGTAAACTTCACTCCTCTTTTGCCACGAAGCTCTATTTCGTATTCTTTTTCAATTCCAGAAAGGCCAATGTAATCTCCTTTCCTATAGTATTTTTCCTTTTGCTGATCGTACTGTTCTTTGGAAATCTCTCCGATGTACCCAAGGGCGTTGGCCAGCGTATGGCCAGGGTACGTCCTAAAAAAGGACTGTTCAAAATGAAATCCTTTGAAATTGATCATCACATCGGCCATTCGTGCAAACTCCTCTTTACTTAGCTGACGCATAAATAAGGAAGCCCTGTTTTTCGAGTAGGATGAGGCCTCAGCCATGGTGCTGTCAAAAAATCCGCGGGTAATACCAAGTACACTACAGAAAAACGCGGTATCTAAGCCTGCCACCTCCTTGGGTGTCACGTACATATCATACACCTCCTGATTCTGAACCAAAAGCTTCCCGTTCCGATCATATATCTGCCCCCTCAAAGGGATTTCAACCTGCCTTTTAATGGCATTGGTGGCCTCAATAGATCTATACCTGGAGTCTATAATCTGAATATAAAACAGCCGTAGCAGGTAAATGATACCAATTGTAAAAAAGAAGAAAAGAATGACGTGTTTACGGCTTTCGAGCATGTTTGAATGAAGGACTTGGAGATTTTTAACAAAGGTCTTAAAATTTGAACGTTATATCAACGGCTGAGCCTATGAATAGTTCAAGATTTTAGTTATATTTTTTCTGCCTTTTGCCCTCAAAATTGGGTATTTTTGCATTCCGATGACCCTGAAGTTTAAAGATATAAACCTGAAAGAGCTAAACTCTCTTGCAAAGAAGATTTCTCACCAGATGCAGAAGTATCCGGTGTGGTGCTTTACAGGGAATCTGGGTGCCGGAAAAACCACCTGTATCAAAGAAATTTGTCATCACCTCGGAGTGATCGGAGAAGTGCAGAGCCCTACCTTTTCGATTGTTAACACGTACCAGACCGCCACAGGCGAAGCAATTTATCACTTCGACTGCTACAGGCTCAAAAACTGGCAGGAAGCCCTTGACTTCGGAATGGAAGAATATCTGTTTTCAGGAGATGTTTGTCTTATTGAATGGCCGCAGGTCATCGAGCAGCTTTTACCGGAAAATGCAGTTTCGGTTCATATTGAGGCAGAGGAAAACAATTTACGGACTTTTACTATAGAAGGAATACAAGAATGGCAGACCATCCAGTAAGTGAACTTGCACTACAGCATATTATGGAGACCAAAGAGCAGGCTCTAGCTGTTCAACAGTCTCGTAAAAATCTGAGCATTGGTTTACCCAAAGAACAATCTCCTCTTGAAAAACGAATTGTACTTACCCCAGATGCCGTATCGGTACTGGTAAGAAACGGCCATGAAGTAGTTGTGGAAAAAGACGCTGGTTTGGCAGCAGATTTCGGAAATGACCGGTATCAGAACGCCGGTGCAAAAATAGCTTATTCTCCTTCTGAGGTTTTTAAGTCGGAGATTGTCCTTAAAGTGAATCCTCCAACCCTCGAAGAAATAGATCTTATGAGTCCGGAGGCCACCCTTTTTTCTGCAATTCAGTACATTAAACAGGAGAAGGCATTTTTTGAGAAACTCATCCAAAAGAGAATAACCGCTATTGGCTTTGAATACATGCAGGATAAAGTGGGCAATTTCCCCGTGGTAAGGGCCATGAGTGAGATCGCCGGCAGCTCTGCCATTTTGCTTGCCTCTGAGTATCTGGGAAAGGGAAAGGGGTTACTTCTTGGCGGAATCGCAGGCGTACCACCTACTTCTGTAATTATCCTTGGTGCGGGTACGGTAGCCGAGTTTGCGGCACGTACGGCCATAGGTCTGGGTGCTGAGATTAAGGTTTTCGATCTTCATTTATATCGTCTGCAGCGGCTACGCTATAGTTTAGGACAACATATTTTTACTTCGATTATCGATTCAGAAAATCTAGGTAAAGCATTGAAGGAAGCCGATGTGGTGATTGCGGCCCTACGTCCGGAAAAGGGCTACACTCCACTTGTGGTCACCGAAGAAATGGTAGAGCAAATGAAGGAAAATTCGGTTATCATCGATGTGGCCATTGATCAGGGCGGCTGTGTAGAAACCAGCCAGATGACCGATCACGCAAATCCTGTATTCAAAAAACATGGCGTTTTGCATTACGGGGTACCTAATATTGCCTCTCAGGTAGCCCATACTGCCAGTTACAGCTTAAGTAATATTTTCACCCCGCTACTGCTAAAAACCGGAAATCACGGAGGGGTTACAGAAATGATTCTGAGTAATCCCTGGTTTATTCATGGTGTTTATGCGTTTAAAGGAAACATCACTTCCCAGCACATTGCCAAAAAACATGAACTCAGGTATCGCGATCTACGGTTATTACTGGCAGCAAGAATCTAGAAAATTATGATTAACCATTCGAATGAAAACTCTATCATGGATGACGCCAATTCGCCGGAATTGGACAAACAGATGATGGGTTTAATAACGGAAGATTTTCTGAAAGTATGTGACCATCTGAAAGAGGCCTCCTATCAGGTACGAAGCAGAGGCTTCAGCAAATATCCGGTTTTTGTGGCCACGGCAGACGAGGTACCTGTGGGAAGTACCTTGTTTTATAAAAACGACTTTTCTACCCGATACGAGTACAAAGCCTCAATGATAGAGGAGTTTCTTCAGCGGGAACTGGTGGGTGCCGAATCAGAGGAACTTTTTAAAGAAAACTACAAGGATCCCGAGGAATACTGCTGCCTTTTTGTGATGGATGGCAAATTTGTAAGCTTCGTTTTTGTTCCCTATCCCGAAGACTAAGCTTCTGTTTTAAACTCTGAGGTGGTATGAAAAACAACCTCCGGGTTATTTTCCATGTTCATACGTAAAATCCAGTCAGTTTCTGCAAGGAAAACCGGGTTGTTGTCTTTGTCGTAGGCGATGAAATTACCCTTGAGTCGGATAAACTCTGAAAGAGCCTGAGGGTTCTCGCTCGTAATCCAGCAAGCCTTGGAGTAAGGCTTTGACTCAAACCGGCAGCTGGCACCATACTCGTTTAGCAGGCGATGCTGTATAACCTCAAACTGAAGCTCTCCAACCGTACCTATAATTTTACGGTTTCCCGGCTGCATGGTAAACAGCTGAGCCACACCTTCTTCAGATAGCTGCTGCACTCCCTTTTCCAATTGCTTGGTTTTCATGGGGTCTGCATTGATTACCTCACGGAATAATTCCGGAGAAAAACTCGGAATCCCCGTAAATCGTAATTCTTCTCCCTCGGTAAGCGTGTCCCCAATTTTAAAATTACCGGTATCATACAAACCAACGACGTCTCCCGGAAAGGCTTCCTCTACCACCTCCTTGCTATCAGCCATAAACATGTATGGATTTGAAAACCGCAGCTTTTTATTCAGACGCGTATGCTCATAAAATTTACTTCGCTCAAATGTGCCACTACATACACGCAGGAAGGCGATCCTGTCGCGATGACGCGGATCAATATTGGCATGAATTTTAAATACAAATCCGGTGAATTTCGATTCCAGAGGCTCTACAATTCGCTTATCGGTTTTGCGGGCCACCGGCAATGGGCTAATCCGGCAAAAGGTATCCAGTAATTCCATGACACCAAAATTGCTTACAGCACTACCAAAAAACACCGGAGCCAGTTTGCCCTGAAGATACGCCTCACGATCAAACTCATCGTAAATCCCTTCGATGAGTTCCACATCTTCCTGAAGTTGGTCTGAGTCTTTGGCTCCGATCTTGTTTCTTAACTCGTCCGAATCGATGTTGTATTGAAAAATATCTTCTTCCAGACGCGTTTTATTGACGGCGAAGAAGTTCATGGTCTTGTCCAGCAAATGATAGACTCCCTTGAAGTCACGGCCACCGTTGATTGGCCAGGTTATTGGCCGGGTACGTATATCAAGTTTCTGCTCAAGTTCGTCCAGCAGATCAAACGGATTTTGACCTTCTCTATCCAGCTTATTCACAAAAATAATAACTGGTGTGTCTCTCATGCGGCACACTTCCATGAGTTTTTCTGTTTGCTCCTCCACGCCTTTTACGCAGTCAATCACCAGAATCACACTATCCACCGCAGTAAGGGTGCGGTAAGTATCCTCTGCGAAGTCCTTGTGGCCCGGGGTATCCAGAATATTAATTTTCAGCTTCTTATATTCAAAAGTCATCACCGAGGTTGCCACAGAGATACCTCTTTGCTTCTCAATTTCCATAAAATCGGAAGTGGTGCTCTTCTTGATTTTGTTGGATTTTACCGCACCCGCCGTTTGAATAGCTCCCCCGAAAAGGAGAAGTTTTTCAGTGAGCGTTGTTTTCCCGGCATCCGGGTGAGCGATAATCGCAAAAGTACGCCTCTTTTGAAGCTCGGTTTCAAAACTCATGAACTGTGAAGGAATAACATGAAAAAAAGTGGCCGCAAAATTACGTCAATTTCATCCGAATGGAAAGTTTGAATCCATTTATGATTGATCTTTATTAAGAATTCTTATTGTACTTTTCTTATCATCACATTCCTTTAATTACCTGAATTGCATTTTATAAACAAATAGTAGGAAGAAGTTTATTTATCGATCAAAATTGAATTATTCAAAGAATCTGGTTTGGTCGATACCTATCAAATTACATCGACACTTCACTTGAATACATCTACTCCGGGGCTCTTAATCTGATTCCCAGACAATCTTTTCACGGTTTTGGGTGTCTTACTTTGTGACAGTATTATTCGCTTTCCTGAAAACCTATAGTTAACTAATGCCAAATTTTATGAAGACGTATTTTTCCATTGTAGCCATCTTGTTTTTCGGACTCGGTGTTTTTGCTCAGCGTCCGGCTGGAGCCCCGACCTTTGCAGAAGGGAGTATTGAAGGGGTATTAATAGACTCTGTAAGCGGAGCTCCGATAGAATTTGCTGCAGTGGCTTTGTGGGATGCTTCCAAGGCCATTGATGGATCATTAACCGGTACAGATGGTAAATTTAAATTCGAAAATCTGAAGGCAGGCATCTACAAAGTACTCATTTCGTACATTGGCTACAAAGCACATGCCGTTGAAAATCTCGAGATTAGCCCAGGTAACCCAAAAATCAATCTAGGAAATGTAATGCTTATCGGAGATAATATTCAATTGCAGGAGGTTACTGTTACCGGTCAGGCGGCATTGGTAGAAGATAAAATTGACCGGCTCGTTTATAACGCAGATAAAGATATTACGAACCGGGGTGGCACCGCAGAGGAAGTACTGAGAAAAGTACCTATGCTAAGTGTGGATCTGGATGGAGAAGTAGAGCTACGTGGAAGTTCAAACGTTCGCGTGTTGATAGATAACAAGCCTTCATCCATTTTTGCCAGTAGCGTAGGAGAAGCTCTCAAGCAAATACCTTCCGATCAGATCAAATCAGTGGAAGTGATCACCTCCCCAAGTGCAAAGTACGACGGTGATGGTACTGCGGGAATCATCAATATCATTCTGAAAAAAAATACACTGGCAGGAATAACCGGAATGGTGAATGGTGGAGCGGGTATTTTAGGTTCTTCACTTAATGGTAGTCTGAATCTAAAGGACAAAAAATGGGGAATTGCCCTTAACGGCGGAGGGAGAGCCTCCTATGGTTTCAAAACATTGGGTGAAAACACCCGAACAAGCGTTATTGGAGGCGAAGCAACCTACCTGACACAAACCGACGACAATCGTGGAAGCTGGGGTGGTGGAAGATACAGCGGTACGTTTACCTATGATTTTGACAAAAAGACCAATGCTTCTCTTACTTATTCGGGCAGGCTACGTGGAAATGGAAGTATCGGTGACCAGGTAACTACACTTCTGGATCAAAACCGTAATCTTATTTTTGAAAATACCCGATATATTGATCAAACCAGTCGTAGCAATTCAAGTGATCTGGATTTCACGTTTAATAAAAAATATGAGAATCCGGTTCAGGAGCTTAGTATGATGGCTCAGTGGTCTCAGAATAACCGGAAAGAGTTTTTTATTGCCGATCAGAACAGTCTTCCGGCAGACAGCAGCGATAACAGAGGTATTGACAGAGAAATAAACCTGCAGCTTGATTATGTGCAGCCACTGGGTAACAAGCTGAAATGGGAAATGGGTGGAAAAGGTACACTCAGATCTGCCACATCGGATGGTAAATTTTACAGCTACAATATAGAAACGGGCGAATACGCACAGAATGCCTTAAGGTCAAATTTCCTTGACTATGACCAGGATGTGGTGGCAGCATACTCTTCATTTACAGTGGAGCTTCCTCAAAAATGGGGAATTCAGGCAGGCATGAGGTATGAAAGAACCCTTATAAGTGCTCAATTCAAAGAAAGAGCAGATGTGGAAATTCCGGATTACGACAACTGGCTGCCCAGTGTAAATCTCTCAAAACGATTTGAAAAAGGAGGTTCTGTGAGAGCCAGTTATACACAGAGAATTCAGCGTCCATCTATCAGATTCCTGAATCCATACGTAAATTATGCAAATGCCAACAGTATTTCATTTGGAGATCCTACGCTGGCTCCCGAAAAGGTGGATATGATGGAATTGGCCTGGAGCACCTATTTTGACCGCAATTCAATCAATATTTCTGTTTTCTCTAGAGTAGAGGATAACAGCATTACATCTGTAAGCAGCGTGGTTCGCGATAATGAAGGGGTTGACGTTACTCAAACTACCTTTGCAAATATTGGAGTAAATAAAAGATACGGAGTTGATTTCTCATACAATGTGAATCCAAACAAAAACTGGAGAATCGGCGGAGGGGTGAGTCCGAGTTACACCTACATGGACAATCGCACCATTTCAAATAAAGGCTGGAATGTAGGTGTAAACCTTAATACCCAGTATTCTCTGCCAAAAGGCTGGGCAATCGCTGGTTTTGGATTCTACAGATCTCCACGTGTAGAGTTGCAGGGGACCAGAAACGGTTTCTATTTCCATGGTCTTAATGTAAAAAAAGATATCAACAACAAACGCGGAAGTATCGGACTTGGGCTCGAAAATCCGTTCGTTCGGTCTATCAATTTCAAATCTGCTCTGGAGAACAGAACAGATCCGCAGAATTATTTCCTGACAGAGAACCTGAGCCAGGTTTTCAGAAGAAGTATCCGTATCGATTTCTCATACAATTTTGGCAAAATGGAAAGCAATGGACGCGGCCTGTTTAACCGAAGAAGAGGCGAAAACAATGAAAACCGTGGAGAAGACATGGATGATGATAACGGCGGCCAGCAGCCCCAGATGATGCGATAAACACACATCATATCTTAAAAGAGTAGTTAATTAATATTGAAACATAGGATAAAGGGAAAAGGAAAGAAGGCGGCATTTGCTGCCTTTTTTTTATTCTCTCCCGATAGCATATTTCCTGAAATACTATATTTGATGCATGGAGGTAATACAGGGTAACATTGTCAATATTTTTGATGACAGCATAGGCTGGGGAGAGCTCATTCTTGAAGAAGGTCGTATTTTCAGCGTTAAGATTATCGGTGAAGAAAAGAAAGGAGAAAGCTACTTATTACCAGGTTTTGTTGATGCCCACGTTCATATTGAAAGCTCCATGCTCACTCCGGCGGCATTTGGTCGTGTGGCACTATGTCACGGCACAGTTGCTTCCGTATCAGACCCTCACGAAATAGCCAATGTACTTGGCGTAGAAGGCGTGGAGTACATGGTCAAAGAAGCGAGAAAAACACCTTTCAAGGTGATGTTTGGGGCACCCTCCTGTGTCCCTGCTACGCAATTTGAAACTGCAGGTGCCATTATAGACTCGCACGATACAGGGATACTACTTTCACACCCCGAAATAGGATATCTTGCAGAAATGATGAATTTTCCCGGTGTCATTCACCAGGATGAGGAAGTTCTCAGAAAACTGCAGCTCGCCAAACGCCTTGGAAAGCCAATTGACGGCCACGCTCCTGGCCTGAGAGGAGACGATGCCAGAGCTTATTTTTCTGCTGGCATAAGTACAGATCACGAGTGTTTTACCCTTGAAGAGGCCGAGGAAAAACTGAAGCTCGGTGTCAAAATCCTCATTCGTGAAGGGAGTGCTGCCAAAAACTTCGATGCACTTATTCCTCTTGCAAAAGAATGGAGTCATCAGATGATGTTTTGTTCTGATGACAAACATCCTGACGATCTGCTGGAAGGGCATATCAATAAACTTGTGGCCAGAGCAGTAGGTTCAGGAGTAGAGCTTTTCGATGCTCTGAGAATGGCCTCACTCAACCCGGTAAAGCATTATAAGTTACCTGTAGGTTTATTGCTCGAAGGAGATCCTGCAGATTTCATCCGAGTGAGCAATCTGCGTGATTTTGGGGTTATTGAGGTTTATGTTAATGGCAATCTGGTGGCGAGCCAGGGGAAGAGCCTGTTACCAGTTCCCGAGCCACGGATTCTGAATAATTTTGACACTCAGCCGGTACAAGCTTCTCAATTAACCTGTTCGCTTCCTCCTGAAGCCCGAAAAATAAAAATTATCAAAGTAAATGAAGGCCAGCTGGTTACTGATCTTTTAACTCTCAGTCCGTTTCTGGATGGACAAGAGATTATTACAGATACCGAACATGATGTATTGAAACTTGTGGTGTATAACCGCTACCGACAAACTCCGCCTTCTATCGGATTTATACATGGTTTTGGTCTGAAATCGGGAGCCATCGCCTCATCGGTAGCACATGATTCTCACAATATTATAGCTGTTGGAGTTACAGATGAGGACCTTTCTCAGGCCATAAATCTGGTTGTCAGGGAAAAAGGAGGAATTTCTGCAGTCTCATCCGATAAAATGGGGGTATTGCCTTTACCGATTGCAGGCTTAATGAGTGACAAACCCGTAGAGGAAGTGGCCCGGGATTACAAACAGATCGATGCATTTGCCAAAGAAATTCTGGGATCAAAACTGGTTTCACCTTACATGTCTCTTTCATTTATGGCTCTTTTGGTCATACCTTCACTAAAACTTTCTGATCTTGGACTCTTTGATGGAAATACGTTTGAATTTACTGAACTATTTAATTGACACAACATGGTAGTTACTGTCGTAAAAATTGGTGGGAATGTCATTGACAATGAGGAAAAGCTGAGTCGGTTTCTCAAAAGTTTCTCCGAAATAAAGGGAAACAAACTACTGGTGCATGGTGGCGGAAAAATAGCTACTCAGGTAGCCACTCAGCTGGGCATTAAAACGGTTATGGTGGAAGGCCGTCGCATTACCGATGAGCCCATGCGTGATGTAGTTACGATGGTATATGGTGGAGGAGTAAATAAAAAAATAGTGGCGTCACTTCAGTCTATGGGCTGTAACGCTATGGGACTTACCGGAGCCGACGGCGGACTGATCAAAGCCGTCAAAAGGCCAGTCAAAACCATTGATTATGGTCTCGTTGGGGATATTGCATCGGTCAACTGGCTTTTATTACTCAGGTTGCTGGAACTGAATCTGGTGCCGGTGATTGCACCGCTTACCTATGATCCTCAATTTGGCATTCTTAATACCAATGCAGACACGCAGGCCTCGGCACTGGCTACGTCGCTCTCTGACCGCTGTCTGGTAAATCTGATCTACTGTTTCGAAAAAAAAGGCGTTCTTCTCGACGTAAACGATGAGGAGTCTGTGATTCCTGAACTCAGACCCGAACTTTATGAGAGATATAAAAATGAGGGTCGCATTTTTGAAGGAATGATTCCGAAACTTGACAATGCTTTTGAAGCCCTCTACAAAGGTGTAAAAAAGGTCATCATTTGTGAAGCTGATGACCTCAGTACGATTATCAATGATCAGAAAGGTGGTACCACCATTCAATTGTAACGGACATACTTGCTGGTGAAACCATCATACACCTCATCACTCAGATAAAGGGTATCACCAACGATCACAAATGATTTTTCCAACTGGCTCTCATCCTCAAACGAAATCAAGGGTACCTTCTCTTCGCTCAGAATACTTTTTCCTTCATGAATTTGAAAATGGGAGGAAACCACACGTTGATCATTCTCCACGATTTCAAAATTCCCTTTTGCATCGAATGAAATAATCCGGGTTTCCCCATTCTTTGGCCTGATGGTTACCCCGGCTATACCGCCGGTAGATTCCACCCATTTCCAGCTACCAATCAGATCATTTTCAACAGTTGGCTGTTCGCAGGAGAATAAAAGGAAAGAGAGTAAACAGAGATTAAGTATTAGCTTCATAGATGTTTTTCAAAGTTTCTTGAAGAAATGATGAAAGGCTTTGGATGGTTGTACACGTGGTATTGGCTAATTTTGGAAATCATGATAGACGAGACCTTGCAAACAGGAGCACTTGATTTACTTAAAAAACTGATTTCTACTCCCTCTATGAGCAAAGAGGAAGAGAAAACCGCTTCACGAATCGAGGAGTTTTTCAGAGAAAGGAATATTCCATTTTCCCGCCATCTGAATAATGTGTGGTCAAGAAATCAATACTTTGACCCTACTAAACCAACTCTTCTGCTCAATAGTCATCACGATACCGTAAAGCCATCTGCTGCTTACACGAAAGATCCGTTTGTGCCGGTCATTGAAGATGGAAAACTGTATGGTTTGGGGAGTAACGACGCCGGTGGACCTCTCGTGGCCCTATTGGCTGCCTATGAATGTTTTTACTACCGGTCCGATCTCCCGTTCAATCTCGTCATGGCAGCCACGGCAGAAGAAGAGATAAGTGGTAAAAACGGCATTGAAGCTTTACTTGAAAAGATGCCCCCCATTTCCTTCGGGATAGTGGGCGAGCCCACCAGTCTGGATATGGCAGTGGCTGAAAAGGGCCTTTTGGTTATTGACTGTCTTACCAGGGGAAAAGCCGGCCATGCCGCACGAGAAGAAGGCGAAAATGCCATTTACAAAGCGATGGCCGATATCGCCTGGTTCAGGGATTTTGAATTTCCACGAATCTCTGAAACTCTGGGCCGGATGAAAATGTCTTTGACCGTTTTAAATGCTGGCAGCCAGCACAATGTAGTTCCGGATGAATGCAGGTTCACTGTAGATATTCGGGTAACTGATGCTTATTCGCTGGAGGAAACCCTGGAAATAATAAAATCGCATGTTCAATGTGAGGTAACTCCCAGATCTGTACGCCTACGGTCATCGGGAATTCCTGCCACTCACCCGCTCTATGAGGCTGCCATAGAACTCGGATTAAAGCCCTACGGCTCTCCCACTTTGTCAGATCAGGCATTGATGCCGTTCCCCACCATAAAACTGGGTCCTGGTGATTCAGCACGCTCGCATACAGCAGATGAATACATTCATTTATCAGAGCTTTTTGATGGAATTCGCGTTTACACCGAGCTTCTGGAAAAGCTGGCCCGCTCTTTGAGATAATCTTTTTTTCAAAGAGGCATAATTTTTGCCTCGGTATATGTCGTTATTGACTGAGGATACTACTACACAGTTATGCAAACAGTACAATTAATTAAATCGCGGATTGGACAAACCGGTGCTGAGAGGCTGGGTGAGTTCCTTAAAATGCCGGGGAACAGAGTCACTGAAGCTCTGGGAGAAGCCATGAACGCCATGATGGGCGGTCTGGTCAGCATCACACAATCTGAAGGATCTGCCGCACGCATTCTTAAAGTTATCAATGATGGCGGTCACTCCGGCGATCTGGTTGAAGATTTAAATTCTCTGTTCTCGAATAAAGATAAACTACAATTGCTCATTACCATTGGGCAAAATATCAACAACCATTTCTTTCATAGCAAGTCTGCCCAAATGGTAGATGCTATTGCTCATGTGAATGAAACAGACAGAAATACGGCAAATTCCCTCTTTAGTCTGGCGGCACCGCTGGTTTTGGGTGCATTGGGAAAAGCTGTAAGAAGTGAGAATTTAAGTGCTTCTGATTTTACCAATAAAATTCTAAGCGAATCTGAGCACTCGTACAAACCAGAACTTACTACTCCCGTAATACCCGTTTCGGCACCTGTTTACACTCCTGCCGAACCCACTTTTCAGCAAACAGCGGCTGTGCCTGAGCCCGCAGTATATAAAGAGAAAAAACGAAAAAAAGAAGCGAATTATAATTGGCTGGCCTGGCTATTACTGGCAGCTCTCGGATTTGCCGCCCTATTTTTTGGACTCAAAGACCGGCTTCTGAAACCCGCTGAGGGAGATGTATCGCAGATAGCTCAATCTACTGATAGCTCTGAATATGTGGCACCGGGAGATGTTTTTGATAACTTTAACAGCTCCGGAAATCAGGACAATACAACCTCTATTGAGGAATCTTCCAGCGAAACAAAGGTAGAGAAAGAACCTACCCGGCCTGCCATCCTTCCATCTGAAACGAAAGCTCAGTCCAAACCGGATATCGCAGAAAACCGGAAGAAAGAATCTGGTGCCGGAGCTCAGAAATATGTAGCTTCACCTGCTTCGGAAAAAAAGAGTTCCTCTGGCAAGAGTACGCAAAGCAGAGATCTTCCTGCCAATGCTGAGGTATTGCCGTCAGGAGCTGTATTTTATGGACCCGAAGAGGAAAAATACACCATTGAAACTACCAGAGATTCTAAGTCCATGGCCTCTAAAATGGATTCGAAAGGCACTTATTTCGGGATCAACGGACTAGGCTTTAAAAGCAACAGTGCAGAGATCGTAAATAAAGGAGAAATCAGTTCTCTGGTTAATTTTATGAAGGAGAATCCTGCGGCAAAAATTGAAATAGCCGGATCGGGTGCCGGGAGAGTAGCCGATGACCGGGCCTATGCCTTACGCGATCAGTTATTCCAGAGCGGGGTTCCTGTAGGAAGAATGAAGGTAATCAGCGGAGGAGCACGAAGTGACAGCCCGGTGATGATAAAAATAAACTGAATCTGGAAATTACAGAGTGAATCCGGCCCTCCTGCCTAACCGCATGGAGGGCTTTTTGCAACATTTCTCTGTATTTGACGACTCCTTCTTTGGTTTCGCAGAGCTAAAACTCTGTGAATCAAAATATTTTAGGGCTTCTGATAGTTTATTACTTATTTCGCAGCCTGTTCATTAACAAAACCTTATACATGATCATCAGATTCTTATCAATCCTATTGATTTGCAGTTCAGCTGTAGTTGCTCAGGAATTAAAGTCGAAACCAAATTGGTTTAACCTCGATTACGCCTCTGACGGCGTGAGGGGAATGAGCGTGGAAAAAGCCTATAAAGAGCTTTTGGCAGGAAAACCTTCCACCACTGTTGTCGTTGGTGTCATTGACTCAGGTGTGGATATTGAGCATGAAGATCTGAAGGGCAAAATCTGGGTAAATACAGACGAAATTCTGGGAAATGGTATAGATGATGACAAAAACGGATTCATTGACGATATCAACGGCTGGGATTTCATTGGCGGTGCAGATGGCAGAGATGTGGCTCAGGAGCAACTTGAATCTGTACGCCTTCTGATTAAATACGACGAACTTTTTGGCGAAAACCCAGGCAAGAAAGTTCTCAAAAAATATAAAAACGAATACAACGAATATCAGCAGATTAAACGGGAAATAGAGGAGAAAAAAGCAGAAGCAGCCCAATACCTCCCGATGTATCAGGGTCTGAAAGAAACTTTCTCAAAAGTGGAGGAATCACTCAAAGAACATCTGGGTGTTGAAACCCTCAACGCTGAAATGATTGAAGGAATTGAAGACGCTACCGCCGATTTAAAAATCAGACAAGCCAAGCGTTACTGGCTGTATATGTCTGAGCAAGGCGTAAACATGAAAGCCATTGAAGAGGGAATTGACCATTTTAACAGTCAGCTGAACTTTAATTACAACAAGGATTACCGTCCCAGAGATGTAGTAGGTGATAATCCCGACAAATTAGAATACGGCAAGTATGGCAATAACGAAGTAACTGGTCCCAGATCGCTTCATGGCACACACGTTTCGGGAATTATTGCCGCAAACCGGAATAACGACCTTGGAATTAAAGGCGTGGCTGATAATGTAAAAATCATGGTGATACGTACGGTACCCGATGGCGACGAGCGGGATAAGGATGTAGCCAATGCCATCCGATATGCGGCAGACAACGGAGCCCAGATAATCAACATGAGTTTTGGAAAGCCCTACTCGCCTCAGAAAGAATGGGTGGATGAAGCAGTAAAATACGCCGAAAGCAAAGGCGTGCTTCTGGTAGCCGCGGCAGGAAATGAGAGCGAAAACATCGATACTGATCCGCATTATCCTACCAAACAATACGTTAAGGGTGGAGAAGCCGCAAACTGGATTACCGTGGGTGCACTCTCGCATGAAGCCGGTGCCGAAACGGTAGCTTCTTTCAGTAACTATGGTAAACAAAACGTAGACATTTTTGCACCCGGAGTTGACATTTACAGTACAGTTCCCGGCTCTGAATATCAGGAACAGGGCGGTACCAGCATGGCTTCGCCAGCCGTAGCGGGTGTGGCAGCACTCATAAAATCGTATTATCCTTCACTCTCGGCAGCTCAGATTAAGGATGTCATTCTGAAATCCGCAGACGTAATCATCGAAGAAGTGAAACAACCCGGTTCAGATGCCCTGGTGCCATTTAATAGTCTTTCATTGACCGGCGGAGTAATTAACGCTTACAAGGCCCTTTTACTGGCAGAAGAACTTAGCAAAGCCCGGTAAAGAAAAAGTTTGAGCTCTGTGAATCTGTGACCACGGAGCTTTTTCTTTTATTTTTGCTGCCAACTTTGCAAATAAGCTCCATGAATATCCTACTCTTTGAAAACCCGGTGTACCGTGAACAACTCAAACCACTTACCCTCACCAAACCGCTGGGAATGCTTCGTATCGGAATCTTTACGATCAAAGAGAAGTGGGAAAGACGACTGAATTCCAACGTTTCATTTCTTACTGAGGAGTATCTTCAACCGAAATATCCAGCCATACTTGAAGATCTCAATCTGTTTGTCAACTCTTCTTACCTGCCTGGTAATGAATTTGTGGAAAGGATAAGCAGTCTTGCAACCGGCGAGTATATTGCCACGAGCGAAAACATCCTGGCTTACTACTCAAAAATCCCCCTTTCCGATCAGGAAGTACGTCAGAATCTTAAGCCTATCTATTTAAAGGATGACTCCTGCACCCTGATTCGTCAGTTACCTGATCTTTTCCTGAATAACGGAAAAGAGATTGCCGAGGACTTCAGTCATATCTCAAAGAACCGGATTTCCCAAAAACTCACAGACCCCAATTCCTACATCTATCACCCTGAAAACGTGTTCATTGAAGAAGGTGTAGCGGCACGTTCCTGCACCATTAATGCCGAAAACGGACCGGTTTATATTGGCAAAAACGCCACTTTACAGGAAGGTTCTGTGATCATAGGTCCGGCGGCCATTTGCGAAGAAGCAATGGTAGCATACGGGGCCAGAATCAGGCACAATACCACCCTGGGGCCCGTTTGCCGCGTGGGTGGTGAGGTAGGAAATACCATTTTCCAGGCCTACTCCAACAAGGCTCATGATGGATTTCTGGGCAATTCGTGCATAGGAGAATGGTGTAATTTAGGTGCCAACACCAATAATTCAAACCTGAAAAACGATTATACGCCGGTGAAACTATATGACTACCACACCGAAGAATTAAAGAACACCGGTGAGCTTTTCTGTGGTACCTTCATGGGCGATTACAGTAAAGCAGGAATAAGCACCATGTTCAATACCGGCACGGTGGTGGGAGTATCATGTAACGTTTTCGGAGCAGGATTTCAGGACAAATTCATACCTTCGTTCAGCTGGGGTGGTGCGGCAGAAGGTTATCAACCCTATCGCTTTGATAAGGCGGTTCAGGTAATTAATGCCACCATGGAAAGAAGGAATTTAAGCCTCAGCCCGGCAGACCTGCACATTCTGGAAACTGTTCTGAAAAACCGAAAAGCGTGAGATTCTCAGAAATAACCGGCCTGGAAGATCAGAAGGAGACACTCCGTGCCTCTGTCAAAAAGAATCATATAGCCCATGCACAGCTTTTTCATGGACCCGAAGGCTCGGGAAACCTGGCACTTCCTCTGGCCTTTGGTACGTATGTGAACTGTGAAAATCCGTCGGAAGAAGATTCTTGTGGCAGGTGTGCATCCTGTGTAAAAATGGACAAACTGATTCATCCCGATGCCAGTTTCATTTTCCCCACAGCAGGCGGGAAAAAAGTACTCTCAGAAACCTTCATGGCCGAGTGGCGGTCTTTTGTACTGGAACATCCATATGGTAACAGTACCGACTGGCTTGAAAAAATCGGGATCAAGCAGGGAAACATCCCGGTAGAAGAAGCAAGAAAACTGATCCAGAATTTATCCCTGAAGGCCTTTGAAGCGAAATTTAAACTGGTCTATATCTGGCTTCCTGAATTTCTGAATTCGGCCACGGCCAATGCCATTCTGAAAGTATTGGAGGAGCCTCCGGCCAACACCCTTTTCCTGCTTGTTTGCAATCATTCAGACACCCTGCTTACAACCATTATTTCCCGTACCCAACGCTTTGCCGTTCCCAAGTTTTCTGAAGACGATGTGGCTCAATTTCTGATAAAGCAGGGAACCGGGCCAGAGCGGGCCAAAGAAATTGCTTTACTGGCAAATGGCAACCTGCAGCAGGCCTTGGTTATTTCTCATGCCCGAAATGAAAATCAACACGATTGGTTTGCTCAGTGGATGCGATACTGCTACGGATTCAATGTAAGTGAACTGATTCCGCTTGCCGATGAGTTCGATTCCCTCACCAAAGAGCAGCAAAAGCAGCTACTCGAGTACACATTGACTATTTTCAGAGAACTATTCCTTACCGCAGCTGGAAGCAAAAACCTGGTCAAACTGGAGCAGAAGCCACTGGAATTTGTTCAGAAGTTTTCCAAGGTATTCAATGTGGGCAACCTACCTCAGATTACTCCGCTTATTGATGAAGCCATTTTCCATATAGAACGCAACGTACGGGCGAAGATGGTTTTCCTGGATGTTTCTTTGCAGCTGGCCAGACTCATTAAATAGCGGACATCAATTCTTCAACACCACCCTTTTCAAAGAAGGCCCGCTCTCATCACTTGCACGAAGTATCAGATGACATTCCCCCTGCCAGTTTTTCTCTATTCTGATTTTAGATTCGGATGGCAGATTGCGAAATGGGCAGGAACTAATGTCACGGTATATTTCCCAGCTGAAGGTCAATGGAGTAGCTTCAGGATCTGAGCTCTGCGAGGCATCGAGTTCAAAAAAATCTGGCTTAACGCTTACCTCCACTTCTATTTCAGGAGCAAGATTTACACTCCCTGCCGCCCAGGCGGCCCTTCTGGCAAAATCTGCCTGAAAATCACCCCGCCAACGGGAAATCGTATGAAGAGCAAGCGTATCTGAAAGCAATACCTCGGTATCGGTAAATCTGTTTGGCGAATCTTTCCTAAACCTTCCACCCCAGCCCCCGTATTCGGGTCTTTCAAAATCATTCAGTCCATTCCGAACAAAATACAACATGGCTGGTGAATCACCCTCCTTCATGAGTTTATGGGGATTCGCACCCGTATAAGCCTTCCGGGGATACATGCTACCGAGATTCCCGGAATGAACTACATTTTTATCAAACCATGCGGAACCCGTTAGATCCATATCACCCCCCAGAAACATTCCCCGGTACACCGATTTCCATTTATCTGTGGGGTGTTCTGCCAGAATAACCCACAAATCAGGAAAATTATCAAGAATCCATTGATTGGATGAATCCTGTTTGCCAATCATGTAAACTCTCATCTTTTTACAGAACTCCGCCATTTCCTTCTCCGATCGGTTTTGTTTTACATCCCAGAGAGCCTGAGCCAGATCGCAGGCACCACCCCAAACTGAAACCGCAATCCATTCCGGAGATTTTAGCGAATCTACCACGCGAATGATGTGATCAGACCCCGGTGTATTTTTCCCGATACCTGTATACTTTTCAAAAGGAATAGCGGTACCATTTCCTTCAGTGCCCAGTTTCACCACGTTTCTCAGGCCATCGGCAGCAGGAAACGAGGGATCAGCCCGTCTTAAATTCGGAAAGTCGCGTTCGTAGGCATCAATAGCCTGAAAAATGAGATCAACGCGGGCTTTGGCCGCTTCATGCTCATAGTTGGCATCTGCATTGGCAATTAACCCCAGGATTTCGAAATCATTGGCATAAAATAGCAAACGTATGAGCGACTGCATGTCATCGGGATCCTGCCCGATATCGGTAGTTACCACAAGCGGCACTTTCTGAGCCCGGGAAGTGATCGAACAAATCAATAAAACCGCCGTGAATAGTAATTTCATGAGTTATTTCATCTACAGATTCATTCAAATATACAGGTCAGAAGCCTTTTTACCCCTTCCCTACCCTTTCGCTATTTTTATTTTCTCAGGAATTGAGTAGTTTGACCTTGATTTATTCAACCCTACGAAATGAAAGAATTCCAACTCAAAGAAAACCCGGCCGAATACGATGTGATTATTGTGGGCTCAGGTGCGGGTGGCGGCATGGCTGCCTATCAATTGACCAAAGCCGGAGCCAAGGTGTGTATGCTTGAAGCCGGTGGTTATTATGACCCCAAAGACCCGAAATATATAACCCAACTGAAAAATCCCTGGGACTCGCTACGACGCGGAGCCCGTACTCAATTCAGGCATAATGGTGATTTTGATGCTGCCTGGGGAGGATGGGATCTGGACGGTGAACCTTACACCCATGTAGGTGACACAAAATTTGACTGGTTCCGCTCCCGTATGCTCGGTGGACGAACCAACCACTGGGGGCGTATTTCGCTTCGGTTTGGTCCTAAAGATTTTAAAAGAAAAGACATAGATGGTTTGGGAGAAAACTGGCCCATAAGTTACCAGGATGTGGCTCCTTACTATGACAAAGTGGACCGGCTGGTGGGGGTTTTCGGTTCCAATGAAGGCCTTCCAAACGACCCGGATAGTATATTTTTACCACCTCCGAAACCCAGACTTCATGAGCTCATGATCATGGAGGCCAACAGGAAAACAGGTGTAACCACCATTCCTTCTAGGCTTTCTATTCTTACCAAACCTATCAATGATGAACGGGGCTCGTGCTTTTATTGCCGCCAATGCGGAAGGGGCTGCCAGGCGTATGCCGATTTCTCCTCATCTTCGGTGCTGGTGATCCCGGCATTAAAAACCGGCAACCTCACTTTGATTAATAATGCTATGGCCCGTGAAGTGCTCACCGATTCAAACGGCAAAGCAACGGGGGTTTCGTATGTAGATAAGGAGTCGAAAAATGAAGTAACGGTAAGAGGTAAAGTGGTGATGTTGGCAGCCAGTGCCTGTGAATCGTCACGTTTGTTGCTCAATTCCAAATCTTCGAGGTTTCAGAATGGTTTGGCCAACTCTTCGGGAGTGGTAGGCAAATACCTGCATGATTCCACCGGAGCCAGTCGGAGTGCCTTTGTACCTCAACTCGCAAACCGTATGAGGTATAACGAAGATGGTGTGGGCGGAATGCACGTATATTCACCCTGGTGGCTCGATAATTCGAAACTTGATTTCCCGAGGGGTTACCATATCGAATATGGCGGAGGAATGTCCCAGCCCTCTTACGGTTTTGGCTTCAATATGCAGAATACCAATGGCCGATTCCCGGCAAGAAACGGCGTACAGCGGGAAGCCGGCGGATACGGGGCCTCCTTGAAAGATGATGTCAGATTTTTTTATGGCTCCACCATTGGCATGTCTGGCCGGGGCGAGGCTGTGGCCCGGGAAGATAATTTCTGTGAAATTGACCCGAATGTGGTTGACAAATGGGGAATTCCTGTGCTTCGTTTTCATTACGAATGGAGCGATTATGAAATCAAACAAGCCAAACACATGCAGGATACCTTCGAAGAGATTATCCATGCACTCGGCGGAGTTCCTTTGGGAAATAAACCAGATGCCAGCACCAATTACGGGTTGGCCGCACCCGGAAGAATTATTCATGAAGTAGGAACGGTACGAATGGGGTCTGACCCGAATAAATCTGCCCTGAACGGTTTTTGCCAGTCTCATGATGTGAAGAATCTGTTTGTGGTAGATGGAGGTGCGTTTGTTTCGCAGGCCGATAAAAATCCTACATGGACCATTCTGGCTTTAAGCTGGCGTGCTTCAGATTATGTGTTGGATCAGATAAAGAAAGGGAATATCTAAGAAACGAATTATGAAAAGAAGAGACGTACTCAAAAACATAGGATTAGGAACCGCCGGGGTGGCCGTAAGCGGAAATGTACTTGCCAAAGAAGTACCTCCTGCAGTGGTCAATGAAGATTTACCAGATTCCAGAAATGGACAGTTGAAGGAAGAAATTCTTTATGACCGCAAACTACAGGCAGAGACCTTCTTTGATCCTCATGAAATGAACACCATCACGGTGTTATCAGATATCGTTATTCCGGCAGATGAGGTTTCCGGTTCGGCTTCGGCTGCAGGTGTTCCCGCCTTTATTGAATTCATTTCCAAAGATATGCCCGAGCATCAGGTGCCTCTTCGTGGAGGACTCATGTGGCTGGATACCGAATGCCGCCGGCAGTTTGGCAAGCGTTTTACCGATCTTTCAAAAGCAGATCAACTGAAAATGGTGGATCAGATCGCATATCCCGGAAAAGCAAAGCCGGAGATGAGCTATGGCGTAACCTTCTTTAACCGGTTCAGAAACCTGGTGGTAACAGGATTTTTCACCTCTGAAATGGGTGTAAAAGACCTCGATTACAAAGGAAATACGCCGAATGTCTGGGACGGGGCACCAGAAGAGGAGTTGAAGAAGTTTGGACTGAGTTATGCCAATTGGGAAAAGCATATCAAAGGATAAGGGCGTTTAAGTTGTTAAAATTTTGTCTTATTTGTTAAAATCGTAGGATTTTAGTAAGTTCAGGCACTTCATTAACAACATCCATATGAGAACAATTGCCGTGCTGGGAATGGGAAAAGTGGGTTCTCTGGTAGGCGTACTACTTTCAGATCGTTTTCAGGTGACTGGTTTTGACGTAAAAAAGCCTCATTATCAGTACCCTTTACCCTTTAAAGTCAAAGAAAAAGACCTGGCGAATAAGCAGATGCTCAATCAACTGGCCGCAGAGTTTGACGCAGTGGTTTCCTGTCTTCCCTTTTTCCTGAATCAGGCCATTGCCAAAGCCTGTTCCGATCATCACACGCATTATTTTGACCTTACGGAGGATGTGCCTACTACGGCTTTTATACGTGAGCTGAGCAAAACTTCAGAATCGGTGATGGCTCCCCAGTGTGGTCTTGCTCCCGGACTCATCGGAATCATTGGTGCCGATCTGGCAGCCCGATTCAGTAAGCTGCGTGATATCGAATTGCGGGTGGGAGCTCTTCCGAAATACCCCAATGGTCAGCTTGCCTATTCGTTTACGTGGTCACCTGCGGGTGTAATTAATGAATACATTAACGATGCCGAGGCCATTCACAATGGTGAACGCAAAATGGTAACTTCACTGGATGGCCTGGAATACATCAATATAGAGGGCAAGGAATTTGAAGCTTTTACCACTTCGGGCGGCTTGGGCACCATGTGCGAAACCTTTGAAGGTAAAGTAGATACGCTAAATTATAAGACAATCAGATATCCTGGTCACGCCCGGCTTATGCGGTTTCTTTTATCTGAACTGATTTTGAAAGAACGACGTGAATTGCTCACCGGGATTCTGGAAAATGCCAAGCCGCCGGTAAAAGAAGATGTAGTTTATGTTTATGCCGTAGTGGAAGGATGGCAGGATGAAAAACTACTACGGGAAGAGTATTTCCGTGCCTTTTCTCCGCGTGAAATAAAAGGAAAAACATGGAGAGCTATCTCCTGGACCACCGCTGCCTCTCTGGCTGCGGTAGTGGAAATGGTGGCCGATGGCCTGCTGCCGCAGCAGGGATTTTTAAAACAGGAAGAAATATCCTTTGACCTCTTCCTGAAAACAGAAAATGGTAAATTATTTCAGTAATGGGAATGCAATTTGATAAATCTGACGATCTGGGATATGTATTCAACGCTCTTTTTCAACCGTATCAGCAACGGGTGCCGAATGTCAAAAAGGTGACCGCAGCCATGATAGAAAAGGGTATGATTGGTTCTCAGGAAGAAATTGTCAACGATCATGTGGCTTTCAGAACACTGGGCGTACCCCATCTCGGAGTGGCTTCCTTTGAAAAGATATTCCTGCACTATGGTTTCAGAAAAATGGAGCATTATTATTTCGCCGGGAAAAAACTGGACGCCTGGTGGTATGCACCTCCACTGGAGAATTATCCCAGAATATTTATCAGCGAGTTACGGGTCAAAGAACTTTCTTTAAAGGCTCAGCAAATCATTAAAAAATATACCGATAACATTAAACAAGATCCTGTGGATTCATTGGATCTGACAGACAAAAAGGATGTCGGAGAATTTTTTCATAAACCACTTTGGAGTCTCCCGTCCTATGAAGATTACCGTTTTCTTGCCGAAGAAAGTGAATATGCCGCCTGGGTAATTTACAACAGGTACTATCTCAATCATTACACGATAAGTGTTCATTTCTTACCGGAGCCCTACAATCAACTTGAAAAATTCAACGAATTCCTGGAGGAGGCGGGTGTGAAACTCAACTCCGCCGGCGGAAAAATAAAAACCAGTGAAGATGGATTGTTACGTCAAAGCAGCTCGGTAGCAGAGATGGTGAAAGCCTCTTTTTCAGATGGAACCGAAACCTTAATTCCCGGCTCCTACGTAGAGTTTGCAGAACGCGGCGTCTTGCCCCAGTTTCGTCATATTCCGCAGCACCAACTTCGAAGAGAACACCTGCGGGATGGTTTTGAAACAGGAAACGCCGATAAAATCTTTGAAAGCACCTTCCGTTCACAGACCGGTTAAAAAACCTTTAAATCCCTACGTCATGGAAAATCCATTTCTTGAAAAAATCAAAGCAACGCCTCAGGTTTCGGGCAATAGCACCGGCACTTTTTTCTTCCGGGGAAAGGGTGAGTTGCTTTCAATAAAATCACCGGTTGACGCACAGGCGATTGGTACTGTGGAGCAGATTTCGGCAGAGCAGTTTGAGGAGGTAGCGAAACAAGCAACGGAAGCTTCTACGTATTGGAAAAATCTGCCTGCACCCAAACGAGGTGAGATTGTGCGTCAGTTTGGTTTGCGACTCAGGCAATACAAACCTGCCCTGGGCGAACTGGTGAGCTACGAGATGGGAAAGAGCCTGCAGGAAGGTCTCGGAGAAGTGCAGGAAATGATCGATATCTGTGATTTTTCGGTGGGTCTTTCGAGGCAACTTTACGGATTGCAAATGCCCAGTGAGCGACCGCAACACCGGATGTTTGAGCAGTGGCATCCGCTGGGTATTGTGGGAATCATTTCTGCTTTCAATTTTCCGGTAGCCGTTTGGAGCTGGAATGCCGCTATTGCCTGGGTTTGTGGGAATGTCACCGTTTGGAAACCCAGTGAAAAAACACCCTTTACCGCCCTGGCCTGCCAGTGGATTTGGAGCGAAATAGCCAGGGAAAACGAATTACCAGAGGGTATTTCTAATCTGATAATCGGTGGTAGAGAGATAGGCCAAAAGATGAGTGCAGATGCCCGTATTCCACTTATTTCTGCCACAGGAAGCACGGCTATGGGAAAATCGGTTGCCACCACGGTAGCAGCCCGCCTCGGGAAAACCATTCTGGAGCTTGGCGGAAACAATGCGATCATTCTTACGGCTTCTGCCGATTTGAATCAGGCTATACCGGCAATCGTCTTTGGTGCGGTGGGAACCGCCGGTCAGCGATGCACCAGCACACGCCGGCTTCTGGTAGCCCGTTCCGTTTTCCCGGAAGTGAAAGAAAAGCTTCTGCTTGCTTATGACCAGTTAAAAATCGGCAACCCGCTGGATTCGCAGAATCACGTTGGACCTCTCATTGATCTGGCAGCTGTTGAAAATTACCAAAAAGCGATTGAGGAAGCTCAGAAAGAAGGTGGCGAAATACTTACCGGAAATGAAGTATTAGATTTACCATCCGGATGTTACGTAAAACCTACGATTATTCTGGCAAATACCGGAATGAGCCTTGTAAAAAAAGAAACCTTTGCCCCTATTCTCTATCTGCTGATTTATGACAACCTGGAGGAAGCCATTCGCATGCAGAATGACGTACCTCAGGGGCTATCCGGTGCTATTTTTACCCTGAATATGAGAGAGGCAGAAACATTCTTGTCGGCATCGGGCTCAGACTGCGGAATTGCCAATGTGAATATAGGAACCAGCGGAGCAGAGATAGGCGGTGCTTTTGGTGGCGAAAAAGAAACCGGAGGCGGCAGAGAAAGCGGCAGCGATGCCTGGAAAGCCTACATGCGAAGACAAACCTGCACCATAAATTATGGAACAGACCTTCCTCTGGCTCAGGGAATTAAGTTTGATATCTAATAACAAATGGATTGGTTCAAAATACAGATAGCAGAGATAGATAAGCGTTTTCACCTGAAAGGTAGTTTAACATGGAACCAATAATGCACCTCAAACCCGCGAAACTCCATCCTCACTAATTCCCTAATTTACTACTTCCCAATTCACTAATTTACCAATTCACTAATTCCCTAATTCCCACACCCCTCACTTCCACTTAATATTACATCCCATACTCGGATACTGAATTTCTGAAACAGGCTCACCGGCTACCACTGCCCGCAGAGCCCCCCGAAGGTCATTTCCGGTAACGGGCACCTCATTGCCTGGAGTAGAGCCGTCCATTCGCCCGCGATACATCAGTTTGAGATTTTTATCAAACACGAAGAAGTCTGGCGTACAGGCGGCATCATACGCTTTCGCTATCTCCTGCGACTCATCATACAGATACGGGAAATTGTAGCCCAGCTCGGCTGCCCGTAGTTTCATGAGTTCGGGAGCGTCTTCCGGGTAATTTTCAATATCATTTGAACTGATTCCGACAAACGTTACCCCTTGCTTCTGGAAATCATTAACCAGCCGCACCAGTTCTTCATTGATATGTTTCACATACTTGCAATGGTTGCAGATGAACATCACCACCAGAGCCAGATCCGACTTCAGATCAGATAGAGAAAACCATTTTCCGGTAACCGTATCAGGTAAATAGAAATCTGGAGCCGGAGTGCCTATCGGCATCATATTGGATTCTGTACGTGCCATTCTAACTACTTTTGACACAAATTTAATCAATAGGTCGTTCTTTATTTTGGGCAGAAGCCCTTATCCTTTGTCAATTCGCTTAATTTTGCAAAATGAATTTTGAGAGATTCTACGAGAGCCGTTTTTTTGAGATTTCAGCTTCGGTGATTGCCCTTCTGGTTTTTGTGATTATTCGTACCTTATCAGATCAGTTGATACGAAAACAAGCCAAAAAGCATGACCTGGATCGGGCCAGATCCATTTATGCCCGCCGGTTTTTTGATGTCACCTGGCTGGTGGTGATGGTAGTGGTCATGGGATTTATCTGGAATTTCTCATTTAAAGGTTTTTTTGCTTCTTTTTTCGCGGTGGCCGGTGTGGCACTTTTTGCTTCCTGGTCTGTGCTGAGTAATATTACAGCCTCCGTTCTACTGTTTTTTAATTTCCCCTTCCAGATTGGCTCACGAATAAAAATTATGGACAAAGACGACTCTGTTACAGGGATTGTGAAAGACATAACCTTCTTTGCCATTCAGATAGAAGATGCCGACGGAAACCTCGTTTCATACCCCAATAACGTGGCTATTCAGAAAGCCATAGTTCAAATCAAAGACAAAAAAGGTGATAAAAGAACTGCCTGAAGCGTTTCAATCGCAAATGAAAGAACTACTCGGCGACGAGTTTTCAGATTTTCAGCACGTATTATCGGGAGATTCGCCCGTTTCAGTACGATTTAATTCCCGAAAATCACCTGATCAGCCACTTTTTGCCGATTTATCAGATGGACCGGTGGCCTGGCACTCAGAAGCCATCTATTTAAAATCCCGACCTGTCTTTACGCTTGATCCGGCCTTTCATGCCGGTGCCTATTACGTGCAGGAAGCTTCTTCCATGTTTATCAAAGAAGCTTTAACGCAGCATGTTGATTTCAGTAAACCCCTGAAAGTCCTGGATTTATGTGCCGCTCCGGGAGGCAAGACAACACTTTTGGCAGATCTGCTCAATGAACAGAGTTTGTTAGTAGCCAACGAGGTGATCAGGGGCCGGGTAGGAATTCTCAAGGAAAATATGCAGAAGTGGGGGTTTATCAACTCTCTGGTGACCAACCACGACCCCGAGGAATTCGCCGATCTGGAAGGATTTTTTGACCTGGTTCTGGTAGATGCCCCCTGCTCAGGTGAAGGACTTTTCAGGAAAGACAAGGAGGCTTTCGACCACTGGTCCTTAGACGCAGTCAATACCTGTTCTGCCCGTCAGCGAAGAATTTTGCAGGCTGCTGCCATGTGTGTGGCACCCGGAGGTACACTCCTGTACTCCACCTGTACCTATAACCAGGAGGAAAATAAAAACAATGTAAGCTGGTTCTCAAAAATCCATGATTTTGAAATACTGGATATAGACCTTACCCGGTTTGAGGGCATTGTGAACACACACCCCGGATATCAGTTTTTCCCACATAAAATTAAAGGGGAAGGGTTTTTCATTTCGGTAATGAAAAAAATAAGCGGGCAGGAAGACTTCGTAAATTCAAAAATTAAATTGAACCGGCTGCCCTCCAGACAGGTGGAAGAGTTGGAACACTGGCTGGAAAATCCCGGAAAATTTGATTTCTTTCTGAAAAACGAAGGTGATGTGGTGGCCATTCCCAAAGGCCTCACACAAGAATACGGAAATGTGCTTAAAGCCTTGTTTAAACGTTCATCAGGCTTAGAGCTGGGGCAGTTTAAAGGGAAAGATTTTATTCCGTCACATTCTCTGGCTTTATCTACAGAATGCAGCCGTAAAGTAGCCCGACTGGATTTGTCAAAAGAAAATGCGTTGCTTTATCTGAAACGCGAGGCTTTTGACGTACATGCAGAATCCAATGGCTGGCATCTGGTAAGCTATCTGGGACTGGGGCTGGGCTGGGTAAAAGTGCTGGGTGACCGGGTCAATAATTATTTACCCAAAGAGTGGCGGATACGCATGGACCTCGACTGATTCTTGTATATTTAATTGTTTTAACCCATTAGAAAAGGTCGCAGACCTTTGTTAACGAACTACCCTATGCAAAAGAAACATGTAATTCTGATCGCCTGTCTGGTTTTGATTCAGGCAATCGCAGCTCCGGTTTTTGCCCAGAAAGGCTACAAATCTATTTTTAACGGAAAAGACCTTACCGGATGGACCATTTATGGTACTGAAAAATGGTTTGTGGCAGACGGACTTCTCGTATGTGAAAGCGGGCCAGACAAAGGCTACGGCTATCTGGCTACCGACAAGAGCTACAAGGATTTTGAACTCACTGTAGATTTCAAACAGCAGGCCAACGGAAACAGCGGAATCTTTTTCCGATCGTCTATAGAAGGCACCAAAATTACCGGCTGGCAGGCGGAGGTGGCCCCTCCGGGTCATGATACGGGCGGTATCTATGAGTCGTATGGCCGCGGCTGGCTGATAAAACCCGACAAGGAAAAAGACAAAAACCTGAAAATGGGAGAATGGAATACGATGAAAATCCGTGTAGTAGGCGATGAGGTAACCACCTGGCTCAATGGCGTTGAGATGATCACCCTAAAAGATGAAAAAATCGGTAAAGCCGAAGGTTCCATAGCTCTGCAGATTCACGACGGCGGAGGCATTAAAGTGGAGTGGAAGAATTTGAAGATTAAGACGTTGTAATGTTCATCCTAGGATTGTGAGAATGCCGGGCAAACACCCGGCATTTTTTGTTATTTAAGTTTGGTTAAATCTTCCTCAGTAAAGTAGAAATAATAGTCTGGTGCATCACTTCTCTTTTTGTTCACTATCTCATAAGAATCCCCATTGTAAATTGACCCCTCATCCGGCGTACACGTTCTGTTTGGGAACGTATTTTCAGAGGCATTCCCATAGCGGCATACCTCTATGAAACGCTTCCCCTCGCTCTCAATAATTATAGAATCCATTTGATTTGGGAAAGAGAAGAAAGAGTTTATCATGTAACTTGAAAATGGGACGGACGTGCCATGTTTTATTGTTCCGGAAAATTGTTCTATCGAGCCATAAAAACAGGTTAGCGTTACAGACTGCTGCGTCTTATTAAAAAAGAAGAACTCACCCCATGGATTTTTGTGAGTTTCACATGAGCATGTCAGAATGACCATCGCCAAATTAAACCACCTGGTCCCACTCCTGAAATAACGGGAGAGCTTTTTGATTTGTTGGATTAGCATACTCAAGTAGAAAGTTGATCGGGTTTAATTAGATGAATGCAGTATTTACCCATCATTATGGTGAATTTTTGGCCAGTTACTTCAGCATCTGATAATCTTCGTCACCAAAATCATAAAAATAATCAGCCTCTCTGTTTCTGCTTAATTTTGCTTCTCTCTTTACATATGATTCTGGTTTTAAAAGACTGTGTTCAGAAAGATTACATTTCTCGTAGTCGTATGGAAACCCGGCATCATACACACAGGATTCCTCCCAAAATTTCCCTTCTTTATCCTCAATTCTGAAGCCGGTCACACCAGGTGGGAAGCTTATCCAACCTAATTGATTATTAGGCCCCCCAAAGGAAAAGCGTACTCTCTGGCCTCTTCCTACTTTTATCTTATCTACTCCTCTACTCTTCATAGTGCCATAGGCTGTAAGGTAAACGGCCTCCTTAGATTTGTTTCTGAAATAAAACGAGATCTCGGTCTTTGGTACATCAGTTTTCTGACATGAAAATACAAGTAGAAATATCAGTAACTGGCAAACGCGTTTAATCCTATTCTTCATAGCGTTCTTTAAGGTTTACATTGAGCAGCCTGAATGTTTCTTAGAAAGAACTAACTGAAGCTACATCATCTTTCCAATACGTGTAAGCCAGACATCTATATCAAAAAATGCTCTCTTCTTAAGCATTCCACCAATCACGTCCCCTCACTCAAAAAAACCACACGCTGGCGATCTGCTTTGTTAATCTCTTTGATGAAATTGATCAGATTGCTGTACTCTTCTTTCGGATAGTCTCCACCTTTCATTTCTACACTTCGGGTATAAATGAGCGTATTGCCATCGCGTTTGATCTGAGCACGGTATTCACCAAACTCACTTTCAAAGCTGATCTGTTCCTTTACACTTTCGGTTTTGAAGCCATTGGGCAGATGGTACACCACGGAATCTTTGTCCTGGAAAGAATATCTGTTCGGATTGAGGTACAAATCTGTGGTTCTGGTTTGTTCTTCAAAAGGCGTTTTGAAAAAGGTACTGAGCAAATTGGGTTGCAGAAAAAGCCGTTTCCCGCTCACCGAGGCCAGTTTTCTCGAATATACCGAGGCTGTTTCCTTTACTTCGGGCAGTTCTTTTCTGATGACTTCCAGACGAAAATCATTCAGCTCGAAACCGGGAATCTGTATGCTGTTCATCATAAATTTCCTTTGTTCCTCGGCATCAAGATTTGACGAAACATGAGCCCGGTAATCCTGCTGAATGCCGCCATACGATGAACTGATTTCAATTTTTGCCTCTCCGTTGGCCTCGAGCCAGACCTCCGCTGTGCGATGCTGAAAATTTTGATGCGGCTTGTATTGCGTGGTATTCACCAGCCGGCTTTCCTTATCTTTTACCAGAAGTGCCTTCCGGTTTCCGGTGAAATCTCCCTGGTATCCCATCGGGTTTGTCTGACTCGTACATTCAAGCCAGATGGTATCTTTCTGCAAAGGCACACAGGCAATCACATGGTTAAAAGTGAGGGAAGGAAAGGCTGGGTCAATCTCCCGGGCATCATCACCTGCATCAATAAGTGCAGGGTAGCCTGCAATGCCCACCGCTTTCAAGAGGGCTACGGTGTAATTGGTAAGAGCTTTGCAATCGCCATAACCGGTTTTGGACACATTCTGAGCAGGAATACTTTGCCAGCCACCAATACCGAGCTGAATACTCATGTATCTGGTTTTTGACTGCATGTACTTATAGATCGCCTCCACTTTTTCCCTTTCGGTCATAGTGGATTTCACCAGCGATTTCACCGCCGAAATCTCCTCTGCCGTCAGTTCCCCGCGATACTTATTTAAATCATGATAAAACTGACCTACATCTTCCCAGGTTTTGAATGTACCCCCGTAAGAGTCAATGCTGTATTGTTCGGGAGAAGCCAGCACTACAGGCAGCTGAAGATTTCTCGAAAAGGATTCATGTTTTTCAACCGAGGCCTTCGTGAGTTTCCATTGTTTGAAATAAGGATCGGATACGTTACGGATAATCCCTGACAGATTGGTGCTTCTTTCTTTCACCTTGAAGGGCACTCCGTTTGACCTGATGGTGAATGTGGACGACTCTACCCAGGTTTTTTCATAG
Source organism: uncultured Cytophagaceae bacterium (assembly GCA_966250325.1). Classification (GTDB taxonomy): domain Bacteria; phylum Bacteroidota; class Bacteroidia; order Cytophagales; family Spirosomataceae; genus Jiulongibacter. The sequence goes on along the minus strand of CBINGY010000004.1, from coordinate 85,476 downwards.
GCAAGAGGAGCCCATCCCGGGTAAAAAAGCATATTGGTGTTCTGCTTTTCAAAACTAAATTCCACCACATAGGGAAACGTATAGTTCTTTCCGTCAAAAGACGCCAGTTTTACTTTTGAATCTGAGATGTCATCGCCGTAGGCACTTAAACTTACATCATTCTGATCCCTGGTTTTCAATGTTTCCACCACCTTTCCGGTCAGATCGTACAGGTTTCCCTCTATTTTTCTAATCTTCGAAAACTTATCATAATACGCCTGAAAAACACCGTGCTCTTCCGCGGCAGCTTGATTGAAAACCATAATGGCCCAATGCTTTCTGGTAACCGAACTACCCTGATTTTCAATGGTAAACTCGGTGTCATCAAACAGAACTACCGCATCTACTCCTTCACGTACCGCATTCTGAATGAGGGTTCTGTCAATTTTCTGAGAACTTGCCACCCACGAGATCCCCAGAAAACCAAAAACGAATAGTACTTTTTTCATTATTCTTCGATGCGTTTTAATACAATTTGCTCGGCATGCTTCTGAACGATTAATTCGTAAAACTCTTTCAGACTTACAAAGCTTTCTGCCGGGTAAACAGCCTGGGTAAGCGAAATTCTTGAAAGTACCGTGATTCTATTATCAGCCTGCTGACAAACAAACATGAACTTCCCCCCTTTTTCAGGAAGATTCACAGTGGCAGATTTCGGCATTTCTTCTACGGCAAATCCTGCAGGAATCGTGTAGCTTACTTTTACGGCCAGATTGGTTTCATGACCAAAATCAATGGGATAAAGTCGTTTATCGCTTTTGAAAATATTCTCTTTGATACTACCGGCTATGAGCGGTGTGAGGTAAATCATATCGGGCATTACGCCGCCTTCTTCTTTGGAGAATTTGTAGGAAAGCGAAGTTTGTTTCGAGACATCCTCGATATTCTCAAACTTTATGTCAGAAATTTCCCACTCGGCATGTGCTTTTCTTAGTCCGTCTTCAAACTCTTTCTGACCTAGCTGATTGAATTGTTTACGCAAAGCATGCTCACTAAAACCTGCTGAAATTATTTTATACGTACCTGATAATTGGCCGTCTTCCGGAGAAATTTCAGCCTCTATCTCCTCGTATTCGCTGTATCCGGCTGTCAGTTTCAGATCAATGAATGCACCGCCCGCTTCGTTGATTTCGCGTCCCTGACCACCAAAGCAACGCTGAGGTATCAATCCCGGTGGCAGCAGGGGCTCGGTAATGTCAAATAGAATTTTGCGATCGCCTACATGAGCTACCGCCATGGTATAATTGAAGCGGTCAAGAAGCGGATAAATCGTGTTTATTTTCCCATTGGAGCGGGTACTCAAAATGACAGGATTGGCCTGGATACCGCTACTTCTGAGAAGAGAAACCGCAAGCAGATTTAGGTCAGTAGCTGAGCCTTTCCGCTGATCAAAGGTCTTTTTCGGGGTTTCAGTGGGCCATAATCCTACGTATTCGTCCCATTTAAAGTTCTTCACCAGATACGCATGAATTTTTTTCACCCGCTCCTCTTCGTTTTCGATTTGCTTAAATTCTTTGCCCAGATCTGAAAGAAATGAGGGAGTTTTGAAACCTACCGACCACTTTTCAGACGTGATGAGTGTTTGGTCAAGCTCTTCCCAGGTGGTATTAAAGTTCTTTACAGGCTGCCCTGGAAATTCGATGGAAGACAACTCAAAATCAACTTTCGAGACATAGTCTTTTTCAGAAGAAATAAAAGATTCATCCTTGAACGCCGGTGCATTGGCTATTCCAAACCGGTACCTCATAGCCTGTGTACCTAAACTGGTACCCGGAATACTATAATTTACCGTTTCTCTCTGATTCACTTTTAGCGGCAAATACCCTCCTAAAATTATCTGATAGAAGAAATACGAGGGAATGGTAATATTATACTCGCTCCATACGACCGGTACATCTGTTTGAAAATACCAGGCTTTGGGCTTGTTGAAGGTATTCAATGGGGTGGTACGCATGTAGGTATATTCAATGATTGACCCCTCTTTCACATTATTCAATGAAAGCTTCTTCTGCACGTAATCGTCATCAACACGCTCTTCAAAAAACTCCTTTTTTGATAATTCGGTGGTCACTACCTTCCCGTTTTCGAGATTATAGGTATTTGCTTTAATTCGGGAAATAACCTCGCCCGAGGCAGCACTCCCCCGATAAAAAGGGATAGAAATGATGGCTGCAGAGAGGGCACTTTTCTTTAAAAGGTGCTTTCTGACATGAATGATGGTTTCCATTTCAAATCCGCGGCTGGGTGAATAAACGAAATCAGTTTGTCCGTAATCATACGTCACAATCATACTTGCCGAAGTATCCAGCGAAGAATAATCTGCCTGAAAGGCTGATGAATTAATCTCACCAAATTTTAATGGACCCTGACCGAAACTGAAAAAAGAAAGAAGAAGGAAAGAAAAGAGAAGAGTGTGTGTACGCATGGGAATAGTTATTTTTCCGTTGTGTTGCAGAAATCGTGCTAAAAATAAGGAATCTACCTTTGAAAGAAAAATATCAATGGGAGTATAGACCTGTTTCGTTGAATCAAATTATCTATCCAACCGCCTTAAAATCAACTGCTCTGCGTGCTTCTGCACTACTCTATCAAAAAATTCTCTTAAAACCGGATATTGATTGACGAAAAAATAGGTTTTTGAAACCACCAACCTTGAAACTAAAACTGCCGAATCCCCTATTTTTTCAGATGAAAAGGTAAATCGGCCTCCTCCTCCTTCTAACGTTAGATTTAATGATTCAGGCATGGACTCTACTTCGTAGCCTTCAGGAATTTTGTATTTTAATGATTGACTTGTATTGACTTTAAAGACAAAATCAATGTCATTTTCCCTTTCGGTTTCAATAAAAGGGTTTTTTAACATGTAACTCTCAGAAAAAGGAGTAACATAAATATAATCTTCAAAAAATAAACTTTCGTCCTGTACCACTTCAAACTCCATAACCAATGGCTCATCTTCTTTATCACGTCCATTAATGATGAACTCTTGAAGTTCAACATCACTAAAAATATTCCTTACCATTAAATCTTTTATTTGATCATAGGTTAGACTCTTCAATTTCCTACGGGCTTCAAGTCCAGCAAGGCCTGATTGACTTTGCCGTAGTTTTGAAAACATTGAACTGTTGTTGATATCAAAAGTTGATTCCTCCTCCCAAAATATAGTGAGTATTCCTTCTGAGGTAACAGGAACAAACTTACCCTCTCCACCTTCATAAATTCTCCCAACAGAAACGCTACTTTCAAATGGTAAAGTACCCAGGGGGAGTTCAGGGTCGGTAGTATCAACAAAAATTCTTTTTCCCTTGTACCTTACAGCTAAGATGGTATGATTAAAGGCTCCAATGAGTGGATTTAATGTATCTACAAAGGCATGGCTTCGGGTTCCGATTAAGACTGGATTTGCTTCAATACCGCAACTTTCCAATAAATCAAGGAAAAGTATATTCAGCTCCGACGAATTGCCGCGTTTTTCAGTGTAAACTTCTTTAATATCCTCAGCAATTTGCAAACTGTGGTCTCCATCCCAACTAAACTCGGAGGTAAAATAGTCATAGGCCCTCTCTAACTTAATTTCATCAGAATCGCTTCCGTTAAAATTTTCAGCAATCTTTGAGAATAGACGCAAACCCTTCCGCTGACGACCCCATCCATAGAATTCTTTCAATGACCTATCGACATCATTCCAAGTTCCGTTTAATTTTACTCTGTTACTCATTCCTTCTGCCAACTCTGTCATTTCAAAAGTTATGGTCATCGACGGCTTTTGTCCTCCAGGCAAGAAGGTCTCCATTTTTACTGCAGGAACGTGTTTCAGTTCCCATGCAACCGAGTTAATCCCTTTTTTGGTTTCAGCAATATCATTGGCAAAATAAACATCCGATTGATGATTTACTTTTGAGACCATTACCTTAAAGTTTATACCTGTGGGATAATAAAAATTAAGTTTGTTGATAATTACTGGATAGTTATCCTGAAGATTCCATTCATAAATCGGAGCATATCCACTGGAATAAAATGACCTGCTCAAAGTCATTTCCAGTATGCTGCCGACTTTAACATTTGTGAAGTTCATGGTGTACTTCGATCTAGACCACGTCAAACTTTCTCTTATAAGATTTTCTTTTTTTATCTCCTCACTTTCCACCTTACCATTCTCCAGATTATGCGTTGCAGCGTATAAAAAAGCTACATCCTCGCGTGAATTAGTTCTAAAAGTTTGCGTACCCAGATTCACCCCACCTTTCTTAAGAATCAAAAATTTAATAGACTCTACTTTTCGAACAAAAAATCTTCCATCCCCACGCTTTTCTACTCTTATAGAACCTTCCTTACTTAAGATTACCGCAACTCCATCTTTTTCAGTACTGTTAAGTTCGGGATTGAAATCTTCCGGCCGTACTTGCCCATAATCTGGAAAACTTGCCAGAACAACCTGACAACTAGAAAAAAGAACAATCAGGATTAGATAAGTGGATTTCTTCACGTAAATCATTCAGGAAATTATAGAAAAATCCTCTATAAAAAAATTATTATTGGCTAGAGGACACGACTACCCTATGATAGCCATTTTCACCGGATCCCATAAAACGGGTGCTTTTTTTTCAGCACTGAGATTGCAGGCGATTGAAGGAGCTGCGGTTCTAAAGCCGAAGGATGCATCTTCCAGAATCTGCCCTTTGCCTCTGATAGCGTTGAAAAAGACAATCATGTGATCCAGACGGTCATCGTATCCGGCTGGAGGGTCAAAACGTGTTTCTTTATTTCGGGTGTAGCCTACTTCTGCATCACCATATTTGGAGGCATACCACTTCCTGAATTCCTCTTTCTGTTTGGCAGAAAAACTATCGAAGGAATCGTAACCGTCGAAGCCCGGGGCAGAGTGACGTTTGAGGGTTCGCACTGTGAATTCGTTCCAGCCAATATCTATAACACCTTCTGTTCCTATCATTTTGATGCCAAAACCTCCATTACCGTCACCATCTGCCAGGTTTACGCGGGTAATTACCTGAAAGGCGGGGTGGGTTTTGCCCTGCGGATAATCCATTACCGCATTTATGAGGTCAAAGGCATCTCTGCCATCCTTCCAATAATTGAGCTCGGCTAAAGAAAAGATTCGGTTTGGCCCAATAGAACCAGTCAAAGTATGTATGCCTGTAAGCAAATGAACAATGAGGTCTCCAGCCGCCCCGGTGCCATAGTCTTTGTAATTACGCCACCTGAAAAACCGCTCGGTACTAAAAGGGACTTTTGGGGCCTGTCCCAGAAAGCTGTCAAAGTCAACGGTCTCCGGTGAAGCATCCAACGGGATGGAATATTGCCAGGCACCTCGTGCATCGGAGCGGTCGCAGTAGGCATCCACATAGGTGAGCTCACCAATTTCACCGCTTTCCAGAATTTTTTTGGCTTCATGAATGGCCACTGAGCTGGCCCGCTGGCTTCCTACCTGAAATACTTTGCCCGTTTGCTTCTGAACATCCACCAGAGCCTTACCTTCTGCAATTTTCTGAATCATCGGTTTTTCGCAATATACGTGTTTACCGGCCTTCATGGCATCGATCGCAATCTTCTGATGCCAGTGATCGGGTGTGCAGATGAGTACGGCGTCTATTTCGGGCCGGGCCAGCAGTTCTCTGTAATCCCGGGTAGTGAAAATCTGGTTTCCCCATTTTTCGCGGGCCCTCTCCAGGCGGCCGGTGTAGAGATCGCAAACGGCCACCAGCTCTACGCCCTCCACTTTCAGAGCGGTATCGGTGTCGTAGTGCCCGATAATGCCTGAGCCTATCAAGCCAATCTGTATTTTGTCATTTGCGGCAGATTTGATTTTTGAAATCATTCTTCTATGCTCAATGAAATGGCCTTCTGCCTGAGCCGAAGCTCCCAGAGCCAGTCCTGCAGCGGTACCGCCCAGTTTTTTGATAAAGTCTCTTCTGTTTTTCATATCAGGATGCCAGGGTTACTTTTTCCACGATTTGTTTCGAAATCTTATTTTTCAGGATCACTTTTTTATCTCCATTGGGTAAAATTTCATCTTTGATAAACCAATGGTCTGCGTCGTATTCGGTGTAAACCGAAGGTTTGGTCAGTCCGGTTTTACCCCGCCATTCGGGCAGGTTCACGGGCTCCCAAAGCTTTGTTTTGGCTGATTTATAAGCGGCATCAATGATGGCATTGACCACATAGCCGTCGTAGAAAGTTTCCAGAGGTGCCCGCTTTTGCTCAATGGCATCAAACATGTCATTGAACATGGTAGGGTAGCCCAGTTCATGAGCTTCATCGCCCACCGGAAACTGCCAGCCGCTGCTGCTTTCTGCCTTCTCAGCCACATAGCCCCCCTCCCCTGCTCCGGAAGTAAACATTTCAAAACCGGTTCTCAGGAATGAATTTACCCAGATGGTGCCCTCGGTTCCCATCACTTCGTCCCGAAGGTCCATGCCGCCTCTGAAGGTCCAGGAGACTTCAAACTGCCCAATGGCCCCATTTTCGTATTTGACCAGGCCAATCGCATGATCTTCCGCATCGATGGGTTTTACCTGGGTATCTGCCCAGCACATCACCTCCACGGGCTTTACGTCTTTTCCGATGAAGTTCCGGGAGATTTCAATGCAATGACAGCCCAGATCCAGTATGGCACCGCCTCCTGCTTTTTCGATGTCCCAAAACCAATCTGAATGCGGACCAGGGTGTGTCTCACGGGATTTTGCCCAGAGAATTCGGCCAATAGCACCAGCCTTTACACTATTCAGTGATTTCAGAAATTTTGGCGTGTAACAGAGGTCTTCCAGATAGCCTGCAAAAACACCTGCTTCTTCACAGGATTTGGTCATTCGCAGGGCTTCCTCTGCATTTCTGCCCAGGGGTTTGGTGCAGAGTACCGCTTTTTTATGTTTTACACAGAGATTTACCGCCTCTTCGTGAATATTATTGGGAAGTCCAATCACCACCACATCGGTTTCCTCATGTGCTATGGCGGCCTCCATATCGGTGAAATAATGGGGAACCTGATAATCTTTGGCAAATCGCACGGCAGTTTCTTCCCTGCGGGCATAAACTACTTTTACCTGGTCTTTTCCACGGCGACCTATCAGCGATTCGGCATAAAACCGACCGATAAATCCACCTCCTAAAATGCAAATTCGTAACATAATCTAAGATTGTAATATGTGTTTAAATGTTTTTTCCATGACGGCTTTATCCTGTATATGAGCGTTTAAGGCATCCGTGGTATGTGGAGAGCCTTTCTCCAGACATTGCTCTATTACCAGGTGAGGCCGCACCTTGGTTTTGAGTAACTCTTCGGCAAAACGTCTATAATCAATATCTCCCGTTTCGGTGAAAACTTCCTGCCAGATACCGTTGACAGACTGCCGTACATGTAGCTCTGCAATACGATGTCCATACATTTTCAGAACATCAAAAACGGCAAGCTGCGAATTTGATGACCCTCTGTAAATCCAATGCACATCCATGCAAAATTTCAGATGTTCTGCCGAGGTGTTTTGCAGCATGTGATGAAACTCCCGTGCACCGGCTTTAAATTCAGGATCGTGGGTGTGGTATGCGAGTGTTATTCCCATTGATTTCAGGGATTTTCCAAGTTTCTCCAGAGCTTCTGCCTGCCATTTTAATTGCTCATCACTTTTGAGGGCATCGGTACCCCAGGCAATAGGATTGGGATTTGTGACTATTATTTTCGTTTGGTATTTGGCTATGGTTTCGGCAATAGCTCTTACGTTTTCGAGGCTGTTTTCTATCTCTGCCTTATCGTGAAGTACGCTTCCAATGTAAACAGATGGCATTTGAATGCCATGCTTCTTCATAGCAGCAATAAGGGCCTTGGCCTGATCCACTGAGCTTAAGCTTGGCTCATATGCCTGAAGGCCGGTTTTGGCATATTCAGCCATGTCTGCCTCGGGATTTTCACCCCAATTTTTTCCTTCTCGTGCATAGAAAGTGGTCCAATTGTAGGAATTACTGCTTAGCGGAAATCCGTTTATTAGCGGGTCAATTTTTGTTAAGACCGCCGCCAAAGGTATGGATGCAACAAAATCTCTTCTTTTCATATAGGCATTATTTCAACGGGTCAATTCTTTCATTTTGAAAACTCAGCTCCTTCGCCTAATTCCAGAATCCTAAACGGTGTGCCCGTTTTCAGGCAGGCATCCCTGAAATTTTGAGGGTCTTCTGTATTAAACTCAAACAGGTGATAATGATGCGGGATAACGCATTGAATATCGGCAATTTTCCCCAATTCTGCCGCTTCGCGGAAATTCAGATTACCGGCTATACGGCGTTCGGGTTTATTTCCATTGATAGGTAAAAAAGCCAGGTCAAGTTGCTCGTTTTTCAAGAACTCATCCAGACCGGAGTACCAAAGGGTATCGCCAGAATGGTAAACCGTAAAGTCTCCAAATCTCACAACGAAGCTTAGAAAATGACACCTGCCTGCAGTGTCTTTATCCATATCATTGTGAGCGGCAGGTAAGGCTTTTATTTCAAATTCTCCGGTTTTAACCGATTCAAACTGAGTGAGACCCGTAGAATTTTTTATATCTCTACCGAGTCTTTTTTGAATAAAGTCCTGATTTGCAGCCGGAAAAATAAAATGGACGTCGGGGTTTTGGTCAAAAACAGGTAGCAAGGTTTCGGCATCCAGGTGGTCTGTGTGATTGTGACTGCTGGTTACCACATCAATCGTTGAAAGTAGTTCAGGAGCAATCACCCGCTCGCTCATACGTACATGCGGTTTATCGGTACGTTCGTATTTCTTTGACAAAGAATCTGAAAGGTAGGGGTCAAAAAGCAGCGTTTCTGATTTGTATTTAAGCAAAAAACCACTTTGACCCAGCCACCAGACTTTGAATGCATTCTCTGATGAAAAAGACTGAATATCAGCCAGTAAAGTTTCGTTCTTTTGTTTGGGTATAATCATATCTTACCTCATTTCGGCAGCAGCCTTGCACATATTGGCAATCTTTTGTTTGGATGCCCAGCGGGCAGTTTGTGACAATCCACAATCCGGAGCCACGGCCAGCTTTTCTGCAGGCACGTATTTCAGGCATTGACGAATACGATCTTTGACATCATCCACAGTTTCAATGTAATAGCTTTTGACATCGATAACGCCTACAGCTACATCCATTTTTTCGGCAAATTGTTCCAACAGATGAAGCTCGGCAAAATTGAGTACACACATTTCGGTATGTAGCTCGTCAACAGTGAGATCCAGGAAGTCAGGCAGCATGGGTGCAATGGATTTTTTACCCACCGAGCGTCCTTTGTAATTTCCAAAACAGAGGTGGGTGCCCACACGGGTTTTTCCTACAATATTTTTGACGGTACGATTGAAAATATCAACAAAACGCCGGGTATCTTCCTTATGGGCGTAGCAAGACATCGAAGGTTCATCAATACAGATTTCCTCGGCTCCGGCTTCAACCAGCATTTCGAGCTCACGGGAAACCAGCGGAAGTAAGGTTTCGGTGATTTCCCAGCGATCTTTATAGATTTCCCCGGGCAATAATCTCCCCGATAAAGTATAAGGCCCCGGAATGGAAGCCTTCAATATTTTTCCCGGAGGAGCAAATTTTTTAAGTCTGAGAAACTCCTCTACCACACCCAGCCCACGCGGAGCTTTTAGCGGCGAAATAATGGTATGTTTTCCTCTTTGATCATGAGCCGGCGGGCCAAACCTGCGGGTTTCCTGATGATTTGGCTGAATGCCGTCAATGAAACCGTAAAAGGAAAGGTTGAAATCGAGGCGGGTTTGCTCCCCGTCGGTAATCACATCAAGTCCACCTTCCAGCTGATCCTGAATAGCTACTTGAACAGCGTCGTCAATCATTTCTGAGATATCTGCAAGGCCAAACTGCCCCAGATTCTGGGAGGCGAATTCGAGCCATCCCGGGAACGGCCAGGAGCCAACTACGGTGGTTTTTATGGGTACTTGTTGCATTATTGTTTCGGATGAGTTAAAAATTCCAGTAAATCGGTTAGTTCTGATTCTTTCACAGCAAGCGAATACGCCGTAGGCATTACGCTTTTCTTTTCCTTCGTTTTTGATTTTATGTCTTTTTGAGGAATAGTAATAAGCTTTCCGGAAAGGTCTTTGAGGGTGATTAGTTTTTCATTTTCGGCAACAAGAAATCCATACAGGCTGTTACCCGATAAGGTTTCAATGCTGAAGGTCTCGTACCCGAAAACCAGGGAGGCCGAAGGGTAGACGAGTGCTTCGTAAAGACCCTTTTTCTCCAGTTTTTCGCCAATATTTGTCAATTCGGGACCAATCTCATTCCCCATATTTCCCATTTTGTGACAGGATGTACAATACGTATTGAAAACTCTCTGACCGTTTTCAGCATTTCCCTTTGATTTAATGACCGCATCGGCATTGTACATGTTTTCGGGGGTATTCATCAGGTTTTTTGCCTGAAAACGGATTGTGGGCTCAGTGTGATTGCTCAATAAGGGCACGCAATACTCCAGTAAATCACCCGAAAGCCCCGAGTTTTGGATCAGATCTAAAATCATTTGGCTACCCTGAGTAGATTTGAGCATGGCAGATGCCGCATTTTTTCTGTCACCGTACGCAATGTTTTGGTTCAGAATAATTTCCTTTTGATTCAGGAGTTTACTCAGTTGTTTTTGTTGTTCTATTTCATCAGAAATGCTGTTCCAATCGTGGAGGTCGTACCAGTCGTTGGTGCTTCTGAAAGAGAGCCAGTATTTCGCCAATTCGGCAATTTTGTCTTCTTCGGATTCCGCCAGTTTCAACATAGCTTTAACAGCCTGCGGGGTTTTTATAAATCCGATTGCGGTGACGGCTTTCTTTCTTTTTTCAAAGTTTTCGGTGCTTTTATGAGCGATTTCCACGAAATAATCCAAAGCTTCAGAAGGGTACAAAGCAAAAGCCAGCTCAAAATGGTGCTCAAACCAGCTCCTGTTCTCAGTAAAAAATGAATTTTGATTTCCGGCCAGCACCAAAGCCAGGGCATTCGTATAAAAGACATCACCCGGCGGTGTACGGTCTGCAAATTGTTTGATAATTAGCTTTGTTTGATCAAAAGGATATTTCTGCACGCCTAAAATGGCCTCCCGTCTAACAAAGGCCGATTTGTCAGATACCAGACTGCGGAATATGTCAAAAAACTCTGTTTCATTGAGGTATTGACGCAGTGCCCTTACGGCCACAATCCGGTCTTGTTCATTTCCTTTGTTCAGGATTTTTATTACTTCAGATTGACCTCTAGAACCCAGGGCAGCAAGAAGCCAGATGGCCCTTGACCTGATGAATGGATTTGAATCATTCAAAAGGGTCTTGCCCAAATTTATCGCCTGTGCTTCATTCGCCCTCAGTTTCAGATAAGCCTGATATTTGACATGTACCGCCGGATTTTTAAAGCACTCCAAAATGCCTTTTGCTGAGTTAAGATCAAGCTTCGGTGTTTTCAGTTCTTTCCTTTTCGGACTAACCCGGTAAATTCTTCCATGGGCTTTTTTATCCTGAATTCGGTGCCCGCCCACCACGGCATCGTACCAGTCGGCAATGTAAAGAGCCCCATCTGTGCCCATCAGAATATCAGACGGCCTGAACCACTTCGAGAGGTCATCCATGAAATTTTTATTGTTCCATTGATAGGCCGGGTCATCGGTAAAACTGGATGAGATGAAAATCTGGCGTTTATCCTTCAATTCATATGCAGAGTTTTTGAGAACTGGCATGTACCCAAAAAGTACATTTCTGCCAGCATCGGCACTCAGCACCAGCCCCTGGTATTTTTGCCCGAGGCTATTGTCCTCTATTCTGAGCATTCCGGTGGGAGATCCCGCTCCTGAGTTGTCTCCTGCAGGCATCACGGCGGGGTCTTCCTGGTGCCAGTGAGCGGTGAACATACTTTGTCCCGGCCGCTGGTCGGCGTTCCAGTATCTGGTGCCATCTTTGCTGAAAAATCCGGCATCTCCGCCTTCTGCCAGCCAGGAAACCCTGCAGGTGACCACCTGATCGTCGTTATCATTTTGCCACATATCCCCGTGCCCATCCACATAGGTTTCATAGGAATTCCTGAAATTATGTGCGTTCACCTGCAGACCGGTCATATCCGGATTAATGCTCATCTGCAGGCCTCCCACCCAGATTTTTCCGTCATCGCTCACCATGTTTCCCTGATTTTTTTCATTGTATGGCGAGCCACCTGTATATAAACTTCCGGATCTCAAAGTGAAGCCACTCTTGTCGGTTACCACATGCGGGCCTGCATTTCCTGCACTGAAATGCCATTTACCATCTGGCCCGGCTACTACCGAATGCAGGGAATGATCATGATTAAATCCGCCAAAACCTTTGAGTAAGATTTCTTTGGAATCTGGCAGGTCATCTCCATCTTCGTCGGTGTATTTTATGAGGTATGGAGCACAGGAAACGATGATTTCTTTGCCCAGAACAGCAATTCCCAGAGGTGCAACGAGATCTTCATCTTGTACAAAAACCTGCGATTTATCCGCTTTCCCATCCTGATCTGAGTCGGTGAGAATAACGATCCGGTCTCCTTTCTCGTGATGATAAAAAGCAGTGGAGTCGTTATTGAAATTGCGGTAATTCACTCCTTCTGTTACCCAGATTCTCCCTTTCAGATCGGTATCCATGTTGGTGGGGTTATAGAGCATGGGTGACTCTGCCCATAATTCGATTTTGAGGTCATCGGGAAGGTAAAAATTCAATGGCTCGTATTCTGAATCCGCCTCAGGATTTACCACAAAAGCCACTAAAGCCAGGCTGCTTGCAAACAAGTACAAAAGGATGCTTTGCCTTTTCATTCAACGGAGCGTTTTAATGAAATTCAGATTTTTTTGATGGCCCGCCACGTAATCGTATTTATCAGGAAGAGACCATTCCAACTGCTGCCATTTGTTTTTGGAATACCCGATTTCTTCCAGAGCTTCTGCGACCATTTGCCAGGGAATGTCTCCCTCGCCCAGAAATTTTCCATTTTCTTTCAAATGAATCTCGCAGATATTGTCATTACCCAGGAGTTTGATTTCATGGAAAATGTCGTTACCGGCATCCTTTGCATTCCTGAAATCGTAATAAACTTTGATGGACCTGGAACCCACTTTCTCCATAATATTCAAATGTTCTTCCGCAGTTAAATACGATTCTATACCTAGCGTAATTCCTTGTTTTTCGGCATCTGGAGCTATCTCCTTAAGTTTTGCAATTACATTCTCAATTCCTTTTGGGTCGTTTCTCAAGTCATTCTTGGAGAAGAAAGCAAGTAAAACCACATTTACCCCCATGTATTTTGCTACACCAATGCTATCTGCCACCCAGGCGGTGGTTCTGTCGTCCGATTTGTACGGAACATTATTGAGCTCGCCAATGGCCAGACTGGTAATTTTTACTTTGCTTTCTTTCGATTTATTCAGAAAAATTTCCTGAACCTCCTTTTGTCTTAAATGCAGGTTATTAGCAAGATTACCAAGACTGACCTGTACCCCGGAAAGGCCAATTGCACGGGCAATTTCAAACGATTGGGGATCAGAACTTTTCCCCAGTGACCAGTCGCAGGCTCCGAGTTTTCTAAGCCTGAAATCCTGGCCAAAGAAGGCCATGGAATGAATGGGCAGCAGAAATCTGGCAGCTGATAATCCAGACAAAAAGGTTCTTCTGTTCATGGCTAGGTCAAATTATTATCTGAAGAAACATAACTCGGAAAACCAACCGCTCTGTACATTCTGGAGATGCGGTGTGCATGCTCATCATAAGCACTTTGGAAGAGCTCTGCCGCTTTTTCAGCACCCACCAGAGCCCCGGCTGTAAGCACCTTGGGTGGGCGGCCCGCCTCGGTTAACAGGTTTGCCACTTCCGCTTTTATGGAGTTGATGAGCATACATGAGCCAACAGTTGACCCCGGAGCCACCGGAGTATCTAAATTTTCAATGCTCACCATGGCGTCACCCACAGGTGCTCCTGAGTCCAGCACGATATCGCAGAAATCCTGAAGCTTTTTGCCGTCTTTTCGTTTGGATGAGCTAGCCTCTGAATGCAGTTTTGTGTTGATTCCAACCACTTTCAGACCTTTTGACTGAAAGATCTCTGCCATTTCAACGGGCACCACATTGCAGCCGGAAGACGAGATAATCAGAGCACTATCCTGCTCATTCACGTCAAAATTCCGGATGATTTGCTCTGCCAGGCCGGGTACATTTTCCAGAAACATGGCCTGGCGTTGGCCATTGGCTCCTACCACCAAATTATGAAAAGTAAGCGAAAGCTCCACGATGGGATTGAACCCCGGGAATGAACCGTACCGGGGCCACATTTCCTCCACCATGATGCGGCTATGGCCACTACCGAAGACATGGACCATGCGGCCGGCGAGAATAGATTTGGCAAACACCTGAGCTGCTTCGAGAATATGGGGCTCCTGGGCCGCTACCACTTCCAGCATTTGCTGGCATTTAGCGAGATATTTTTGGGTATATGAGGTCATTTAAGGTTTGTTTCTAGTTTAGTCATTGCGAATGCCGCGGCCCCGATAGCTCCCGAAAGGTCATCAAAGCAGGCTTTCCGTAGTAAGGTGGTTTTTCCGTTTGGCCTGAATTCATAGAGGTCAATAAACCGGCGAAGGGGTACGAAAAGAGCATCTCCTGCCAGCGTGATGCCTCCGCTGAGTATGATTATTTCCGGAGAAAAAATATTAATGAGCGAGGCAAGGTAAATGGCCAGTTTTCTAAGGGAATCAAGCCAAAGCCACTGAGCAAAGGGATCAGACTTACGGTACGCTTCTATGAGCTCATGTGTACTGTTAAATTTTCCCATAGACCGCCTGCTTATGGAGTAATTTCCAATGGCGTATTCGATGCTTCCTGGCGTGCCCAGAATGCTTAATTCATCGTCAGAGTGATTGATGCTGCTATGTCCCAGATGCCCGGCCATCTGGCTGAGGCCCTGGTACAGTTCGCCATTGATAAGAATACCACCGCCAACTCCCGTTCCCAAAGTGATGAGCAAGGCGTTTTTGTAGCCCTTTATTTCTCCAAAACGAGCCTCAGCCATAAGAGCGGCGTGGGCGTCGTTGAGAACGCGGGTAGGGGTCTGGAAGTAGTCTTCCCAAATGAAATTTTCCAGACCGGGTAGCCTGCCGGGTAAATGGGCGATGGCTGTATTGGTTTCATTGGCCAGGCCAGGTGCAGAGAGGCCAATAATCTCAATGCGGGTATCACTTCGTTTTTTGAGAAATGTGGCCATTTCCAATACATTTTTTCGCCAGTTTCCTTCAGCGTCTTCGCTGGTGGGGAGGTAATGTTTGTAAAGGACCTCACCTGTATGATTAAGCAAAACCCCTTTTACATTGGTGCCGCCCAGATCTATTCCTATGGCTGTTCTACTCATTTTTCTGTTAATTGTCCTTCAGATATCTCCCAGCCGCCATCCACGTAGAGTGTCTGGCCGGTGGTAAACGCCGAAGCATCCGACATAAAATAGACTGCGGCACCGTCCAGATCTTCTGGTTTTCCGTTTCTTCCTCCATCTAATGGCTGCTTGGTTTTCACAAAGGCCATTATGGCAGCATCTTCACTGGCCCGTTGCGACATCGGCGTTTCCACCAGAGCAGGTGCTAGAATGTTCACCCGAATATTGTCTTTGGCATAGTAGGCCGCCACGGCTTTGGTAAAGCCAGTCACAGCAGATTTGGCTGCGGCATAGGCATGCGTGCTGAAATGGGCCGGTGAAGGCGAAAAACTCAATACCGAGCTCATGTTCAGGATGCTACCTCCTTTGCCTATTTCCAGGAATTTGCGTATTGCCGCCTGATTGGAAAGCATGAGGCTGGTGAGGTTAAGTTCAAAGGTTTTATTCCACCCTTCCAGCGAAAGCTCATGGAGAGGGCCATCGCCAAATTTTCTTCCACTACCACCGGCCACATGATAAAGCCCGTCAAATCCTCCAAAATCTGAGCAACAGAGCTCAATGGCCCGCCCTGCAGTATCTGTCTGTGTGGCATCAGCTGCCAGAACACGTGCGTTTGCTCCCAATATTTCTTCTGCCGAAGTGCATGAGGCTACATTTCTGCCCACTGCCACCACTCTGGCTCCGCTTTTCAGGAAAGAGCGTGCCGCAGAAAGCCCAAGGCCAGTGGTACCTCCAATAATTACTATCCTTTTATTTTGAAGCATTTGGTAAATAAAATATTGATCAATTTTTCAGAAAATTAAATTTGTTCAATTTGATTCAATATTATTACAACTTATTGCCAATTTCTACATGGATTTTCTGGTTGCTTAATACTATATTGATAATTTATGAAACCGCTGTTTCAAAAGCTTCCGCTGAGTAAAGGTTTGTCATTTATTTATGAGCGGTATGTATCACCCCATTTCGAAACTCCCTGGCATTATCATGAGGAATTTGAGATCGTGCTTTGCGATGATGGTTTTGGAAAAAAGGTGGTGGGAAATCATACCTCGGAGTATCAAAAGGGTGATGTACTGTTTCTGGGGAGTAATCTGCCGCATTTATTTCAGGCAGATGCCTCTTTTTATCAGGAAGGGGCAAGTGTCAAACCAGCTTCTCTGGTTATTCAGTTTAGTTCTGAGAGTTTTGGTAACCAATTCTTTGATATTACCGAGATGGATCATGTAAAGAAATTGTTTTCAAATGCCAGTCTGGGCCTGGAGTTTTTCGGCCAAAGCCGGGAGAAAATCGCACAATTGATGCGGGATGGGTTTGAGAAAAAAGGTCTGGAACGGTTTACCGCACTCCTTGAGATTCTGCAAGTGATGGGCGAAAGTGAGGAGGTGAAAGCTCTGTCAGAGATTGGTATGCTGGGCCTTAGCAGCAAAGATTCGGAGCGTATGCATGCTGTATTTGATCTGCTGTTCAATAATTTCAAGGAAGATATTACGGTTGAACATGCTGCTTCGCTCACCCATTTCTCCAGACCGGCATTTTGCCGATACTTTAAGGCACGAACTCAGAAGACGTTTGTGGAATATCTCACGGATGTGCGGATTAACCACGCCTGCAAGCTGCTCAGGGAGACCAATTTGAGTGTTCTCGAGATTTGTTATGAATCGGGCTTCAATAATCTATCGAATTTTAACCGTCAATTTCGCAGAAAAGTGAACTGCCCGCCACAGCAATTCCGAAAGCTTACAGGATGAAAAGTATTGACACGATACCAACACCGGGTATGAGCATGAGCATATTGCTGATTTTCAGGAAAAACGATAACTTTGGTTTTTAATACTCTGCTAGCATACTACATGGAGACTTACGCTCAGATTTTGCTTTTTGCCTCACCCGCATTCTTTGTATTGGTGATGGCTGAGAAATTGTATGGCAAGTTTGTCAAAGGAGACGATTTCAAAAGTATGGATATGATTTCGAGCTTGAGCTCGGGCTATACGAATACCTTGAAGGACATTCTCGGCATCGGTGTTTCCATCATTACCTATAACTGGATGGTGGAAAAACTGGCATTGGTTCATATCCCGTTTACATGGGTCAATGTGCTTATAGCGTTTATCGTCCTGGATTTAGCCGGATATTGGGGGCATAGATTGAATCACCAGATCAATTTTTTCTGGAATCAGCATCTCATTCATCACAGCTCAGAGGAGTTCAACCTGGCTTGTGCATTACGTCAAAGTATCTCAGACCTTATCCGCTTTTTTACAATATTTCTGCTGCCTGCGGCCTTGCTGGGTGTTGACCCTAAGATAATTGCTATTGTAGCACCTATTCACCTCTTTGCCCAGTTCTGGTATCACACCACCTACATCGGAAAAATGGGCTGGCTTGAGAAAATCATCGTTACGCCATCGCATCACCGGGTTCACCATGCCATTAATCCCGAGTATATTGATAAAAATCACGGTCAGATTTTCATTTTCTGGGATAAGTGGTTTGGCACGTTTCAGGAAGAACTGGATGACGTGGCCCCGGTCTATGGAATTACCCGGCCTGTGCGTACCTGGAACCCCATCAAAATAAATTACCAGCATCTTTGGCTTCTGATTCAGGATGCTTTTAGGGCTGGCAACTGGATGGATAAACTGAGAGTCTTTTACAAACCTACCGGCTGGCGACCGGCAGACGTGGCCGCAAACTATCCGGTATATAAAATTGATGACCCCTATCATTTTGAAAAGTATAACCCTGAAGTCTCAAACCGGCTGCAAGTGTGGTCATGGGCACAGTTTGTTATCACGTTTTTATTTCTCATGGTTTTCTTCAAGGCAGTGCCTGAGATGGACCTAACTCAACTTTTCCTTTACGGTTTTTTCCTGTTTTTCAGTGTATATGCCTATACCGAGCTTATGGATAAAAATCCGAAATCATTCTGGCAGGAAATGCTCAAAAACGGATTCGGCTTGTTTTTATACATTCAGCATGGGGGCTGGTTCTGGGTCAAAGAAAACGCTTCGGCCTTTGATCTGCTGATTCCGGTTTATTTCGTATCAGCCAGCCTGATTACCGGATTTCTGGTTTGGACAGAACTCAAATCAGCACGAGACCTGAAGGTTTCGGCAATAAAAGCATAAGATACACTAAACTGCCCTTTGAAGGAAAGGGCACTAACCTACCTCCAACGAATCGCCAAATATCTGCAAGGCGAATTCAGCCTGTTTGAAATCCCGTGTGTCTGGCCACTTTTTATCAGATAAAGATCATTCGGCTTACCTGGCAGAACACTCCCGTCCAGATTCACTTCCACCTCGCCTTCCAGCACCAGAATTACTTCGGTATCTTCATGAGAATGGGGCGGATGCGACGGGCCTTTTTCATTTAAACGGGTGCTATGAATTTCCAGATTGCGGCACATGGCAGTAGGATGGTCCAAAAACGGAATTCTTTCCCCTTTATCAGTTTGAGTCACTTTTCTGTCTGTAAACTCCAGAAATTCAAACCCTCCATGTTTTTTGCCTCTTTCGATATCCATGGGATAACGGCTTCTGAACATAAACACATAATAGGTGAGCTGATCTTTGCCTACATTTTCCAGGGACTGCTCTACGAGCGGGGGGATAAGAATTACAGAGCCAGCTGAAAGCACCTTAGATTCGCCGTTCATGGTCATTTTCATGGTCCCTTCTTTCACATAAAGAATCTCCTCGATATTCTCCTGCGTATGAGGAGCGGCTGGTTTAGAACCGGGTTGCTGGGTGGTGGCATGTATTTCCAGATATTCAAAGTGCGTTTCGGTACCTTCCATTAACCGGCGGCCTTCCCGCATTTCGCCTTTTCTTACCGGTAAATTTTCCCAGACATAAATTCCGGAGTTTACTTCGCTGAGCTGGGCCATACAGTATTGAGTAAATAGGAGTGACAAAAAAAACAGTGTAAAGGACGGGCTCAGTTTCTTCAAAAATTTCATTTCAAATAGGTATTTTTCAGGTCATTCAGGGAAAAGGTGCCCTCTCAGTGGTTGAAAGTATAAAAAAACGTAGCAAAAAAACTATTGCACCGAAAGATTCTCACAAAAGCCATGAATCCATAGATCTGAAAAGATTCATTTCCATATTTTTACAAAAAAACACCAACCATGTTACTCAAAGAACTAACCAACTACCTCGAGACATGGGCACCACCAGCCTATCAGGAGAGCTATGACAACTCCGGATTACTAACCGGAGACCCCGACATGGAACTCACCGGAATACTCGTGACTCTGGATTGTACCGAGTCAGTGATTGAGGAGGCCATTACAAGAAATTGCAATGCAGTTATTGCTCATCATCCGATCGTATTTAAAGGTCTAAAAAGTATAACTGGCAAAAACTACGTCGAAAAAACACTTTTAAAAGCCATTAAGAATGATATTGCTATCTACTCCAGTCATACGAACCTGGACAGCGTGCATACCGGAGTAAACGCCCGAATAGCTGAAATACTGGGCTTAACGAATACGCAGATTCTGGCCCCTAAAACTGAAACTTTAGTACAGCTGACGGTTTTTGTACCGGCAGCCCATACCGGAACCTTACTCGATGCCCTTTATGCGGCCGGTGCCGGTGAAATCGGAAACTACAGTAACTGCAGTTTCAGAACTACTGGCTTGGGAACCTTTAAGGCCAATGAGAACGCTAATCCTACAATAGGCAGCCGGGGAGTTTACGAGGAAGTAGAAGAAAACAGAATTGAAGTCATCTTCCCCAGGCATATCCAGAACCAGGTACTTGCCGGAATGCGGAAAGGGCATATCTATGAAGAAATTTCGTATTACCTCACCCCCCTGTCAAATGTACTTCAAACTGTGGGATCAGGCATGACAGGCTGGCTTCCAGAGCCCATGAAAAGCCTGGATTTCCTAAAAATGGTCAAAGAAAAAATGGGAGCAGGTGTGGTAAAATATACCGACCTCATCAAGCCGGAAGTAAAGAAAATCGCGATCTGCGGCGGGTCGGGAAGCTTCCTTTTAAACAGGGCCATAGCAGTGGGTGCCGATGTGTTTATCTCAGCAGACTTCAAGTACCATGAGTATTTTGATGCCGAGCAGAAAATAATCATTGCAGACATCGGTCATTTTGAAAGCGAGCAGTTTACAAAAGAGCTTATTAGAGATACTATATTGAAAAAATTCACTAATTTTGCGACCTATTTATCAGAGGTAAGAACCAACCCGGTCAATTACCTCGTATAAACACTACTAAAAGACGATCGTTATACTATATGGAATTAACAGTAGCAGACAAACTGGAATCCCTTTTAAGACTTCAGGAAATTGATTCAAGTCTGGATGAGCTCCGTAAATTGCGGGGAGATCTCCCGGAAGAAGTAAAGGACCTTGAGGATGAGGTAGCCGGTATTGAGAAAAGAATTGCCCGTTTTCAAAGCGAAGTAGATTCCTATAATACGGAAATTGAAACCCATCGTTTAAATAAAAAAGATAGCGAAAAGCTGATCACCAAGTACAAGGATCAGCAGATGAATGTTCGTAATAACCGCGAGTTTGACGCTATCTCCAAAGAACTTGAACTTCAGGAACTGGAAATTCAACTTTCTGAAAAGAGAATTCGTGAGGCTGAGTATAAAATAAAAACGAAGCAGCAGGAAATTGAAGATACCCAGGATACCCTGAACGGCCGCAAGGAAATTCTTGAACAGAAACGTAAAGAGCTTGAAAAGCTGATTGTAGAAAGTCAGGAGGAAGAAGACAGACTTTTGAAGCAAAGTGCCAAACAAGCCAAAAAGGTAGAAGAGCGTCTGTTTAAGGCATATACCAAAATCAGAAACAGCTCTAAAAACGGCTTAGCCGTTGTATCTATTGATCGTGGTGCCTGTGGCGGATGCTTCAATGTGGTTCCACCGCAGCGTCAGGCAGATATTATGGAAAAACTGAAAATCATCGTTTGTGAGCATTGCGGACGTATCATGGCCGACGCCGATACCATCCAGGTTCACAGAAAAAGAAAATAAACCGCCTGCTTTCAATTCAGGAAACATCCAAATAACCGGATTCCTGGAAAGTAAGGCTTCAAGAGACCAGCTCGTCAATTTGGGCTGGTTTCTTTTTTTTGACCCAGCCATAAAGATGCCATTACCGCAATAAGAGCGGCCACCGTGTAGAGTGAAAAAGGCTCATTCAGGAAAGCCCAGGCATAGAAAAAACCAAAAACCGGGCAAAGAAACAGAAACATGGAAGCTTTCACTGTATCCACAGAGATAAGGGTAATCCACAAAAAAACGGCTCCTACCGAAATGGGCACTCCGAGCCAGAAGGCTGAGAGAAAAAATCGGAGGTCAAACTGATTTACATCCTCAAAGAAGATCATCGTAGCCGGTAGCAGAAAAATAGCTCCGAAAGCTCCCTGCCAGGCATTTATACTCAGCTTGGTCAATTTCCAGTTTACCGTACTAAAGTAAACTGCTGCAGAGGAATAGGCCAACGTACTACACCCCAGAAGCAGGAGACCTTTCAAAGTAACGTAACTTTGACCCAGCAACGGGTATACCGCCAGAAAAACTCCCATAATACCCAGTAGCAGAGCAAGCCACTCATTCCATTTTACTTTTCTACCTACAATAAATGAAGATAAGATACTAATAACCAATGGATTAAGACCCACCTGCAAAGCTCCTACTCCTGCGGCTACTTCTTTGATTGCCAAAGCAAATAATCCCAAAGCCAGAGAAACATTCAGAAAGCCAAAAAGAGCCAGCTGCCGCCACTCCTTACCTTTGGGAAGCCGGTTCCCCGGCAAGAGGGAGATGAGTATGAGCAGTAGAATTGCCGCAAGAAGGAATCGCAGCTGATAGAGAACCAGTGGCTGAGCCGATCGAAGACCAAACTTTGCAGAAACAGAAGCTGAAGACCACACCGCGGAAAAAAGTAGCCCTTTTAGGAGAAAACGTAAATTGCCAGTCATTGCCGCAATTTGCCAATAATTACAGGATAAAAAAAGAACCCATGTCTGCTACATGAGTTCTCTCTGTATTCAAAACATAAATATGAATTAAAGCCCGAAAGCTTCTTTTACTTTATCTACGTAATCCAGTTTTTCCCAGGTGAATAACTCTACCTCACGGGTAACTTTCTGGCCGGCATTATCAAAGCTTTTAGTTACTATCTGGGGCTCCCGACCCATATGACCATACGCTGCAGTTTCAGAGTAAATCGGGTTTCTAAGCTTGAGTCTTTGCTCTATGGCATAAGGCCTCATGTCAAAGACTTTTTCAACGATACGGGCAATCTCCCCATCGCTGAGTTTCTTTCCGTTTTCACCTTTCACTTTGGCAGTTCCGTAGGTCTCAACGAAAATACCACAAGGCTGGGCTACTCCGATCGCATAAGATACCTGAACCAGCACCTCAGAGGCGACTCCAGCGGCCACCAGGTTTTTGGCTATATGACGGGTAGCATAAGCGGCAGAACGGTCCACTTTGGAAGGATCCTTACCGGAAAACGCCCCGCCACCGTGTGCTCCTTTTCCACCGTACGTGTCCACGATAATTTTACGCCCGGTAAGACCCGTATCACCATGAGGACCACCAATCACAAATTTTCCGGTAGGGTTAATATGATAGGTAATCTGATCATTGAATAATTTTTTCAGACCAGGCTTTAGCTTTTTCTGAACGCGGGGCAAAACATACTTCACCACATCTTCTTTGATCTTGGCCAGCATAACTTCGTCTTCAGCAAAATCATCATGCTGTGTAGACACC
This sequence comes from uncultured Cytophagaceae bacterium, assembly GCA_966250325.1. Lineage (GTDB taxonomy): Bacteria > Bacteroidota > Bacteroidia > Cytophagales > Spirosomataceae > Jiulongibacter. Next base: position 62,267 of record CBINGY010000004.1, on the reverse strand, counting down.
ACAATCGTATCTATACGTATAGGCTTGTTGGTATCCGAATATTCAATGGTTACCTGAGATTTAGCATCGGGTCTCAGATACTTCATTCGTTTATTTTCACGGCGAATATCGGCCAGTTCCTGAAGAATTTTATGTGATAGGTCAAGAGCCAAAGGCATGTAATTATCCGTCTCAGAAGTGGCATATCCAAACATCATCCCCTGATCACCGGCACCCTGAGCATTTGCTTTCGCCTCAAAACCTTGATCTGACTTACGATCAACACCCTGATTGATATCAGAAGACTGCTCATGAATGGCCGAAAGTACACCGCAGGAATTAGCCTCAAACATATACTCCGCTTTGGTATATCCGATTTTCCTGATCACATCACGGGCTATACTTTGTACATCCAGATAGGTTTTCGTATTTACTTCACCTGCCAAAACCACCTGCCCGGTAGTAACGAGTGTTTCACAGGCCACCTTTGATTCCGGGTCAAAAGCCAGAAAATGATCAATAAGGGCGTCAGAAATCTGATCGGCTACTTTATCCGGATGACCTTCAGATACAGATTCAGATGTAAAAAGATAAGGCATATGCGTTAAATTATGTAAATCTTGATTTGATAAGCCTAATTCAACCGGTGTTAAAGCGGTCTTACCAAGCAACAGAGCAAAAGTGCATATTTTTTACCGAATTCAGAAATTGAAGATAAATTATCTAACAGGCAATTTCAATCCAGATAAAAAATCTAGTGATTGCTAAATTCTCAGATAATATTATTTCAATATTTCTCTATCAGTTCCTCCAACTTTTCATTCCCCAGAACGGCATTTACAGGTCTCGGATAGTATTGATTAAATACAGAAAGCTCCTTTTCGCTTAAAATGGAGTTAGGCCCCTCATCCACTATTCCGTTTAATAAAGGCAGCGACAGATTCAGGTATTTCGCCAAAAAGAGGTATGCTGCCTGTCTTTTGGAGGGGCCATAATCATGCTGCTCATCAGGCAGATGTACATTATCGAAATTTTGCTCAGCACCAAAAAGGGAATAAATACGCCGGATATGCGGGGCTTCCATTTCCGGGTTAAAGCGGGTCCAGTCGCCTCCGTCAGAAATTAAAAGAAGTGGTTTGGGAGCAAAACAAGCCGCTATTTCCACATTGGTAGTGGCTGGAGAGCACGAGGTATGAACCGGCATTCCACTTTCACACTGGCAGCCTCCAAAGAAATATCCCGAAACCATCACCGTTGGAACAGCTACGGCGATCCGCTCATCGAGTGCAGCAAGCATAAAGGTCTGTGTGCCTCCACCCGATTCCCCGGTAACGGCAATCCGGCGTGGATCTACCTCTGGCAGTTGACTCAGAAAATCAATACCACGAACGGAGTTAATCAACTGAAGTTTAAAAACATTACTTATCTTATGATCGGCCTGTTTAAAATCTCCGTAACCCAGCATATCGTAGGAAAAAACCACTGCACCCATGCGGGCCAAGGTGGCACACCGCTGCTGTGTGTATTCCATTAAACGGTTATTCAACTGACCGCCATGTCCATGAGGACACAATACGGCCGGCACTTTTCCACTGACTTTTAAGGGCTTATAGAGGTTTCCGGAAACGTAGATTCCGGGAAGGGTCTCGAAAAATACATTTTCGACCGAGTATCCGTTCAGTATTCGTTTGCTGTGGATGACAGATTTTACGGGTAAGCCAAATTCCAGCTTTTCTATTCCGGCACCTCTCAGAATGCTACTTCTTATCTGCTTGGCCCGGTTTTGCCAGGCATCCTGCGAATCATATAATTCAGCCAGTTTTTGGTGTTCTGTCGCGGCCTCCTCGGGTGTAAAAAAGCTACTTTGACGAAGTGATTGCCCGAAACACGGTAGAGTAATCAGAAAAACAAGAACAAAATATTTCATAGGTAGAAAGAAAGATGCCCGAATTTACTGGAAACCCGGGCACCTTAACTATGAAAATTTAAATTTAACCTATTGCAGTTCTAAAACAACCACCGAGGCTGCAGGCAGTGTAATGGTCAATTTATTCTGGGAAAGTTTAGCTCCTGTAAAACTGGCTGGCTTCACCTTTGAAGGATTCTGAAAAGTATTGTGATCCTGAATTTTTTCAGAAACCAGTATAGTTCCGCTTACTTTTGAAAAAGCATCTCCTCTTAGATCAACCGTAATCTGATGCGATTTATTCATGTCAATATTGGTAAGAGAAACATGTACCTTACCCGATGCGTCTTTGGAGGCAGAAGCCGATATGGCAGGAAGCTTTTTAGTTCCAAACACATAATCTTCGGTTTTGAGGTTCATGGGAATCAGCGTGGCATCCTGATGCACCTTATACATGTTCATAACGTGATAGGTGGGAGTTAGAATGATTCGCTCTTCATCGGTAAGAATTACCGCTTGTAACACGTTCACTACCTGAGCAAGATTGGCCATTTTCACCCGATCGGCATGATTATTGAAAATATTTAGTGTCATACCTGCCAGCATGGCATCACGCATGGTATTTTGCTGATAGAGAAATCCGGGATTGGAGCCCGGTTCCACATCGTACCAGCCGCCCCACTCATCCACCATCATGGCCACTTTTTTCTCCGGATCATACTTATCCATGATAGTGGCATGGCCTTTCACAATACGCTCCATATCCCAGGCTTTAGTCATGGTAGTAAAGTAAAGATTCTCGTCAAAATCCGTGGCAGAGCCTTTTTTGTTCCAGTCGATAACCGAATAATGATGTACCCCTACCCCGTTCAGATAACGGTGAGGAATATCCCTCATGAGCACTTCGGTCCAGTGGAAATCATCATCACTGGCACCAGAGGCTATCCTGAATACTTTGGAATCTTCATCCCAGGCCGTATTGATGTAGGTAGAATATCTCTTATAAATATCGGCATAATATTCAGCGGTCATATTCCCTCCGCAGCCCCAGGCTTCATTACCTACACCCCAGTATTTTACCTTAAATGGCTCAGGATGCCCATTTTGTGCACGGAGATCAGACATTGGGCTTTTGCCGTCGAAATTCATGTACTGAACCCAATCAGAAAATTCCTGCACACTCCCACTTCCTACGTTTCCTGAGATATACGGCTCGGTGCCTAATTGCTTGCAAAGCTCCATAAACTCATGAGAACCAAAAGAATTATCTTCGGTCACATTTCCCCACCAGCTGTTTACAATGGTAGGTCTGCTTTCTTTGGGCCCAATACCGTCTTTCCAGTGATAGGTATCTGCGAAACATCCCCCCGGCCATCTCAGATTAGGAATCTGAAGCTCCTTTAAGGCGTTGACTACATCGGTTCGCATGCCATTGATATGAGGCACCAGTTTATTTTCTTCGCCTACATAAAGCCCGCCGTAAATACAGCGACCGAGGTGTTCAGAAAAGTGCCCGTAGATATGACGGCTGATTTGCGTTTCCCCCAGATCGGTATTTAGCACCAGTTTATTTTGCGAAATAGCCTGAAGGGCAATGAAACAGACTAACAACGAAAGTAGTTTTTTCATTTCAATAGCATTAAGGTTGAAAATTAACGTGTCAAAGAAACTACAATAATTCAAATGTGTCAAATGAACACATTCTTTTCTTGCATTTTATTTCCCTTAAATTTGAGAACAAATCAACAAACAAAACCCATATGGCCGCAGTACTTTTTGAAATGCTTGGTGATCAGATTGCAAAGGTGACACTTAACAGACCTGAAGCCTACAATGCCATCAATGATGAGATTACTCAACTTATGGATGAAATCGTGAAGGCTACAGAACAAAATCCTCAGATACGGGCCGTAATTCTTACCGGAAATGGCGAGAAGGCATTCTGTGCAGGTGCCGATCTAAAACTTATTTCGGCGGGCAAAGGCGAACTACTCTGGACGAAAGACAACGGTTTCGGTGGTTTTGTGTATGCCAAACGAACCAAACCCTGGATAGCGGCAGTGAATGGTTTTGCACTGGCCGGAGGTACTGAGTTTTGTTTGGCATGTGACCTCATTGTGGCATCTGAAGAAGCCCGTTTTGGTTTACCAGAAGTTAGCCGGGGACTTGTAGCAGGAGCAGGTGGGTTGTTCAGGTTACCTATATCTGTTCCCACCAGGCTGGCTAACGAATTGATTCTCACCGGCAAACAACTTACTGCTCAGGATGCCTTCCGTTACGGAATGATCAACCGGCTGGTTAAGGCTGAAGATCTGCTATCTACTGCGGTGGAGTTTGCAAAACAAATAAGCCAAAACTCTCCGAACTCCATCAAAGAGAGTCTGAAATTTCTGAGGGAGATGCAAGGACTTTCAGAAGCTGAATTAATTGAAAAATCGACCCGATTGTTTGAGGAAATCCAGCTTTCGGATGATGCCAAAGAAGGAACCCTGGCCTTTGTAGAGAAAAGAAAACCGGTCTGGAACAAGTAAAAGCTATGAAAACGATCAAAGAACTTATTGAATTAATTGACCTGGAGCAAGCCGGGCATAATGTGTTTATCGGACATAACTACCTGGCCCCCTGGAACCGTGTTTTTGGAGGCCAGGTACTCTCACAGGCATTGAGTGCGGCTTATAAAACGATTCCGGCAGATCGGTTTGTGCATTCCATGCATGCGTATTTTCTGCTGGCCGGAGATATCTCTGTTCCGATCCTTTACGAAGTAGAGAATGTACGCGATGGTGGCAGTTTCAGCACCCGCAGAGTAGTGGCCAAACAGAATAAAGAGGTTATTTTCATTACCTCGGTTTCTTTTCAGCTAAAGCAGGAAGGCTTTGACCATCAGATCCCTATGCCCAATGTGGTAGGGCCTGCTGGTCTAAAATCTGATGAAGATATCGTAAACAAATACAAGCTATTTGTGCCACAGAATATTCTACAGGGAATCAAAACCCGACCTTTTGAGTTTAGGCCTGTGGAAAAGCTGAGTCTACTTGACCGAACCACCAAGCAACCCTATCGCCATTACTGGTTTAAGGCCAAAGAAAAGGTGGAAGGTGATATTAGCGTGCATCAGAAACTTTTAGCCTACGTTTCTGATTACAATCTGCTTACTACTGCCACTCTGCCCCATACCAAAGGACCTATTCCCACGGGCATCTTTATGGCCAGTCTGGATCACGCCATGTGGTTTCACCGGGATTTCAGAATAGACGAATGGCTGCTTTATGCCCTGGATAGCCCCAGTGCCTCAAATACCCGGGGCTTTACAAGAGGAAATATCTTCACACAAGATGGTATTCTGGTAGCTTCTGTGGTACAGGAAGGCCTATTGAGGGAATCGAAAAAATGAAATCAGCCACTTAGACGTTCTGAGATGGCTGTAAGTTTTTGTTTAACAATTTCTGTAAGCACAGGAGGAGAAACAATATCGGCACTTTGACCCAGCATGAGAAACCAGTGAGCAAAACCGGTTACAGAACTAGTTAAAAATGTCATTTCAATTTTATCCCCGATCATTTTCTGACTTACAAAACCATGATAGTAAGGCTGATCGCCAAGGAATGGATAGGCTTCTTTGTCAAGGTGAATGACAATCTCTGTCAATTCCCGCTCTGTTCGGGTTTGACTCAAAAAGGTCTGCAAACCGGGATGAATTTCATGGAACCGCTCCGATAGTACCTCAGAAGTGAGAATTCGGTCAATGCGGAAGTTACGATAATCCTTTCTCAACTGACAAAAAGCGATCAAATACCAGTACGAGCCTCCATTATAAATCCCTATCGGTTCCACTTTGCGGGTAGTTTGGGTTTGGGTTTGATTGGCCTGATAATCCATCTGAATTACCCGCTTTTGATTAATGGCACGTAGAAATTGTGAGATATTGAGCTGCTCGTTTCTGTTTTCTGGTAAATATTGATTTTTAACTACCGCAATACGCTCAGATAAATCATCAACAAGCTCCTTTTGCCCATGTCCCAGCACCGCTTTTATCTTATACAAGGCTGATTTATAAGCCTCTATAGTAGCTTCATCGGTAAGGTTTTCGATGAATTTTTCTGCAGTAATAAAGGAAAGGGCCTCTTCCTCAGTGAAATGAACCGGCGGAAGCCGATATTCTTTCATGATAGAATAGCCAATTCCGGCCTCAGAGATAATGGGAACGCCGGCCTGTTCTAAAGTTCTGATATCCCTGTAAACCGTTCTTAAACTAATATCAAACCTATCTGCAATCTCCTGTGCTTTGACAATCCGCTTGGACTGAAGCTGAATGAGGGTGGAAGTGAGACGGTCAAGACGCGGCATGGGAGTGACGAATTGGGAGTGACGAGTTACGAATGACGATTTGGGAATTGAGATTTACGATTTTGGATTGCTCTACATCCTTAAAAATAGTTACTATCAAGGTTAAAACTTTATTTTATCAGAATCTTGCCTGGCGTCAAAAAGACTTAAAATGTGTATGGAATCGCGAGAAATCTGATAGAAAAGAGAATTGTGTTTGGTGATGACACATTTATGAATATTTCTCGAAGTATGAACCAAAGGATAAGCTTCGGGATATTCGCTAATTAACTCAGTGTGTTTTTCAAGGTTATCGAGGAATTCGGATGCTATTGATTCAGACCAAGTATCAATTAAATAATTAATCACATTTTCTAATTCTGAATAAGCCCTGGTTGTCCATATTACTTGTCTATACATGGGTGGAGTTTAGAACGCATTTCTTTGATGACCTTGGAGTGAGGAACCGTTTTGCCATCCTGAATATCTTGAAGTCCTTTAAGAATTCCTTCTTTTTCCAAATCGGAAACGCCAATCCATTCATCTTCTGAAATCTGACTACTTCTGAAGTTCTGAAATTGCCCGAAATAGTCCATAAGCTCAGCGTCGCCCATCTTATCTAACTCCTTTTTCAATGCCGCTCTGATTTCTTTGATGCTCATTATAATTAAGTTTCAAGTAAATTTAGATGATCAGCAATAACTAAACAAGAGAAATCACACCTCCATCAGCCGCTTCAGGTTATCGGCATAGCTGCTGCCGCTTTCCAGTTTGGTATGTTTAAGGTCGGTGAGGTTTACCACAAATTTGCCATTAAACGTTTTTTCCATGGATGAAATACGATGTGAATGCACTATGGCCGATCTACTGATTCGCACAAACTCAGCAGGCAGTTTCTCTTCCAACGTGGTGATGGTGTAATTGGTGAGGAATTGCTTGCCTTCCTGGGTATTCAGAAACACATATTTATCTTCTGCATGAAAGTAGCTGATCTCAGACAACGGGATAAACAGAATTTTATCGCCGCTTTTTACGGTGATACTATGAATGGTCTTTTTTGAACTCACCTGTGAAAGCAGACGAGCCAGGGCCTCGTTATCAAAACCAGATTGCTTTTTTTCAAAGGATCGTAGCTTTTCCACGGTTTTCTCCAGACGCTCCTTCTCTACGGGTTTCAGCAGATAATCCAGGCTATTTTCTTCAAATGCCTGAATTGCGTACTGGTCATAGGCTGTACAAAAGATGACCCGTGGCATATGATCAAGTTGCTCCAGCATCTCGAAACCATTTAAAAGTGGCATTTCGATGTCAAGAAAAATCAAATCCGGTTTCTGGCTGTCAATTTTTTCCAGTCCGTCACGGCCATTTGTAGCAGTATCTATGACCTCAAAAATGTCTTCAAATTTTGTAAGAAGTCGTCTCAGTCTGCTGATTGCCAATGGCTCATCATCTATCAGTATGGTTTTATAAAGCATGATCTTTGTCGATTAAAATGGTCAGCTTTTTTTCTGGTTCGTTTTCTATTTCAAGAGAGGCCTTCCCCTCATAAATTAATTTCAGTTTGTCCCGAACACTTTTCAGTCCGTACCCGCCGCTCATAGCTTCACCGAAGGAAGGTCCGTTATCATGAATCTCAATTACTATCTGAGAGCCTTCCGAATGTATTTCAATCCTGACCTGACCATTCCCTGCAATCTTTGAAATACCGTGCTTGATGGCATTTTCTACAAGTGGTTGCAGCAGAAAACGGGGAATACGGTGCGAGTTGAGATCTGGCTGTACGTCAATGGAATAATTCAGCCGTTCACCAAACCGCATCTGCTCGATCGCCAGATACGATTTCACCAGATTGATTTCCTCTTCAATGCTGTGGTAGCTTTCATCCTGCCGCCCGGTGGTAGCTCTGAAAAGTTTGGATAGCTCAATGGTCATATCTTCTGCTTTGTCGGGATTTTCATGAATTAGCCCGGCGATACTATTGAGTGAATTATAGAGAAAATGCGGATTAATTCGGGCCTCCAGGGCATTTAACTGAGCTTTTGTTTTTAATTTTTCCAGATTTAGTAGTTGTAGCTCCTGTTCAGAAAGGCGTTCGTTGAGACTACGACTGCGGGTCCAGTAGGCGAAAAAGGCAATTCCTGCAAAAACCGGAACACTCACAAACAATAACCCTTCAAATATGGATTGGGCAGAGGCATTCTCGCCACGCACATCCACAAGCATCATATAAAAGTAAAAAAAGCCTCTGCCAGAGCCAACATTTCCCCGTGACAGGGCAATTAGCGTTCCATGAGTAATAAAATAAGCTACGTAAATAAAGATCACAAGTAAGATGTACTTGACCACTACGTGTCTGATACTCGTATCTACCACCGATATATAAAACCAGGTGGCAAAAAAAGCGATGGCTCCATTGACGAGATTCAGATAGAAGACCGCTATTTCCTGATCAGATTCGCCAGTTATTGGGTGGAGAAACTGAGAAGCAAAATAGATGAACGTATTAAAGCCGTACGTAAGAAGTGTGATGAAAAGCAGAGCAAGCATGGCCTGCCCCGCTTTCGGAATATTCTCCCATCGACTTGCCGGTGTGCGTTGAATTGCTTCATCGATCAGGCGTTTGTTTTCATTCAGGCTTTTCTTTGCCTGAATTATCGGCTGGGGTGGCTTTGCCTCAGGAACCGCCTGAACTTGCGACACTACCCTCGGAATTTCTGCAGAAGGTTCTCTTTTTTTTTGAAAACCTGCGGGCTTACCTACAATTTTTATTCGGCCACCAGCAGTTTTCAGTCGTATGTCTGCCCCTCCGCCGTTGACCTCACCCCGCCAGCGTTGTTTGCTCTCACGCCCCTGAAAGGTAAAGTTTCCCTGAGCTTTAATACTATTGGCTCTGGCAGAAATATCCAGTTTCTGATCATCAAAAAAATGAAATTCCATTTTGCCGCCACTGGTTTCAAGCCATGCATAATTCTCAATGTGATCTGCATCCAGAAAAACATTGCCTCCCATGGTATTGCCGGTGACATTTCCATGGAATTGAACGATTTTGATGTTACCACCCCAGGTGACGGCTTTCAAATCTCCCTGATAGCCTTCGGCATATACATTTCCCCCACGGGTACGGCAATTTAATCGGCCTGCAACGTGCTCAATCCGAACATTTCCACCATCTGTGTTGAATTCAATATCACCCGAGGAATGTCGTATGGCCAGGTTTCCTCCAGCAGAGGAAATCTTGAGTTCTCCATGACAGTTACTGGCCTCTACCCGGCGTCCGAAATTTTTCACCCGGCTGCCTACTGACCCTTTGATATTATCCAGATATACACTGCCTACCCGCGTGGAATACTGATGATTCCCGATTAAGCCGTTGATTTTGATATCTCCCAACTGGGTCTCCAGATGTACTGAACAGTTTCTAGGCAGATAAAGGCGAAAAGAAACACGACTGAGACTAAGAAATGTTGAAATGAAATCCCTTTCGGCATAATCGCTTCGAATAGAAAGCCGTTCGCCTGAATTATACACCTGATAACCTAACGATTGAAAATCTTCCGGTGTCATGGACTGCCACTGAAAAAGATAATCCCAGGTCATCTTTTGAGCGTAAACCTCCACACGAAATTCCTCTGCCTCATGAGCGTAACATTCGATAGATCCCCTACCTGTACGCACATAAACCTCCTTTAGCTTTTCGCCATCGATTTTTTTGACATGGAGAGGTTTATCAAACATAGTCTTGCGTAGATTTTTCTTCAAAAAATGCCCAGTCAAGTATCACAGCGGAGTAAGACAGGATAAGTGGTAATACCCAAACCTGGTTAAAGAAAGCTCTGAAAACAGCATTAGGTACATTTCCGTCAATAAACGGTATCAATCTTATGAGATCCCCGACAACCGGGAAACCAAACATCAGAATGATAACGAATTTCACTAATATGACTACGAACACGCAAATGGCCAGATTAACCAAAAATGGCAGGAGATTCACAATGAGTTTTCTCGAGAAATTTTCGAGTTTTTCAGGGGCCGATGAAAAAAGCGACACAATTTTGCTAAAACCCCGGTCTGCACTGCCTCTACCAAAATATATCAGGAATAGAAGTACATTCATGGCATGTACCATCCATTGCATCCCGTGAGTTTTAGATGCCCACTCCTCACCGAATGCTCCAAGTATGGCTATCAGAAGAATGCCCGCCAAATTTTTAACAATTCCAGCAGGAAACCGGTGTCTCTTTGTCCACCTGTCGGCCTTACCTACCAGTTCGCCGTATCCGAGAGTCGAAATCATTTCTGATGTTAGTTGCATTGTGAAAGGAAATATTGAGACTCCACTTTTCCCCAAGACGGGTGGTATGCAGTTTCTGCCTCGAAGTTATCAAATTTCTGAAGAGCTTTTTCAAACAGAGGCTTTGCCACGTTTTTTCCGCCACCAAAGTTTTCAGGAGTGTAGAAAGCAGACATACCTCTCAGATAATCTACTCTGGGATTTCCCGGGTCTAATTTTCCGGCCTTCGTCAGAGCATTTTCAAACTTCCCGCCATATTCCATGTATCGGCTGGCACCATCTACCGACAGCTTAGCTGAAGCCCAGCTTGCCTTCAAAACTTCAATTTCGGCATTAGGTTCGGCCTTTAACTCTTCAGCTTTCTTAAGAAATTTATCAGCCACAGCAAGCAATTGATCTCTCTCTGCAGGATCCTGCTTTAGAAACGAGTCCTGGATGTAACAATAGGCTACCCAGTAATTTGGAAGCCATTGACCGGATTCGGCCGCAGCTACCCGCTCCAGTTTGTTTGCCACAGGCTGAAGAAGCGTTCCATATGGATTAGAAGAAACTTCTCCAACCAGCCGGATCATAGTCTCCTTATATTTGCTGTTTTGCGAAAAGGCAAGTGAGCCCAGCAAGAGAAAAGAAAGTAGAAATGTTAACTTTTTCATGATTTGAATTGATTTGTTTTGAGTTATAAGAACAGTTCAAAATTGAATACGAACTGCATTTTTTGAAATGAATATCTGACCAACCGGGCTTTTCAGGGAGTTAATCAGGGGAATGGCGGAGTAAACTCCAGGAAACTCATGGCACGACCTTGTTCTTCAAGATAAACCGAAACTCGTGGCACGTCCTTGTTCGTCGACGGGTAGTCGTGCCACGAGTTTGGAGGATTAAAAATCAAGATCTGCCTCCCGGCTGCGACCATTCAATTTACCCAAGGTCCAGCTTACTCCAAAGAAGAACGTTCTGTACATAAGCGGCTTTACCTCATAGCGTTCTTTGCCGTCTGCCGAATAGCGATACCCGAACGAATTTTTTCTCCCCAAAACATTATCCAGGGTAGCATAAAAGACAATGAAATTATTACCGACCTGCTTGACATGGCTGGCCATTAAACTCAGATTCTGAAACGCTCTGGTATATTCCACCGACTTAAAATCTTCGTTCACATCATATACCGGTCTGCCTGAAGTATGTGTAAAGGTTATACCCAGATTGGTGCTGATCTTTGTAAGAAACTGTTTGTACACCAGACTCAGATTATGTCTGGTAGCAAAATGCGGCATAGCCATCTCGTTATAGTTCCTGAATTTACGCTCTGTATCCAGAAAAGAATAGGTGATCCAGTAATCTCCGTTTTTCAGGCTTGTCTGGTCCCGGAAAAACAGGTCAATTCCCCGAGCAAAGCCTTTCCCTCCATTTGAAAGCGTTCCGGTAGGAAAACGGTAAGGGTTTGGGTCAAAAAACGAAACTTGTTCCAGGATGAGATTAGAATACTTTTTATAAAACACTTCAGACCTGAAAGTCTTCCCATTTTTAATAATCTGATAATTGAGAATGGCATGATCAGCTTCTTCAAAGTCGAGAGAGGTATTCAGATACAGATATTCCTTTTCAGGGTTTTGATAGAATCTGCCGGCAGCAAACGAAAACTGGGCGAATTTTCCCACCTTATATGCCAGAGAAAGCCGCGGAGCCAGATTAGACTTTTCAATCACCGAGCTATGCTCTCCCCGGAATCCTAACCGGGCCGCAAGCCGGGCACTTAGATAAAACTCAGCCTCGGCGAACATAGAGCTATAGCGATCATCAAGTTTAAGCTCAAAGCCATTGTAAATGTTTGACTGATTAATATCATGAAATTCACCTCCGAAGGTAAACGAACTTCCGTTTTCTTTTCCAAATAATCGACTGAATACCAATCTTGCCTGTGTTCTCTCATCAAAACGATCGGCGGCCAGATCGGATATCTGAAGGAGATCTTTGTTATTACTGTAGGATGCTCCGGCCATCATCACCCACGTGCCGTCTCTCCAGCTATTTCTGAAGGAGGCATTTGTAAAACTATTTTTATTTCTGTTAGAAAAGAGATAGCGGCTGTCTGTTCCATCATAAGCAGGTAAGTTGATTCCTGAATTGTTCTCGGTATACGTACTGTACACCTTCAGAGAACTTTCACCAAAATTTTCATTGACAGTAAGAGAGCCGCCTGCTCCCTGAGGGATCGTTTCAAAATCCAGATTGGTTTTGGCTATCGCCAGAAAAGGAGCAATGTTTGAGTAATTGGCTGTGGCAGTTAACCAACCTTTATGTGTATACGATGCCGTCAAGCCAGCCATGTTTACACCAAAAGTTGCATTTGAATTTTCGCCCTGCTTATCCATAGTATTGAGCAATAAAACCGAAGACAAAGCCTGCCCATATTGTGCTGAATACCCGCCTGTACTAAACGCAGTGCCTTTAAACATAAACGGATTAAACCGCCCCCGCTGAGGTACATCAGGCGTGCTGCTGAAAAATGGATTTTGCACAATCATACCATCAATCACCGTTTTTGTTTCATTTGCGGAGCCGCCCCGTACAAAAAGCCCCTCCTGCTCACCCACACGTGTGGCACCCGGTAGTAATTGCATCACAGAGACAATATCGGCTCCGGCCCCGGCTGTGGTAACAATATCCATAGGTTTCATCATCACCATTTTCTTCTCATCCGAGGCCTCAAACATGCCCGCAGTTACTACCACCGCATTTAACGAATTGATCGATTCTTCCAGTTTGAGAGTAAATTCCAGATTCCCACCATTCAGATTCACCGCCAGTTTGGAGGGATTATACCCTACCATACTTGCAACCAGGGTCTGAGCTCCCTTTTCTTCCGACTCAAAACTGAACCTTCCGTCGGCATCGGCGGTGGCTCCGTCATAGGTTCCTTCCAGCGATATATTTGCGAAGGGAAGTGGTTCACCCTGCTTGTCTGTAACGCTTCCGGTAATTAGCGTCTGAGCCAGGGCAACATTTGAAAGTAATACTAGTAATAGCTGTTTCATAAATTGAGTTTGCTTGTTCATGTATGGCACAAACTTGCCTCAAACCACGGTATCAGTAAATGGTTTTCTGACGAACTTCCATTTTTAAGGAGTTAACCTCCAAAATCTGTGATCAAAATTTTACTTCACTTTCTCAGGTGCCCCCCGTAGGGCGAGATTACTCAGAAATTATCTGCTACACGGATAATGACATTCCCCCGCTTCCTTCCGGTATCTACATACCGATGTGCCTCCACGATCTCTGAGATGGGATAAACCTTGTCCATGTAAACCTGTAGTTTTCCTTCGTTTACCAACCGGGCCAGGTACTCGAGGTTTTCAGAAGAGGGTTTAACGTTATCGCCAACCAGAATATGGGCTTTCCCGCTCCTTCCAACCCTTCGCATTTCTCTACTTTTGAAGGGCCTTACAATATGAATAAAGGCCCCCCCCTCTTTGAGATGACGCATAGAAGTCTCAAAATCCAGGGCATCTATAGCCACAAAAATGCAATCATAAATCGCCAACTGCTTATCGAACTGAGCAGATGAATAATCAAGGTAGATATCTGCTCCTAGGTTCAGCATCATTTGCCGGTTGGAAGGTCCGGCAACAGCGGTTACCTCAGCTCCCAGCTGCTTTGCCAGCTGCACGGCATAGGTGCCCACACTACCCGATGCACCGTATATCAAGACTTTTTGACCTTGCTTTACTTCTGCCTTCCTCAGAAAGTATAAGGCAGTTTGTGCACCCACCGGAATTGCCGCAGCTTCTTCAAAAGATACGCCACCGGGCTTTAAAACCAGGTTTTTTCGTTCATCAAAACAGACAAATTCCTGATACCCGCCAAACTTTTGGATACTCTCGCCAAATACCTGATCACCTGCCTGAAACCGTTTTACTTTACTTCCTATACTTTCAACGACTCCCGACCATTCGACACCTAAAACGGGATTTCTGGGTCTGAAAAATCCCAATCCGATGCGGGCAAGTATTCCATAGCCTTTTGGTATATCAAAGGCCCGGATTCTCCGGTCTGCCACAGTAACAGTACTGGCCATAATTTTTATCAAAACTTCGTGCGGCCCCGGAGATGGCTTTGGCAAATCAACAATTTTCAGAACCTCCGGCGGTCCATAAGCCGGGCAAATAACTCCTTTCATTTGTGTAATAGCTTTTTCTTCAAATTTGTCAAAAGTGACAGCCTCATGCTGCAATAATTTGACAGACAATGCATTTTGAGTTATGGGTGGTCTGTTTTTTTTGTACCCATGATAAGTAGCCAGAGGATGGCACTGAACTCACCCAGACTCAAGGGTATCATCAAAATCTCGATAATCAGATCATGCAATGGACTGTCGATTCCCTTCAGAAACCACTCAAACAGATAAGCTAAAGCATTTATCAGGAGTAGGAAGCCAATTAGCTTAGGCATGAAAGGGGCTTTGATGAATAAAACACCCAGAGGCATCAGCCAAAGGCCCCAGAATAGTTCAATGGCAGTAACCCCAAATTCATTTATTTTCAAAAACAACAGGGAGAAAGACATGAGCTGTCTACTGTCAAATCCCGAAAGAAAGGGCAAGCCTTTGGCACAGTACAAAGCACCTATACTTAAGATGGTGTTGAATATCGCTAAAGGCACCGCAGCTGTAACTAAAACCTGCAGAAGCTTTGACCAATAATCGCTTACCTCCTGAAAAAGCCTTCTGAATTGCAAAGCGAGGAAGAGAAAACTGGTCTGGCACAAAATATTGGCCATAATCCCCCATCTGAAAAGTGTTTCTTTCTCACGAATAAGAGTCACTGTGGCATCGAAATCACCCTCTACCAAAATTTGTGAAGGCACATAAATAAGGCCGATCACCCCTGAAATACCCATAAAGAGGTACCAGAGCCCGGCCTTCCGGGCTTCCCATTTCAGATTTTTCATACTTTTCTTAATTTAAATTTCTACATAAGAGAAAACCTCATTGATCTGAACCTGAAACACTTCGGCTATTTTGAAGGCAAGTTCGAGAGAAGGAGAATACTTGTCTTTTTCAATGGCCGCAATGGTTTGCCGGGTGACACCCGCTTTCTCGGCCAGCTCCTGCTGCGTCATTTCGTTGGCAAAGAAACGGAGCGTTCGGATATTGTTCTGTATTTGCTTTTTGACTTTCGCCATTTCAGAAGCCTCTGCGGTAGTGAAAAAGTTTTTTAATGTTTCCGACAATCTCTGCCAATACCACCGAGCCAACAATAAAGTACAGAGCCTCAACTGCCCCTGACCATCCTGCGGTAACAGCCACAAAAGTAAGTACCATACCCGCACCGAAAACAGCATAAGAAAGCTGCATACCTTTTAGCTCAATGAGCTTATCCCTTTCATCCTCTATGACATCCACTTTACAATCTTTACCTGTAACCGACAAAAAAATGGTACCCAGAATCTGAAAAACAATGTTTGCGGCAGCCATTATTCCGATAAGCATAAGTATGCTCTTCCCTGCCAGCTTTAAGCCGTCCGCACCATCAAACTGCCCTGTTTCATACATGGAATAAACTCTAAATACATAGATGATAAACACCAGAAGGGTGGTAAAAATAGAGATGTAAATGTTTCGCTCTTTCATAATTGTTAGTTGATTCTAACACAAAGGTAATAATATATAACATAATGTAAAATATTTTTTACATTATGTCTATAATTTACAACCCGTTTACTCCTAATCCCTTTAAAATCAGTGAATATGAATTTTCTCTCCGATAGCCTCTTCAAAAAACTGATGAATACGGAAGGTCTGCTCCACTCCTATTTTCTGACCTGTTTGTCCGACAAGCCATAGGGTGAGGATGGCCAAAAGAAGAACCGGCAAGCTCCACAAAATGGACGAAGATTGATGGAGAGCCAGTTGACTTAGACCAAACAACGCCGCAAAAGTGAATGAAAGACCCAGAGCCGCATACCCAAACATAAACACGGTCCAGATAGTAGGTGCCGGGCCATACCGGCCACGAATAATGGTCTCTAAGGTATCTTCATCCGTATCGAAATTGACATTAAGATGTGGAGACCAGAAATGCCGGTCTTTCAGGGAGATGTCAAACGTGCAATGAATATCGTAAACGAAACCCGTAATTCCCTCACCCCTGTGCTTTTCAAGATGGGCCTTTATACGGGCCTTTAGCTCTGGTTGGCTTTGTTTACTTGTTATTTTGAAACGCGGGCGGGTTCTTATACTGGTCATTATGTAAGGGTTAACTGACGAAGTTACAGTACCCCATACTGTCAAAATATGTCTGAAATCAACTTTCTAAAACATTTCTTGCAACTTAAACGAATGTTCTTTTCTCCAGTTCCTAAATTTACAATTTGATAAAAAACCCTGTTGAAATGAAAATACTTGCTATCGGCAAAAATTACGTGAACGAAGGAGAAGACAAAAATGCTGGCAAAACCGGGCAGCAAATCATTTTCTCAAAGCCCGAAACCAGTTTAGTAACCCATAACAAAGACGTGATGTACCCCTCTTTCACAAAGGATTTGCGTTACGAAGCCGAGCTGGTGATAAAAATTGGAAAACAAGGGAAAAACATACCTTTAGACGAGGCCTCTGCACATATTTCTGAGTTGGCTATCGGCATCGACTTCACTGCCAAAGACATTTTTGATCAAAGCCGGGAAGGCAAAGGGCCCTGGGATCTGGGCAAAGGATTTGACGGAGCCGCTCCCATTTCTGCTTTTCAACCGATTGGAGATTTTCCGGATCTCAATACTATCCATTTTGACCTGAAAATCAATGGCGAGCAAAAGCAGACCGGAAATACTTCTCTTATGATTTACGATTTTTCCGAAATAATTTCCTTCATTTCCCAATTTATGACTCTGGAGCCAGGAGATCTCATTTTTACCGGAACACCCGCTAGTGGCACTGGAAAGGTGATGACTGGAGATCACCTTCAGGCTTCTTTAGAAGGGCAATTACTTCTGGATTTCAAAATGATTTAAACACCAAAAACTGCTTTCAAACATTCCCAAAGCTTCTTCTTTTCATTATTCTCATTTTTGAGAATGGTGCTAAGGTTATCAGCCATCAGGAAATTAATTCCTTTGAGTACCCTGGGTGTATATTTTTCAAGTTTGAGTCGAACAAGAAATTCCTCTCCGCTTTCAGGGCCAAAGAAAAGAATGGCCGTGGGGGCATTTCCGTAGATAGTTTCTTTAAAGTCGATATTCGGATACTCTCTGACATCTAACAGATCCACAACACGCATCTGTAATTTGATAGCTGCCATGATTTTCTCCAGCAGTTCTCTTTCCGCAGATTGCATATCTTTAACTACAACCAGATACCTGGTCTTCATGGAATAGACTGTAGGTTGGGCACCTGGCGGATTAGTTATTGGATGATGTTTATTTGAATCCTCGCTGTGATCGACTTTGGGATTGACATTGATATCGGTCTCCGGTTTGCGACCCTCTCTCTTCGGTCCACTATCCTCAGTCTTCAAAATTCCTACCGGCAGCTTCCTACTTCCTACCTCCGACTTCCCGGCTCCTGCTTCCAACAGCTCACCTCCGGCATTGTATCCCTCCTTAAACGCATATAGCGTCTCATTATGAAAGAGGTAGTTTGCCAGAGCCTTTTCCATGGTTAGCGTACAATCGTGGCTGTTCTGTCTGGACTGGTGGAGACAAACTTCACGGGCACTCCCACCGCTTCTTCAATATAAGCTACATAATCTTTTAACTCTACCGGTAACTTTTCATAATCTGAAATACCCTCCAGAGAGCAATTCCAGCCTTTAACGGTAGTATAAACCGGCTCTACTTTGGTATCACAAAGGTCATACGGCATCTGATCCGTTAGAGAGCCATCGGAAAGTTTATACGCTGTACATACTTCCAGATTTTCAAAAATATTGAGTACGTCAGCTTTCATCATCACCAGCTGAGTCACGCCGTTCAGCATCACCGAATATTTTAAGGCAGGAAGGTCAAGCCAGCCGCATCTTCTGGGTCTACCGGTAGTAGAGCCAAACTCGTTTCCTTCTTTCCTCATCCGCTCGCCGGTCTCATCAAGTAACTCGGTAGGAAACGGTCCACTCCCTACCCTAGTACAATACGCCTTAAAAATACCATACACCTCGCCTATTTTTCCCGGTGCTACACCTAGCCCTGAACAAACCCCGGCAGCGGTGGTTGAAGAACTGGTGACAAAAGGATATGAGCCAAAATCAATGTCAAGGAGTGATCCCTGAGCACCCTCGGCAAGTACTCTTTTCCCGGCTGCGAGTTCATCGTTAATAAGATACTCGGTTTCTGATACGGAGAAAGTTTTCAGGAAATCGCATGCTTCAAAGAACACCTGTTCGGCTTCTTCAAGGCCACTCGCCGGGAAGGACAAATAATCCAACTGCTGAAGATGACGAGACTTCAGAGCCTCATATTTCTTCTTAAAGTTGGGCGAAACAATATCTCCCACCCGAAGACCATGGCGTCCTACTTTGTCGGTGTAGGTAGGCCCTATTCCCTTCAATGTGGAGCCTATTTTCTCATCACCCTTTGCATTTTCCTGAGCTGCATCCAGTAGGCGGTGAGTAGGTATAATGATGGCGGTTTTACTGGATATCACCAGATTTTTCTGGAGATTCATTCCAAATTTTGCGGTAAGCCCCTCTACTTCTTTCTTGAAAATCACCGGATCAAGCACCACTCCATTACCAATTACATTGATACAATCTTTTCTGAAAACACCCGATGGAATCTGATGCAATACGTGCTTCAGGCCGTCAAATTCAAGGGTATGACCAGCATTGGGGCCACCCTGAAAACGTGCCACTACTTCGTAATGAGGTGCAAGTACATCCACTATTTTACCTTTACCTTCATCTCCCCATTGCAAACCCAATAAAATATCTACCATGTCTTTAAAAAGAATGTATCTCTGTTTTTCTGAATTAAATTAATGCTTGTTTTCGCAGTTTTCCCGTTTGCAGTTTCCGTAGAATATCAGGGAGTGATGATTCACATCGAAGTTCAGCATATCACCCACCATGTTCTGAATATTCTGAACACGTGGATCGCAGAACTCTTCTACTTTATGGCAGTCAAGACAAATCAGGTGGTCATGCTGTCTTGAACCGTACGATTTTTCGTATTGAGCCAGGTTTTTGCCAAACTGATGTCGGGTTACCAAATCACACTCTACCAAAAGATCAAGAGTGTTATACACCGTGGCTCGGCTCACCTGATATTTCTTATTCTTCATGGAGATGTACAGATCATCCACATCGAAATGGTCTGTTCTGCCGTAGATTTCTTCAAGTATGGCGTAGCGCTCCGGAGTTTTTCTTAGTTGTTTATTCTCCAGAAATGCAGTAAAAATCTGCTTTGCCGACTCGAAATGCGACCTGTTCGGATTCATTTGCTTTTGATGTCTCCCGGGCTTTTAAAAATGCTCACAAACTTACCCCTTTTTATCGGGAAATCATATCCTGCCCGTTAAAAGTTCACTGATACACCCAGCCCTCCCGATGGGGTGACTCCGGCTCGCCAATTCAATGCGGTACCAGCTGTTTTTTGCTTTTTTATGTACTCTTCGTTATAGTACCTTACGGCATTCATTTTGGTTTCATTAGCCGATTCTACCAGCGATAGTCCAGTCACAAAAAGTGCGAGCCCTCCAAGTAATTTGGGTAAGCTGCGAACCACATAGGGATAATCCTTCCCATCAATGGTAGCCACCATAGGTACTCCTTTTATGGCGTCGTAAGCCAGATAAACACCACCTGTAGAAATTAAAGGACCGACAGGCAACAAGATATTGGCCAATTTGTTTTTTCTGCTCCATTTGTTAGAAGGGGCCGACTCAAGCAAGGATGTGAATTTCTTTTTTGAGAGCAAAACCCTGTCTCTGGAAACCGCACTATGAAAAAGTTTACGGGTATACACCAGCGTATCTGCAGGAGCTTCCTGCTGCGAGAAGCCATTGGAAGACCCGCAGAGAAGTAAAGCAAAAAGGAGGATTCTGAGTCGCATGATTTGACAAAGAAAAGGATTCCGAGATGAAAAGTAAAATCCCATGCTTCAGTCTTCGTTTCGGATTCGTGAAACCCGCTCCACTCCTTCAATGTCTGAAAGTTTGTTGATGAGTTTATCCAGGTGTTTGGTATCAAAAACAAATACCTTAATCCGGCCTTTGAACAAACCGCCATCAGTTTCCACATTCACCCCTCGCATATTGATATGCAACTCACCTGAGATGATGTTTGAGACGTCTTTAATTATACCTACCCGATCTATACCATCCATCTCAATGGTGGCCAGATAAGCTTTGGCCACCTGAGACGACCACTGTGCTTTAATCACCCGATTACCATACGAAGTAAGCAGCTGCTGGGAGTTTGGGCAATTGGTACGGTGTACTTTAATACCCTCATTGACAGTGAGAAATCCAAATACGTCATCTCCGGGAATGGGGCTACAGCATTTCGACAGGGTATAATCAAGTTTTTGGAGGTCATCCCCGATCAGCAAGGTATCCTGCCCGTTGTTCTGCTTGATGGCCTTTTCAAAACTCTTGGCGTTTTTAAAGGCTTCTTCCTGCATGTTAACCTTTTCCCTCTTCTGAGCCTGAATCTCCCGTTCGGTCTTGAAGCGACGGATTTCATCCGGCTGAATATATCCTTTGCCGAAAAAGTAAAACAGCTCGTTGTAGTCTTTCTTATTGAAAAATGCCCGCAACTGGTTCAGTGTTTCCAGCGTGTTTTCAAGACCCAGTATTTTCAGTTTCCGGGTAATGATATCCTTTCCGTCTGCCACATAGACTTTATTTTCCTCCTTGAGGGCATCTTTAATTCGGGCTTTGGCTTTGGTGGTAGCTACAAAACGCAACCAATCCTCGGAAGGTTTTTGGTTTTTGGTGGTCAGAATCTCCACCTGATCTCCATTGGATAGCACATGCGAGATGGGCACCAGATGACCATTCAATTTTCCTGCGGTGCATTTGGAACCCACTTCCGTATGAATTTCATAGGCGAAGTCGAGCACGGTAGCTCCCTTCCGTAACACCTTCAGATCTCCTTTAGGTGTAAAAACGAATACCTCTTCATTGTATAAGTTCCCCTGAAAATCCTCCAGAAACTCGATTGCAGAATTGTCCTTGCTTTCCAGCGTTTCGCGTACCTGATTTATCCAGTTATCGAGCGGGCGGTTCAGGCCGGTTTCTGTTCCTTTATATTTCCAATGAGCTGCATATCCCCTCTCTGCGATTTCGTCCATTCGTTCGGTACGAATCTGCACCTCCACCCACACTCCCGCATGGCTCATAACCGTAGTATGCAAAGACTCGTAACCGTTTGATCTGGGCGTGGAAATCCAATCCTTGAGTCGATCTGGATTGGGACGGTATTCGTCAGTAACAATACTGTAGGCTAGCCAACAGGCGGCCTTTTCCTTGTCATTTTCTTCCGGCGAAATACCATTGAGAATAATCCGGATGGCAAAAAGATCGTAGATACTTTCAAAAGTGGTACCCTGTTTTCTGATTTTGGTCCAGATGGAATAGATGTGTTTGGGGCGGCCTTTGATGTAAAAATCAATACCCGCAGACTGCAATCTGCGGGAAATAGGCTCCATGAATTTACTTATAAACTCCTCACGCTTCTTCTTGGTTGATTTTAGTTTGTGAGCTATTTCAGAGTATGCTTCGGGCTCATTGTATTTGAGATAAAGGTCTTCGAGTTCAGATTTTATTTGATACAGGCCCAATCTGTGAGCCAGAGGAGCATAGATATAGATGGTTTCATTAGCAATTTTAAGCTGCGAATTCCTGGCCATGCTTTTTAGCGTTCTCATATTATGCAACCTGTCTGCCAGTTTGATCAATATCACCCTCACATCTTCTGAGAGTGTGAGAAGCATTTTCCTGAAATTTTCCGCCTGAGCTGACTGACTTTGTTCGAAGTTCTCAGCGATTTTTGTGAGACCGTCAATAATTCGGGCTACTTTTTTACCGAAATCCCGTTCAATGTCTTTGAGGGTGAGATCTGTATCCTCCACTACGTCATGCAGAAGTGCACAAATGATAGAAGTGGGGCCCAGACCGATTTCCTCCACACAGATCATCGCCACCTCCAGCGGATGGTAAATATAGGGCTCACCGCTCTTGCGACGCATCTCCTTGTGTGCGTCCATAGAAATATCAAATGCCTTTCTGATCTGCTTGAGGTCATCCCCCTGAAGATAGGGTTTTGCCGATTTCAGAATGGCACGGTATTTTGACTTAATGATCTTTCGCTCAGCCTCTGTGTAGTATTCTACCTCTGTATTCACTTGCCGCGGTGTAGTTTGCTGTTTCAAAAAAGGAAAAGAAAACAAAATTAACAACGCCGGTGCCATTTTTTTGACTTAGCGGACTTATTCCTCAACTTTTTATTTTTTTACTGCTCAGGATTTGCAATTTAAAAACTGCTCATTACCTTTGCAGCCCGATTGAGACGGATGTTTCAACAAGGATGCGGGCGTGGCGGAACTGGTAGACGTGCTAGACTTAGGATCTAGTGCCGCAAGGCGTGGGGGTTCGATTCCCTCCGCCCGTACAATCAACCCTCAGGTCGTTCCGGCTTGGGGGTTTTTTAATTTCAAAATCATTTCCAAAAAATTCTTCTGAATGGAAACTTTATTTGAGAAGTCGTCATCGACTAATGCACGTTTGAAAGTAGAACTTAAGCAGGCAGACTACCAGCCAGACGTTGACAAAAAAATCAAGGAATATGCAAAAACGGCCCAGATAAAGGGTTTCCGCAAGGGTTTTGTACCGGCAGGATACATCAAAAAAATCTACGGCAAAAGTCTTCTAATTGATGTGGTAATTCAGAAGGTGAGTGATACTGTGAATAGCTACATTCGGGATAACTCAATAAAGGCGGTGGGTGATCCTATTCCGGATAACGAGGCTTACCAGATCAACTGGGATACCGACGTTGACTTTACTTTTGAATATGAAGTAGGTTTCGCCTCCGATTTTGAAGCCGATCTTTCAAAACTGCCCGCTGTTGAAAATCTGGTGATTGCAGCTTCAGAAGAGCAGATTCAGCAAGCGATTAAAGATATGAGAGAGCGTTTCGGAGAGGAGATTGAGCCCGAAGAAAGCGAAACGGGTGACTTACTTTTTGGGGTGCTACGTCAGGCTTCAAGTGAGTTTGAGGGTCAGTCTGGAATCCCGACAGACCGCGTTTCTGAAAAATCAAAGAAGCTGTTTACTGGTTTAGAGAAAGGTTCAAAAGTAACTTTTGATATTCAGTCACTTTTTGACGCGGTAAGAGACCTGGGTTTTGCTACGGGAAAATCAGATGAAGATGCCTCAGCTCTCTCGGGTGAATTTGAATTTGAAGTTGAGAAAATTTCCCGCAGGATACCGGCTGAAATGAATCAGGAGTTTTTTGACAAGGCGGTAGGTACGGGAAAGGTGAGTAACGAAGAAGAATTTAAGGCCGAAATCGCGAAAATCATTTCGACCAATTACACCAGAGAAAGCAACTTCCTTCTCGATTTTGAAGTGGACAAAGCCCTGGTGAATACCATTAAAATTGATTTGCCAGACGAGTTTCTCAAGAAGTGGCTGTATCAGGTCAATGACGGCAAATTCTCCATGGAAGACATCGAGAAAGATTACAATGCCTTTGCAAAGTCTTTGAGACTTGATTTGATCAAGAATGAAATTGCCAAAAATCATGAAATTAAAGTCGATTATCCGGCTGTGCTGGAGGAAGTAAAAGAGGAGATCAGAAATTACTTCGGTCCGCAAGGTTTTGACGGCATGGAAGCTTTCATAGAGCAGATGGCCAAAAGGCAGTTGGAAGAAAACAAAGACGGAGCCTTCAGAAAATATTACGAGAAAGCTTTCGGAAGAGCCGTTACCAATTTTGTAAAAGAGAAAATTACTATTAACGAAAAAACCGTAGAAGTGGAAGAGTTTAATGACTCTGCAAAAGCCAGCTACGAAGCGGCCTAGTGGTCTACTTTTATTGCCATAAAAAGGCTGCTCTTCCGGGCAGCCTTTTTGTATTTAGTACGCCAGCAAGGTTATCAGAAATACAAGGAAAGGGTAAATGGCTGAAGGGCATATTTTGACATGCTTTTCAAGAGGGGAAATAACTTAAAGTCGGCAGCTACTGAAAATTTCTTAAAGCTCATTCTCCCGCCTAAACCAAGAGAAAAAGCAAACTCCACATTATTTATGTGAATCTTTTCCAGAAATGTAAGACCAAAACCCGCACTCAAATAGGGCTTAAAAGCCCCTCTTCTGAAAGGCTTCTGAATTTCCAGGAGACCATTGTAGATGGTTGCATTTATGGTTGGATTATCCAGAAAATCGGCTGGTGGAATATTGAAATTACTGTTAACCATTTCCGCACTTATTCGCAGATAAGTAAGCTTGCTTTCTGAGCCCATAACCTTAAGTGCGTTTACTCCAAACATATTGCTGAAGGGCCTGGAAGTAAGAAAAGCCATACCACCGTAAACCCCAATATGAAAATTCTCTTTGGGCCTTGAATAGGTTTTACCACCGGAAGGTACCCCCTGCCGGCGATTATACTCTTTCACCAAAGCAATCATTTCTGCTTCATTATAATTGAAAACCGGCCCTTCAAATTTCATATCTTCTGAATAAAGAACTGCATTGAAAACTGAGAGGTAATCATAAACCGGGGTCAATACGAAGTCAACGATAGACCGGCTGTAAATAGGCCTTTCCAGTTGTCTTTTCGAATCTTCTGTGGTATCTAATCGTACATAAACCGGAGGAACTTCCACAAACACTTCACTCTCCTTCTCCAGATAATAGCGTGCATTTTCATCTTCCCCTTTGAGTTTGAACATTGACAAAGGCCCTTCCACAAGCACTTCAAGAAAATAATGGGAAGAATCGGGCGATTTCGAAGGATCAAGAAACAGCTGGTTTGGAACCGCAGTATTGAATACAGATTTAATGCGGGGATCACCATTCGTGAGATACACCTTTTCTACAGCAGATTGTTCTTCGTAAAACTTCTTTCTCACTACAAAACGGGAAACGTATTTGGCACTTCCAAAAACCACTTCTGAAACGTATTCGGGGCTGTAGGTACTTGTTTTTTTATTCCTTTCATTCTTGACAGTTACGCCATCACAGGTTACGGCGTTTGAAACCAAAAGAGACTGTTTTTCCCCGTCTTTCATCCGGATGGAACCTTCATAATAGGCTTCCTGCGAATGAACGAGACCGGAAACAAAAATTAAAACTGACGTAATGAGGATAGAGAATTTCATGTGCGGGACGATTTGAGGTTGATGGAAAACAAAAGACTTTGACTAAAATAACAACATAAACTTAAGCCTCATGGAATGCAAAATCTATTCCACTTTTAACTTTTTGAATTAGGTTTTTCCACAAGTGGATGAAATGAAGATCAACACTCAATGGCACATGAACAGCGTTCTGTTGTCCGGAGGATTTCAGGCCCGAACCTACACCTCCAGAATTTTGTTACATTTGACAGAATAAAACCAATTATATGCATTTCGGAGAAGAATTCAGAAAATATGCGGTACATCACCGCGGATTAAGCGGCCACTTTGTAGACGACTACCTCAAGCACAATGTTCAAAATATGACGGCCAATATCATTGAAGAAAGGCCTATGCGTTTTGCCGCTATTGATGTGTTTTCTAGACTTATCATGGATAGAATCATTTTTCTGGGAACGGGCGTAGATGATCAGATAGCCAATATCGTGGTGGCACAATTACTTTTCCTGGAGTCTGTTGACGCCAAGAAAGACATCCTGATGTACATCAACAGCCCGGGTGGATCTGTTTACGCCGGTCTGGGAATGTATGACACCATGCAGTTTGTAAAACCAGAGGTTTCTACTATTTGTACCTCTCTGGCTGCCTCCATGGGAGCGGTATTGCTGGCCGGCGGTGCAGCGGGTAAACGTGCGGCCTTGCCTCATGCCCGAATCATGATTCACCAGCCAAGTGGCGGGGCTCAGGGACAATCCTCAGATATGGAAATCACTGTGAAGCAGATTATTGAACTTAGGAAAGAGCTTTACGAGATTCTGGCAAAACATACTGGAAAGACCTTCAAACAAATTGAAAAAGATTCTGATCGCGATTACTGGATGAAGGCAGAAGAGGCGAAAGCCTATGGCCTTATTGATGAGGTACTTAACCGGGAGTAATCAGATTTTCATCCCCGGTAAATGATGCGTTTGTCGGGGATATATCTTACTTTTGTGAAATTTTTAAAGGAACCAAATGTCATATAAAGAGCCTCACTGTTCATTTTGCGGCAGAAAAAAGAATGAAGTTGATCTTCTTCTATCCGGAACAGACGGGCATATCTGCAACCACTGCATCTTACAGGGCCATGATCTGGTACAGCAGGAACTCTACGGAGTAAATGCCAAAGACAAAAAGAAGAAGAAAAAGGATCTTCCGAAATTTGATCTTCGTCCTCCCATGGAACTCAAAAAATACCTGGATGATTTTGTGATCGGTCAGGACGAAGCAAAAAAAGTACTTACTGTAGCTGTTTACAATCACTACAAACGACTAATGCAGCCTGCTACGGCCGATGATGTAACCATAGAGAAATCGAACATCATTATGGTGGGCGAAACCGGAACAGGGAAAACCTATCTGGCCCGTACAATTGCCAAAATGCTTCAGGTACCCTTTGCCATTGCTGATGCTACCGTGCTCACTGAAGCGGGTTATGTCGGTGAAGATGTGGAGAGTATCCTGAGCCGTCTGCTACAGGCTGCCGACTATAATCCCGAGCTTGCTGAGCGTGGAATTGTTTATATCGATGAAGTAGACAAAATCTCAAGAAAATCTGACAACCCTTCAATAACCCGCGACGTCAGCGGAGAAGGTGTGCAGCAAGGACTTCTGAAATTATTGGAAGGTTCCATCGTGAGTGTGCCTCCTCAGGGTGGACGTAAACACCCCGAACAGCCGCTGGTTCAGATCAATACTGAAAATATTCTCTTTATC
Source organism: uncultured Cytophagaceae bacterium (assembly GCA_966250325.1). Lineage (GTDB taxonomy): Bacteria > Bacteroidota > Bacteroidia > Cytophagales > Spirosomataceae > Jiulongibacter. The sequence goes on along the minus strand of CBINGY010000004.1, from coordinate 34,719 downwards.
TGCGGAGGAGCTTTTGACGGAATCGAGCGTCATATTGCCAAAAGAATCAACAAGGCTCCGATCGGATTTTCTACTGAAAAGCGGAAAGAAAGCTGGGATGGTGAAAACATTTTGAAGTTTGTCACTCAGCAGGATTTGAAGTCATTCGGTCTTATTCCGGAATTGATTGGTCGTTTACCGTTATTGACGTATCTGAATCCGCTGGATAAGGAAACTCTGAAACGAATACTGATAGAGCCTAAAAACAGCCTGATCAAACAATACAGAAAGCTGTTTGAGATGGAAAATATCAAGCTCACTTTTGACAATGACGCTTTGGATTACATTGTGGACCAGGCGGTGGTATTTAAACTGGGGGCAAGGGGACTTCGTTCTATCTGCGAAGCCATTCTTACCGATGCCATGTTTGAGCTTCCTTCATCCAAAGGAACCAAGGAATTTACCGTAACGCTTAAATATGCCCAGCAGAAATTTGAGGGATCATCGTACTACGAACTCAAATTAGTTGCCTGAGAAAATATCAGAATGAAATACATGAACGTTGGTTAACATCCAACGTTCTTTTTTTGTCCATGTATCTAAAAAAACTTCTTGTTTTTCTTACCATCCTTTCCATTTTGGCCTCCTGCAGGAGCCAGTATGCCCCTATTCATGATCCTGTAGATCGTTACATCCCCGCGTTCAGAAAAGCATTGAGGGCAGAGGTACACCCCATGGAAAGAAAGATTCAACCTCAGCTAAGCGGCCTGGAACTTACCGAACCCTCCATAGAAGCGGTACCGGTATTTTATCCTGAAATACCGATTACTGACCGCTCGGTGATTATTCCGGTAATTCCGTTGAGAAACCCAACTCACACGGATGAGGTTAAACGACAGGATCCCAAAACAAAAGCCCAGCAAAAACGGAAAAAGAACTGGAGCAGATTCTGGAGAAAAGTGGGTAGTAACCTGGTCATTGGGGTGGTTTTTCTGGCAATTGCTATTGCATTGGCTTTGTTACATCTTGAGAGTTTAGCCATTTTATTTGGGCTGGCGTCTATTTTATTCCTAATTTTTGGCCTGAAAAAAGTCTTCAAATTCAGACGAAGGCAAATAAGGAATCCTTTCCGTAAAAATTTATGAATGTAGTTTTACTGCATGGTTTTGGAGAAACCCCTCATATCTGGGAGGATTTCATCCCTATGCTTCCTGTCCAGTACAAATTCACAACACTGGATTACTCACGTATTTCATTTTGTCAGACCATAGAGCAATACGCCCAATGGGTGCATTCTGAAATTGAGCAACGTAAATTAACCCGGTTTGTACTCATTGGGCATTCAATGGGCGGTTACATCGCACTGGCTTATGCAGAAAAATACCCCGATTACCTGGCCGGTCTGGGACTCTTCCATTCTACGGCCTTTGATGATACCGAAGATCGGAAAAATGCCAGGGATAAAACCGCGGCATTTATAGAGAAAAGAGGAGTGCCCCTGTTCATGGATGGTTTTCTTCCAAATATGTACAATGAAGACTTCAAACGTAAAAACAAGGTCTACATAAGACAACAGCTGGAAGATAACAAGAAGATACCGGCTGAGGCACTTATTCAGGCCACAATGGCTATGAAAGTGAGGCCAGACCGCCGTCATATTCTTGAAAAGCTGGATATACCTACGCTCTTTATTGCCGGCAAGCAGGACCATTTCATTCCATTTACCGACTCTTTGCAGCAAATCCCATTGATCCAGAAGCCCTATATACTTATTCTGGATTATGTGGCACATGCCGGTATGCGGGAAGCCCCGGCGAGCTGTGCAGGTTTAACCAGCGATTTTCTGGAGGCTTGTTTTGACTAAGCCCGCGGATGATATTGCATGATGGTTTGCTGTAAATAAGCCTTATCCAGGTGGGTGTAAATTTCGGTAGTGGTGATACTGGCATGGCCGAGCATTTCCTGAACAGCCCGTAAATCGGCTCCACCTTCGATAAGATGGGTAGCGAAACTGTGCCGGAAAGTATGAGGTGAAATACTCTTCTGGATTCCCGCCTTTTCTGCCAGATCTTTGATGATCAGAAAAATCATCACCCTGGATAATTTTTTCCCTCTTCGGTTCAGGAAAACGTAATCTTCATGACCCTTTTCAATTTTTAACTGGCTCCGTGAGGTTTTCAAATAGATTTGTGTGTATTTAATGGCTACTTCACCAATAGGTACCAGTCGGGTTTTGTCACCTTTCCCGGTAACTTTAACAAAACCTTCCCTAAAATAACAGTCACTTATTTTCAGATCAGTAAGTTCTGAAACACGGATGCCGCAGCTATATAACACTTCGAGCAAGGCCCTGTTTCTGGGGCCTTCGGGCGAAGAATGATCAATACCCTCAAGTATAGCTTCAATCTCGTGTACATGAAGTACATCCGGAAGTTTCCTGGTAGTTTTAGGGCCTTCCAATAATTCAGTGGGGTCATTGTCCTGATATTCCTCCAATTGAAGAAATTTGAAGAAGGCCTTCCAGCCACTCAGCATGCGAGCCTGTGAGGTAGCCGCTATTCCAAGATCATTAAGTTCATTTAAAATAACCGATAAATCCCGGGATTTTAACTCCGACGGACTCTTGGAATCGGAGAAATTCCGAAGCTTTTCCGTGTCTCTCAGATAGGCTTCAATGCTGTTTTCAGACAAGCCCCTTTCAAGACGAAGAAAGTTTTTAAATTCTCTGATGTAAAAATCCCAGGAATGCACAGCAACTTTTTGAGGAGAAATTACGAAATAAGCATATACCCTTAAATCTTTTTAGGGCTGTCAACGTTTATAACGTAAACTTAGAAAATTTTCCCAAGCAGGTAACGCAGTGTTTTATATCAATGTTTACCTTTAAGCAATTATGAACAAACGAATACTTCATAGCCTGCTTTTTCTCCTCTGTACCGGCTTGCTTTACGGACAGTCTGCCACTGACAAGGATGAAAATGAAGAAAGCAAAGATTCTAAATTCTTTGGCTATGGAGTTACCACAAATACCCGCTCGGGACTACTAGGTGGCTTCATTTTCAGGAGTAGCACGCCTGTATCTACGGGCAAAAACAATTTGCCCATACACCGATACATAGCTGTGGAAGCAGTGAATATTAAAAATCCAAAAGAGCATCCAAGTCCAACCCAGATAGGTGCCAAATACATCTTGGGAAAAACCAATTACCTTTTTTCTGTCAGGCCTGAGTATGGGCGGGAGTGGTATCTCTTCAAAAAGAATGGGGAATCAAGTATCGGACTGAGTGGAATTCTGGCGGCAGGGCCATCGATTGGTATTCAGAAACCTTACTACCTGAAGTACGGTTCATTTAACAGCGAACAGCCCAGATTGATCCAATATGATCCGGATGTTCACACCGATATCGCGAGTATTACCGGGGCCGCCAGTATCTGGCAGGGCTTTCTTAATAATGCTAAAATTATTCCGGGATTTCATATAAAGGCCGCCACGAGTATAGATATGAGCACCTTTGGAGATAATATTACCGGTTTTGAATTAGGCGGTACGCTCGAATTTTTCACCAAAACGCCCGAAATAATTTCTCCCAAACTAGGCACTAATTCCCGTACATACGCCGCAGCTTATCTAACTTTGTATTTCGGAAACAAAAGAATGATCAAAAAGTAATGGTAGAGGTAGAGGAAAAACCTGCAAGGGCCAAACGCCCCGACTGGCTTCGAGTAAAACTTCCTATCGGTGAGAATTTCAGGAAGGTTCGTGAAATTGTAGATAACAATAAACTGCATACCATATGTCAGTCGGGCAACTGCCCGAACATGGGAGAATGCTGGGGTGAAGGTACAGCCACGTTTATGATTTTGGGAAATATCTGTACCCGAAGCTGTACCTTCTGTGCAGTGGCAACAGGCCGCCCGAACGAATATGACACAGATGAACCTCTTCGTGTAGCAGAAGCGATCAAAACCATGGGGGTGAAACACGCCGTGATCACCTCTGTTAACCGGGATGAGCTGAAAGACAGAGGAGCAGAAATCTGGTATCAGACCGTAGTAAAAACTAAAGAACTTTCTCCCAAAACCACCATAGAAACGCTGATCCCTGACACCAAAAGTAACTGGGAAGCTCTTTACCGGATGATTTCTGCAGGTCAGGAGGTAGTTTCGCACAACATGGAAACCGTGGAACGGCTTTACCGACCCGTACGCCCTCAGGCCCGGTACGATCGTAGTCTGGAGCAGATTCGCAGAACGAAGGAATTTGGTAAAAGAACCAAAACAGGAATCATGCTGGGACTGGGAGAAACCAAGGAAGAAGTTTTCAAAGCCATGGATGATCTGGCAGAAGCAGGTTGCGATATCCTGACACTGGGGCAATATCTGCAGCCTACCAAAATGCATCACGAAGTTATTGAATTTATACATCCCGAGCTTTTTGACCTGTACCGGGAAGAAGGCCTCCGTCGTGGGTTACGCTATGTGGAATCAGGCCCTCTGGTTCGTTCGAGCTATCATTCTGAGCGTCATGTAAACGTTTGATATGGCGGAAAACTCCTCTTTTGATTACATCATTTGTGGTGGAGGCATGGCCGGACTTTCACTGGTCTGGCATCTGAATCAGAGAACGGAGCTTAAAAACAAATCGATTCTTATTCTGGAGCAGGAGGAAAAGAACCTGAATGACCGTACCTGGGCATTTTGGGAAAAAGAATCCGGTCCGTTTGAAGATCTTGTTTTCAGAACCTGGCATCAGTTTAAATTTGTAACCTCCTCGGGTAAGGAACGTATTTTCCCTTTCAAACCCTACGCTTATAAAGTAATTCGGGGTATAGACTTCTACAAAAAAATCGACACGCTGATTGCTAATTCTCCGCAAATTACACGTTTAAGAGAACGGGTTAAGGTTATGGAGGACACTCCACTCGGTGTGATTGTCTCTACCGAATCAGGAAAAACTTTCAGGGCTGAACTTGCTTTCGACAGCATTAGCAGACCCTCTCTTGACAATCCACGATATAATAATCTGTTGCAGCATTTTAAGGGTTATGTATTGGAAACGAAAGTTCCTGTTTTTGACATAGAAACGCCTGATATCATGAACTTTTCAGTTCCTCAGGTGAATGATGAGTGTCGTTTTATCTATGTGCTGCCTTTTGAGCGAAACAAAGCTCTCGTGGAGTACACCCTATTTTCTGACAACCTCATTCCACCGGAAGCTTACGAAAAACCGCTTAAAGAGTATATTGAAGAAAAGCTCCAGCTTAAAGACTATACGATTATCGAAACGGAATTTGGCATTATTCCTATGTCAGATGCTCCGTTTGAGCAGCATCCCGGGCGGAATATCCTTCGGATAGGCACTGCAGGTGGATATACCCACGCTGCTACCGGGTTTACATTCAAAGCTACTCAGACCAGACTGGCCCTTCTTGCAGATCTTTTGAGTAAGGGTAAAAGTCTGAGCGATTTTATCGCCGTTTCTGCACCGTCTATACGCCATAAGTTTTATCCATCGGTGCTATTGGGTGTGCTTCGTAAAAAGATGCATCCCGCCGCTGATGTATTCAGAAGGTTTTACGGTGAAAAAGAGGTGGAAGACACCTTCCGGTTTCTTGATATGCAGACAAACCTTTGGCAGGAAATAAAAATTTTCATTCGTATGCCCATCTGGCCATTTCTTAAGTCTGCTTTACAGGAAATGGTGAAAAGGGTGTAGTTTTGAGGCATGAAGACCCTGGAACTTACCGAACCCGGCCGCTTTACCTGGACAGAGCAAGCTAAACCAGAATTGCAAAGCGATCATGATGTGGTTGTAAAAATCAAAGCCATTGGCGTTTGTGGCACCGATATTCATGCGTATCACGGCAGACAACCTTTTTTTAGTTATCCGCGAATCCTAGGTCATGAACTGGGGGTAGAAGTGGTGGAAGTAGGTACTGCGGTGAAAACACTGAAACCGGGAGATCGCTGCTCAGTGGAGCCGTATCTGAACTGCGGTGAATGTCATGCCTGCCTGCGGGGTACTACCAACTGCTGTGAAAAACTTCAGGTGCTGGGAGTACATTGTGACGGCGGCATGACTGGCTACATTAACGTACCCGCTAATAAATTGCACAAATCTGAATCACTTACCTACGAACAACTCGCCCTGGTAGAAACTCTAGCGATAGGCTGCCATGCCGTTAACCGGGCACAGGTGAATGCAAACGATAAGGTACTGGTTATTGGGGCTGGTCCTATCGGACTTACAGCACTTGAATTTGCGATGCTTACGGGAGCAAAAACAGCTATTTTTGATGTAAATCAAACGCGACTGGCATTTTGTGAAAAGGAGAAAAAAGGGGATAACCGACTTTATGAACTTCCGGAGGAAAATGCGTACGATGTGGTTTTTGATGCCACCGGGAATAAACAAAGCATGACCGAAGCCCTTAAATATGTAGCTCACGGAGGTAAGCTGGTTTTTATCGGGCTATTTCAGGGAGAATACAGTTTTCATGATCCCTATTTTCACCGGAAAGAAGTCACGCTATTCTCGAGCAGAAACGCACTCGCGGCAGATTTTACGCGTATTATTCAACTGATAGAAAGCGGAGAGCTCCAAATCGACTACATGATTTCGGAGCGAATTCCATTTGACGAGGTACCCGTTTTCTTTGAAAATTTAGGCTCCAAACAAGGGTTGATTAAGGGAGTGATTGAGATGGGGTAAAAACCCTCTTCAATTAAGTTTAGGCAACCCGTAATAGACTCTTTCCACTCTCAATAGTTAAAGCCAGAGCCTTAACTCTATCGGCAGAGACCGTATACTTGCTTTTAGTTAGCCGGAATAGGTAATACAGTCAAACGTGCACCATTTATACCTGAATTCTAAATATTGATAAGATCTAGTCAGATTTAAAGCCGGGCTCCGCTTGCCACTCTCCTGCCCTGCCGCTATATTTACCTGTAATTCAACGCTTTTATAACATTCTGCGATGCGTAGTGGTATCCTTGTTTTATTGGCCGGAGTGATTTTTGCCTGCAGGCAAAATACACCCCCGGATGGTTTTGAGCTGGCCGAAGGGCTTCGCCTTGAACTGGTAGCTTCTGAGCCCCTCATAAAAGATCCGGTAGATTTGGAATTTCTGGAAAATGGAGATGCTCTGGTGCTGGAAATGCCGGGCTACCCCAAAGGCGATGCAGAGAGCCGCTTGATTCTGCTTAGAGATTTGGATAAAGACGGAGATTTTGACAGCAGTATGGTTTATGCAGAAAACCTCCGCCTGGCAAATTCGTTCATGTTGTATGATGACGGGGTACTGGTAGCTGCTCCTCCCTATCTGCTGCAACTTCATGATGCTGACTCTGACCACCGGCCAGATCGTATTGACACGCTAATGGGTGGATTTGAAACCGGAAATCTGCAGCATAACTACAATTCGCTCACATACGGACTGGATGGATGGATTTACGCAGCAAACGGTGGAAATGATGGAAATCCCTATTGGTGGGGGGATAGTACACAAACCCTTCCTTTGAGAAATCAGGATTTTCGTTTCAATCTCAAGACCCGTCAAATAGAGCGGCTAGGAGAATCATCGGGAGGTTTTGGACTGGCCATGGATAGCTACGGAAGGTTCTTTGAAACCCACAATACCACCCACATTTCGCATCTGGTTTTTCCTGACCGATATCTTAAAAACAGACCTATTTTACCAGAAAATACACTGGAAAGTATCTCTGATCACGATGAGAACGGTCTGGCCCGTATTTACCCGATAGGCGAGCAGGAAGAGCGGGTAAATCACCCCGAGCAAAGCGGTTATTTCTCGGGCTCATGCGGAGTAACGTATTACGGAGGCGGGGCCCTGGGTGAAGAGTTTGACCATACGGTTTGGGTAGCAGATGTGGTGCTAAATCTGCTTCATGCAGACAAACTAAAGGAGAATGGAGCTTCTTTCAGAGCTGGACGAATCTTTGAGAAACAGGATGTACTGGCTAGTACAGACAGAGCTTTCAGGCCTGTGAATATGAGCGTGGGCCCCGATGGAGCCATGTATGTCATAGATATGCACCGTAAGGTAATTGAACATCCCGAGTGGATTCCCGATGACATCGAAAAGACCCTGGATCTGGATGCGGGAAAGACCGAAGGAAGAATTTATCGAATCACAGGAAACGGCAAACAGGAGCCTTATGACTTCAGCAGGCCGGAGTCTCAGGTGGACGCTCTCAGTCATCCCAATCAGTGGGTACGAATGACTGCCCACCGAATGATATCTCAATCTGAAGCCATTCCGGAAAAAGAATTACGCACCTTACTATCAGGCGATTCTGATTTTAGCAGATTACATGCTCTTTGGCTTTTGGGGAATTCGGGGACACTCCAAAAAGAAGATTTGAAAAAGGCATTTGAAGATAAAGAAGCCGCAATCCGGGAAAATTCCTATCGGGTTGCAGAAATGTATTTATCAGGAAATCCGGAAATCGCAGAAGCTATGCTTAGCGGGCTTTCAGACCCTCATGAACGCGTGCGTATGCAGGCAGCACTCAGTCTGAGTTTAGTTGAGCCGCAATCAGACCTATTCGGGACAATCAAAGAAGAGTTGGCTCAGAAAATAAAGGAGGCCGCCGCAATTAAAAACGATGAATGGACCCTGGCGGCTTTGGCCCTTGCTTCTCAGGGGCAGGAGCCAGAAATTTTCGAAAGGCTCGCTTCCACAGGGAAAACAGACACCCGCCTTCTTGCCACGCTGGCTTTACAAAACAAAGGACATGGCGAGTCTATACTAGGCAGCCTTGCCAGATCAAATCTTCGGGATAAATCATTTATTATAGATCAGTTGGCCAAAAACTCCGGCTCCGTTTCTGGCCAAAAATCCGCAGCATTTATTGAGGCTATGGAGGCTGAAGCCGATATTGCATTGCTTACTTCTCTGGCCTCACTTAGATCCGCTCTCAAACTTCCGGCTTCATCCCAATTTCTGGCCTACAGTGCTGAAGCCTCCGGCAAAGTACTCGACTCCGCCTTGCCGGATTCCGTACGACTGCAATACATGAAACTTATGGAGTTTGTGCCCTACCACGAAAAGAAGGATCTTTTATACCAATGCCTGGCTCAAACTCAACCTCTCAAAATCCAGGAAGCGTCCCTCAGGCAACTTCATGGGGTTAAAGAGGTAGAAATAGGTAAACGCTTGGTAACCATGTGGGCGGAGTTAAGTCCGCAAACCCGCCGTTATACCGGTGACCTGCTTCTCTACAATGAGATTCATCACAACGCCCTGCTCACCGGCCTGGAAAACGGGAGTATAAATATCGGGGAAATGAACTTTGACCTGGAACGAAGACGTACGCTGCTTTGGTGGACAGACAATTTGGATACCCGACGGCGGGCAGAGAAACTCTTTAGTGACTCCGGCGTGAGCAATAGGCAAACAGCCATAGACCAGATGAAACCCGCACTTACACTCAGTGGCAATGCGGCAAAAGGTCGTGAAGTTTTTACAAACACCTGTGGCAGCTGTCATAAATACGGAAATCTGGGTGTGGAAGTGGGCCCGGTACTCACAGAAATCAGTCGGAAAAGCAAAGCAACATTACTACATGACATTCTGGACCCAAATGCCGCCGCAGATCCCAAATACATCAATCATCTGGCCGAAACAAAAAACGGGTCGGTTTATAGCGGCGTGATTTCCGGAGAAACCGACGATGCTTTAACCATCACGCAAATGGGTGGAGAAAAAGTTATCCTGAAAAAAAGTGATTTAAAATCATTCAGGTCTACAGGCTCTTCATTGATGATGGAAGGTCTGGAAAACTCGCTTTCTACTCAGCAAATGGCAGATTTGCTGGCTTTCCTGCAAAAAGGAGTGTAAAAACAGGGTTGCTGCGGCATACATTCATTGAAATTTTAAAGATTTCGAACCGGAACTTCAACCTTTCCTGTTCTTCCAACGGATATTAAAAGAAAGAGCAATGAAGTTTTCTATTTTTAAAGAGTTTCGGGAGTTTGCTGTCAAAGGAAACATGATGGATATCGCCATCGGGGTGATTATCGGAGCGGCTTTCAATAAGGTGGTGGATAGTTTGGTCAAAGAGATTTTTATGCCTCCACTAAGCCTGATGACCGATGGCGTGAAACTCGAAAACCGAAAGTGGATCTTACGGGAGGGTATTATGCGTGGAGAAGAGGTAATTCAGGGTGAAGTGGCGGTGGGTTACGGCCGCTTACTTGAAGCTGGTATCGATTTTATGATTATTGCTTTTTCTGTATTCGTGGTGGTGAAGTTCATGCATTCATTGAAGAAAAAGGCAGACGATCCCGGGAACCCGGCCGTTCCCACTCCGAAAGACATAGAACTCCTTTCCCGCATAAGTGATCTGATGGAAAAGCAGGTAGCTTTGATGGAAAATAAAAAGACAGAATAAAGCCTGCCTTTCAGCAGGCTTTTATGCTATGCCTTGTGATTTTCTGCCAAAGCAATTGATTTACCTATTTGAAGAGGTATATCTGAAAGTTTTTCCCCGCCTTTGATACCAAAATCCAGCGTACGAATAGGAAATGGAATCATAATATCTGCGTTATCAAAAGCTTCTTTTATTGCCATGATAGCTTCGCTTCGCATATCCAGGTAGCTCGGATTATCGGGATAAGCTATCCAGAACATCACTTCAAAGTCAATGGAGCTGTCACCAAAACCCGTGTAACTAAAAATGGTCTTTTCCGGGTCAATAACATTGTTCATCGCATCAATAGTCTCTAATACGATTTTCTTCACCTGTCTGAGGTCTTCGCCATAAGAAACTCCCACGGCCAGATCTATCCTTCTTTTCCCGTAGGTGGAGTAATTTACGATCGCATTCTGCAGAATCTCAGAATTGGGGATGAAAACGGCCTGCCCCTGAAACGTTTTGACCGTGGTTACCCTTAGGTTGGTATCGGTAACCGTGCCCATAAACCCCGATACCTCTATTATATCGCCTATTGTGATAGGGCTCCTCACAGCCAGAATAACTCCGGAGATAAAATTGGAAGCAATATCCTGAAACGCAAATCCAAGAGCAAGTCCAATAACCCCTACCCCAGCGAGTAAGGAGGTTACCGTTTTGTCCAGCTCCAGTATACCCAGAGCCACAAACATACCCACGGCTATGACCATAAAATGTACGATTCGGGCAACAAGCTTTTGCAGGGTTTCATTGCTGGTAGTTCTGGCGAGCAGTTTAGCCGTCATTTGACGTACCACCCGGGCAAGTAAAACAACGACTATCATAACCAGAATAGCCACTATAAAATTGGGAAGCATACGAAAAGCAGCTTCGCCCCATGTATTTACTTTTTCCAGAATAAGCTTGAGCGGTTCACTGAAAGAAGAAAGGTTAGATTCATTCATTCACTTAATAATAGTTGGTTCTACACTTTTGGTGAGTAAAAAAGTATTCCGTGACTTACTGCCAGACCAATGATGAGCTATTCTGCAGCCTGATAATCGAAAGTAATCTATGCTCCTGCCACTCTACAAGGAGTTTGGCTGCAAAAAAAAACCTGGAACTATTATCCAGAAATATCCAAGAAAGTATTTCAATTAATTCGATAAAACGATCACTCGTTTCCCCGAAAGTGTGGAACTTGTTTCCGGTGAAAGGCCGACACCTACTCCTAATTGCATTAGATTTAAGCGGTAACGTGATCTATAGCAGTAACTTTTAAATGACAGAATCAAAGAAATCAGAAAACCACTAAGCTTATCCAGACTTTTCGTGTATGGTGTTTTCGATTAATACATTTGGTTTATCGGGCAGACAGGAAGATATTTATCAGAAAGAATTACCAGAGACTCTTATCCCTGACTGGTCAAAATACCTTATGGTGGGGTTTGGGAAGGTGAAGTTTTTGAGTGGGGCTAAGAGTGGTGGAGTGCCCTACAATAAGTTTATTTGAATTAACGATTTCAAATCTTGATCAAAAATTCATGAAAGAAACCTATTTACTCAATTCCATTAATCTTCATAAAAGTAAGGCATTTGAAAGAACGGGGTATTCTGACGACTTTTCTCTTGAAATCTATAGGGAAATTGATAAACTATATCCCAGCAATTCATCTTTTAGAAATGCAGCTTTAGCAATAACTGATAATTATTTCAGTCGAGCCATTGAATTAGCCATTCTAGGACAATTCCCATCTTCATTTATTGAAATCCACAGCTTACTAGAGGTCGCTGCCATTAGATTCTTTAGCATGAATATGAAAGTAAAATCGTATCCAGACTTAATTGGCCAGCTTCTCGAACGAAAAACTCTTAACGAAATAGGACCATATTATTTTGAGTTAGGAGTCTGGTCCAGAAAAGATATTACTTTTATTAAAAGACTGTCCAATATTAGAAATGGAATTGCTCATAGAAACTTTGATATACTTACAAAGCATTTGGACTCGAGTAAAAAATTAATAGGAGACGATTATGACAAGCTCAAATTCGAGCCCTCCGAGTGCTTTAAATCGATTGCAAAGTCCATTGACCTATGCGTTAAACTCTATAAGAGGCCGAAACGGAAACTTGAAATACCGAATCAATTCTGATGGTATCAATAGTCAATACTGCTTCGTATTTTTTTGACAATGTGATAAATAGCTATTCTTCTTCGGAGCACCTAAGAATAAACCTCGCTTTCCATTGCTTTTTTACGACTTAGAAACATACTCATGGTCATCAGACCTCCATAATACACACCGCCATTACCTCTTTGCATGCATTCATGGCAAGAAATAGCCACAATTACACAAACTTCCACAAACAGCTTCCAATATTTCGGCAACAAAGTCTGGTCTGGCTCGTTATTGACTCAAACCAAACACAATGAACACAGCTATGAGAAAACTTTTGACTATTACTTTTTTCTTCCTATCAAGTTATTTCGCGAAGGCACAATTTGGCGTCAGTATTCATCAGTCAAATCTGCCATTTGTTGGATTCAATTATGAGCTAAAAGAAAGAATACTTCCTGAATTTAGGCTTGGTGTAGATAATTTAGCTGAATTATTAAGTGTAGAATTAACCGTCTCTTACATTTTCAAAAAAGACGAATGGGTGAACGCGTATGCAGGTCTGGGAGGAAGGGTGAATAATTTCAATGCCCTGGTGATTCCTGTTGGATTGAATATTTATCCTTTTGAAAGGAAAAATTTCGGTTTTCAGATGGAGGCTGCCAGTTTACTAGGAAATGCTGCTTTGATTCGGGGCAGCTGGGGAATCAGGTACCGCTTCAAGGAGAAGTAAAGTTTTCCAATCTGCATACTAACAGCCACGAATACACCAATATTCCTAAATGAATCGGTCTTTTTCTGAAAAGCAATCTTATCCCACTTGACGAATTAAGAGGTTTTCGAGAAAGAAAAATGCTTATTCGAACAAATATGTCAAAATAGATAGATTTTAATCTTCTTATTTTTATCTAAGCTTAGAGACATCTCCCGCATAATTATTTGTTCTCTCTGCATGGTTTTTTGAAAATCGAAAAGTCGATTGATTTTAAGTGTACCTACTAAAGGTCATGCCCAGCTACACTCCTCTATAACATGGATGAACATGGGAACTTTGGGAGAAAATTAAGAATATCGAAGCTTCTTTCCGCCATTTAGTTTGGGGGAGGTTTTCAAAAAAAGATATCGGGTATCTTGTGGATTCATTTACCAAAGCTCATGATAGAAATCAAAAAAGCCGGACTGGAGCATGCCTCTATTCTTTCGGAAATTGGCACCAAAAGCTTCATTGAGTCTCACGGAAATAGCGGACCCCTCGCCGATATCGAGGCGTATGCTGCCGATAAGTTGACTCCGGAGGCTTTTGAGAATGATCTTCAGCAGGAAACAAACCTCTACTATATGATCTATGTAGACGATCAGCCTGCCGGATATTCCAAAATCATTCTGAATACTGCTCACCCAGAAATTCCTGAAAAGGAAGTCTCCAAACTGGAGCGACTATATCTGCTCAGACAATTTTACGGTCATAATCTTGGAGCTCAACTCTTCGATTTCAATGTGAAATTATCAAAAGAAGCGGGTCAGAAAGGGCTCTGGCTCTACGTCTGGAAAGGAAACGAGCGGGCCATCAGGTTTTATGAGAAACAAGGATTCCAGATAACCGGCAGTTTTGATTTCCTCATATCCCCTACTCACACCAATCCCAATCACCTGATGCTGCTTAGATCGTAAACAGGAATTCGTCGAGATTTAGGGGTAGAAAATCTATTGTCGCACTGTGAGACTTTAATATATTTACGGAAAGTTCTACCTTGCCAGAGATTTACTTTAACCCTATGAAAAAGCATTTTATCTTATGTTTAGTATTTCTGTGCGGGTTTTCTTTTCAAATATGGGCTCAGGAAATACCGAAGGAGCTGGAAAACATACTTTCGCCTGAAATCCACGCCAGTAAGACGGTAACGTTCAGACTGTGGGCCCCTCAGGCAGATTCGGTGAAGCTGGTTTCAGATTTGCTTCCGCCAGTTAAGGAAATGACCCGTTTTGGCATACAGGATGGCCCTGGAAATGTACTCATGAAAAAAGACGAAAGGGGTCTTTGGACGTTTACCACCAATAAGCTGGAATCGGAATTATACAGTTACTGGTTTCTGATAGACGGAGCCAGAAGTACGGACCCGAATAATCCTTACGCATTTAGAAACGGTGCTTCACTTACCAATATCCTAATTATTCCGGGTCTAGCGGGAGATCTCTATTCGGTAAAAAACATACCTCATGGCTCGGTAACTCATACCTGGTACCACTCTCCCTATCTAAAAATGGAAAGACGCGTCTCTATCTATACTCCGAATGGTTACGAGACGTCTGAAAAGCGATATCCTGTACTTTACCTGCTTCATGGTGCAGGAGGTGATGAAGATTCGTGGATGGCACATGGAAGAGCTGTTCAAATACTGGACAATCTGATAGCAGCGGGGAAAGCCGAACCGATGATTGTGGTAATGCCCAATGGAAACGTCTCGCAGGACGCCGGTTACGGGCAAGGAAATTACGGGCTGGTTAAACCGGAATTCTTACCTCCGAGATCTATGAATGGTGAATTTGAGGCACATTTTAAGGATTTGGTCGATTTTGTGGACAAAAGCTACCGCACCCGGGCCAACAAAGCAAACCGGGCCATTGCGGGTTTATCGATGGGAGGTTTCCATACCATGCACATCAGCCGGTATTATCCCGATCTTTTCAATTATGTTGGTCTTTTCTCGGCGGCCATTCTGCCAAGAGAAGATGCCACAGGAAAAGTGTACGTTGAATTAGACGAAACACTACGGGTGCAGAAAGAGAAAGGAGTAAAACTCTACTGGATTGCTATTGGCAGATCAGATTTTCTTTATGAAGCCAATGTGGAGTTCAGAGCCAAACTGGATGAACTGGAATTTAACCACGAATACCTCGAAAGTCCGGAGGGTCACATCTGGAAAAACTGGCGGATCTATTTGGGAGAATTTGCACCGAGATTATTTAAATAAGAATAAAAAACAAC
This sequence comes from uncultured Cytophagaceae bacterium, assembly GCA_966250325.1. Classification (GTDB taxonomy): domain Bacteria; phylum Bacteroidota; class Bacteroidia; order Cytophagales; family Spirosomataceae; genus Jiulongibacter. Next base: position 19,221 of record CBINGY010000004.1, on the reverse strand, counting down.
CTATTTGATATGAAAAAACAACAATTAATTCTTCTGTTTGCGGCCCTTCTCTTTATCTCAAAGGGGATGGCACAGGAAGCTCTTTTCGGAGCTCAGGAAATTAAGTCTCCCGAAATCAATTCGGACAACTCAGTGACCTTTCGTTTCCTGGCTCCCAATGCGGACAGCGTAAAACTCACCGGAGATTTTCTTCCAACCATCAAGATTCAGTCGCGTTTCGGCCCAATGGATGTACCCGGCCCGGTGCATTTGAAGAAAGGTGATAATGGCATCTGGTCATTTACCACGCAACCTCTTTCGCCAGAGCTTTATAATTATGCGTTTGAAGTGGATGGCCTCAAAGCTACCGACCCCAATAACCCGTTCCTGATTCGGGACGTGGCTTCGGTTACAAATATATTTATTATAGGTGGAGGCCATGCAGATTTGTACAAAGACAACGATGTACCTCACGGTACGGTGGCCAAACGCTGGTATGACTCCAAAGGTCTGGGCATGGATCGACGCATTACGATATACACTCCTCCGGGATATGAATCTTCCAACCAAAAGTATCCGGTACTGTATTTACTTCACGGAGCCGGTGGCGACGAAGAAGCCTGGAGCGATCTGGGTCGCACTGCCGAAATTATGGATAATCTGATTGCTCAGGGTAAAGCCAAACCGATGATTGTAGTAATGCCAAACGCCAATATTACCCAGGATGCAGCTCCCGGGAAAGGCAGGGACGGCTTCTATAAACCTCAATTCATGGCCCCCGGCACTATGCAGGGCACTTATGAAGCCAACTTCATGGATATTATCAAATTTACAGAATCAAATTATCGCGTAATTGCCGATAAGGCTCACCGGGCTATTGCTGGCTTGTCAATGGGTGGCTTTCATACCATGCACATTTCCAGGTATTATCCAAATACCTTTGATTATGCCGGACTTTTCTCCGCTGCCATTATGCCTCGTGAGGATGCTACCAGCCTGGATGTGTACAAGGATATTGACGGTACGCTGAAAAGACAAAAGGATAACGGTTTGAAGCTCTATTATATCGCGATCGGTAAAACTGATTTTCTTTATAAAGCCAACGAAGAGTTCAGGAAAAAACTGGACGATATGGGCATGAAATACGAATATGTGGAAACCGAAGGCGGCCATATCTGGCGTAACTGGAGGGTTTATCTTTCAGATTTCGCTCCGAAATTATTCTAATTTAACCTCCTCTGAGCCTCTGATTAAGTTTGGAGGCTCTTTTTTTTATCTGCTCTGTCAAGGATGGTGTTTGTGGAATTCCTTCGCATATTTGGCGGCAAACAAGCCTGTCAAAAATGAATGTGGTAAGGATTAGTATACTTCTGTTACTGGCTAATTCTCTATTAGCACAAAACACATCCGGGATTACCGGAAAAAGAGACCACTCCTATTCCAATGAAACCGCATTACAAACAGTAATAAAAGATTTCCCTGATGCCAAACTGGCTAGTTCAAATTTGGCCGAGAAGGTCGATCAACAATTCGAGTTGCCCTATTGTCAGACAGCGGGAAGAACACTTACCGCCGATGTATTTACCCCAAAAGAGAAGCCAAATGGTATCATGTTTCTTTTTATTCATGGCGGAGGCTGGAGGTCAGGCGATAAATCTCAGCATCACGAATTAGCCATTGAATTGGCTGGACGGGGCTATACCGTACTTACTCCAGAGTACCGGCTTTCCACAGAAGCTTTATATCCGGCAGCGATAGCCGATGTCAAAGTTTGTCTCAACTGGGCAAAATCCAAATTCCCGGATTATAAAATCTCTGTAGGAGGGTTTTCTGCCGGTGGGCAGATGGCAGCTTTTGTGGCTTCCACTCAATCCATGGCTTTTGAAGAGGCCAGCTTGTGCCCGATACAATCGCCCGTAAAAATTGATGCAGCCGTAGATGTAGATGGAATATTGGCCTTTATTCATCCGGAATCGGGAGAAGGAGATGATCGTAGGGGCACATCTGCCGCCACCCATTATTTCGGATATTCTAAATCAGAAAAGCCGGAACTCTGGACTGCTGCCGGTGCACTGGCTCATGTTTCTGAGGAGACTCCTTCTTTTCTTTTCATTAATAGCCGGGAAGAGAGAATGCATGCGGGAAGGGAAGATTTCATCGAAAAACTTAAAGGCTATGGTGTCTATTCAGAGGTGCATACATTTTCAGATGCTCCGCATTCTTTTCCGCAAATGGAACGTTGGTTTCTGCCCACAGTTGATCTGATTGATTCCTTTCTGAAGAAAACATTGAACACTTCAAATAAATAATTACTCAAAAGCAAACCGGATGACAACAAACACTTTGATTGAAGATCACCTCATGGAATGGGAAGATCTGGGAGGCGGAATACGCAGAAAAGTAATGGCCCATGATGAAACGCTCATGATGGTCAAAGTAGCTTTTGAGGCCGGAGGGATTGGTGCCCTGCATTCACATCCACATACGCAGTCGAGCTACATAGCCAGTGGAAAATTTGAACTCACTATCGGAGGCGAACAAAAAATTCTGCACGCGGGTGATGCGTATTTTGTACCTTCCGGTGTTTTGCATGGTGCGGTTTGTCTGGAGCAGGGCTTTTTGATTGATGTATTCACTCCCAGAAGGGAAGATTTCGTCTGAAAACTCATCAAAGTATTCAAATTTGGCAGAAAATAGAAAGCGACAAAAAAGTTATCTACCTAACTTTGTACAGTGAAATTTTGACAACTTGCCAGCAATAATTGTCAAATTAGCACCAGAAAAGTAAACTCATACCCAGATATGAAACAACGTGTACTGAAAGTACATCCCGATGACAACGTGATAGTGGCATTGGATCAACTGCAAAAAAACGAAACCATCGTATACGGTTCCTCAGCAGTTATTTTGCAGGATACCATCTCACCGAAACATAAATACAATGAATGCCATTTGAACGCAGGCGATGAGGTTATCATGTACGGTGTGCTTGTGGGGAAAGCAGCACAGGACATTCCGGCAGGTAGCTGGATAAACACATTCAATGTAAAACATGCGGCTTCACCGTTTCAGTTGGGCGAGAGAAAAACCGGCTGGACAAAACCCGATCTTGGCCAACTTACCAAAACGACATTTCAGGGATATCACCGGGAGGATGGTTCAGTAGGCACCGCCAATTACTGGATTGTACTCCCGCTGGTGTTTTGTGAGAATAAGAACCTGCAGCTAATGAAAGACGCCCTGGTAGATAAGCTAGGGTATGGGAAGAAAGCGAAATATCAGAATTACGCAGAAGAACTGATTCAATTATACAAATCGGGAGCCACACGGGAGCAGATACTGAAAATAGAATTGCAATCGGTTGCAAATAATCAGAAAGAAGAACGTATATTTGCTCATATTGACGGGGTTAAGTTCTTAACACATGATATGGGCTGCGGCGGCACCCGTCAGGACGCCCGGGCACTCTGCGGTTTGCTGGCAGGTTATATAGTTCATCCGAACGTAGCCGGGGCCACAGTACTAAGTCTGGGATGCCAGAATGCCCAATACAGTATGTTACAGGAGGAGCTGGAAAAACGCGGTGGAACTTCCAAACCCATCGTTTTTCTGGAGCAGCAGACTTTAGGTACCGAAGAAAAAGTAGTAAGTGAAGGAATTAAGCAAACACTTGCCGGTCTTGTAGAAGCCAATAAAAACTACAGAAAGCCAGCACCTTTGTCAAAGCTCGTTCTGGGCCTCGAATGCGGGGGTTCAGATGGCTTTTCAGGCATATCTGCCAATCCCGCTCTGGGCTATGCCAGTGATTTGCTGGTGGCAGCCGGTGGCACCAGTGTATTATCGGAATTTCCTGAACTTTGCGGTGTGGAGCAGGAATTGAGCGACCGCTGCGTGAACGAAGAAAAAGCGATGCGTTTTATTGAACTCATGCGTGCCTATGCCAAAAGAGCTGAACAGGCGGGATCTGGATTTGACATGAACCCTTCACCGGGAAATATCAAAGACGGACTCATTACCGATGCTATCAAATCTGCCGGAGCAGCCAAAAAGGGAGGTACCTCACCTGTAACCGATGTCCTGGATTATCCTGAAAAGGTAACCACAAGCGGATTAAACCTTCTTTGTACACCGGGCAATGATGTAGAAAGTACCACCGCTATGGTAGGAAGTGGCTGCAATGTGGTGCTGTTTACCACGGGCCTGGGAACCCCGACAGGGAATCCGATTGCTCCTGTCATTAAGGTGGCCAGCAATAGTAAGCTGGCCGAAAAAATGAATGACATCATTGACATCAATACCGGAAGCATTATTGAAGGTAATGAGACCATTGAAGAGGCCGGTACAAGAATTCTGGAATATGTAATCTCTGTGGCGAGTGGCGAAACCATCTGTAAGGCAGTTGAAAATCAGCAGGATGATTTCATCCCATGGAAAAGAGGAGTGAGTTTATAGATCTGATGTGAATCTAGTCGGTTTAACAGCCATGAAACCAATCTGGCAGAACAAACGATAGAAGCGGCTGTAACTGATTATTTCCATACCAGAAAATGAGCCATTGGGATGAAACAGAAAATTGTGTATGAATAACGAAAACTTCTGAAAGTCAGAAGGTTTCACACGAAAGAATTGAACCCATTGCAAACAATACCACGATAAAGCTTTCTTAGGATTGCTTCCGTTTATAGACTTGTGACCCATTGAAATGAAAAACTTTTTAGACGAGAATTTTCTCTTACAAACTCCAACGGCCGAGCGGCTGTATCACGAGTATGCCAAAGGCATGCCCATCATTGACTACCACAATCACCTGCCCCCCGATCAGATTTTGAATGATATCAACTTCAAAAACCTGACACACGCCTGGCTGGCGGGCGATCACTATAAATGGCGGGCCATGCGTACCAATGGCGTTGATGAAAAATACTGCACCGGTGACGCCGATGATTACAGTAAATTTGAAAAATGGGCGGAGACGGTACCATACACCATGCGGAATCCGCTTTACCACTGGACACACCTGGAGCTTCAGCGGTACTTTGGGCTTACCGAGACCCTAAACCCAGGCAGTGCCAAAAAGATATACACTGAAGCTTCTGCCGAGCTTCAGACTTCTGATTTCTCTATTCAGGGTCTGCTGAAGATGATGAATGTAGAGACGGTTTGTACCACCGATGATCCGCTTGACAGTCTGAGTAATCACATCGCTTATTTTGATCGTACAGAGCCCGGAGTAAATATGTTTCCGGCGTTCAGACCAGATAAATTTATTTTGATTGACAATCCTAATTTTTCGGGTTATGTGAACCGCCTAAGCGAAATTACCGGAATCAGAATCGCCGATTATGATGGTCTGAAAAAAGCCCTGAGAAGCCGGGCCAATTTCTTTGCCGCAAACGGCTGCAAAATATCTGATCATGGTCTGGAGCAGATTTATGCAGCAGAATTTACCGAGGAGGCCGCAGATAAGGCTTTCCGACTGGTAATTGACGGCGGTAAAATATCAGAAGCGGATGCACTGATTTTCAAATCTGCCATTTTGCATTATCTGGGCACCATGTATGCAGAACTGGGCTGGGTTCAGCAATTTCACGTGGGAGCACTTCGAAATAATAACCTTCGGGCCATGCGTGAATTGGGCCCCGATACCGGCTGGGATAGCATTGGAGATTTTCCACAGGCACAGGCCATGTCACGTTTTTTTGGTAAGCTGGATGAATACAATCAGCTGGCAAAAACAGTTATCTACAACCTCAACCCGGCAGACAATTACCTGATTGGTACGATGATCGGGAATTTCAATGATGGATCTGTGGCCGGCAAAATACAATTTGGCAGCGGCTGGTGGTTTCTTGACCAGAAAAAAGGCATGGAGGATCAAATGGATGTTTTATCCAACGTAGGGCTCATTTCCAGGTTTGTAGGAATGCTTACAGACTCCAGAAGTTTTCTTTCGTTTCCGAGGCATGAATATTTCAGACGCATCCTCTGCAATCTTTTTGGAAATGACATAGAGCAGGGCGAACTACCAAATGATATCCCGTGGATAGGCAAGCTGGTACAGGACATTTGTTATAATAATACCAAAAACTATTTCGGCTTTTAATATTTGATTTACCTTTTAACAGTTTAATATACAGATGAAAAAAGTAGTAACCTTCGGAGAGATCATGCTCCGGCTATCACCTCCGGGATTTTTAAGATTTTCACAGGCAAACAGTTTTGATGTGGTTTATGGAGGTGGCGAGTCCAATGTGGCTGTGTCTCTGGCAAACTATGGTGTCCCTACAGAGTTTGTAACCCGTTTGCCCAAAAACGATATCGGTGAATGTGCTCTAATGGAGATGCGTAAGCGGAATGTTGGCACAAACCATATCGTATTCGGAGGAGAGCGTTTGGGTATCTATTTCCTGGAAACCGGAGCCGTTTCCCGGGGCAGCAAGGTAGTCTATGACCGCTCAAACTCTTCCATGAGTGAGATAAAGCCAGGCATGGTAGACTGGGACAAAGTATTTGACGGAGCAGGCTGGTTTCACTGGACAGGCATTACTCCGGCTATCTCTCAAAGCTCTGCAGACGCCTGCCTGGAAGCCGTAAAGGTTGCGGCAGCCAAAGGAATTACTATTTCTACAGATCTCAATTACCGGGCAAAACTCTGGAAATATGGTGGAGACCGTGAGAAAATCATGACTGAATTAACTTCACACTGTGACATCATTCTGGGGAATGAAGAAGATGCGGAAAAACACTTCGGCATAAAACCGGAAGGATTGGATGTGCATCGCGATGGCCATGATGTCACTGCAGAAGCTTTCCTTTCTGTATGCGAGCAAATGATGAAGAAGTTTCCGAAAGCCAAAAAGGTAATAACCACGCTTCGCGGCTCTATATCGGCTTCGCATAATTCATGGGCAGGTGTCATGTATGATGGAAAGCAAATGTTCAAGTCTCCGGTTTACCAGATCACTCATATCGTGGATCGCGTGGGCGGAGGAGACTCTTTCATGGGTGGTTTGATTTACGGACTGTTAAAATATCCTGAAGATGATCAGAATGCACTCAATTTTGCCGTAGCTGCTTCCAATCTGAAGCATACGATCATTGGCGATGCCAATTTGGTTACCGTAGATGAAGTTCAAAAACTTATGAGCGGTGACGCTTCTGGTAGAGTAGCGAGATAGCAATCAGCTTTCTGCCGTCGGCTTTCGGCGGTAGCTCAACATAAACAAAACGCCGAAAGCTGACAGCTGACGGCCGATATCAATTAAACCAATGGCAAAATATTCAAGATTAGAAGTAGCACAGGTAATGAAAGAAACGGGCATGGTTCCATTGTTCTTTCATTCAGATATTGAATTGGGAAAACAGGTGATTAAAGCTTGTTTCGAAGGAGGAGCCCGCCTCATGGAGTTCACGGCACGAGGTGATTTCGCTCATGAGGTGTTCGGTGAATTAAACAAATATGCTCTCAAAGAATGCCCGGGAATGATACTTGGTGTGGGGTCGGTAACAGATGCCGCTCAGGCGTCGCTTTACATGGCACTCGGAGCAAACTTTATTGTTACGCCGGTGCTTCGCGAAGATATCGCTGTAGTGTGTAACCGCAGAAAAGTGCTGTGGTCTCCCGGATGCGGAACTCTGACAGAAATAGCACGAGCTGAAGAACTGGGTTGTGAAATTGTCAAATTATTCCCTGGCGATATCTATGGGCCAAAATTTGTCAAAGGCATCAAAGGACCTCAGCCTTGGACAAGCATAATGCCTACCGGCGGGGTAACACCCGAAGAAGCGAACCTCAAAGCGTGGTTTGATGCTGGTGTTACCTGTGTAGGAATGGGCTCTCAACTTATTTCATCAGAAGTACTCAAAAACAAAGATATGGAAGGCCTGAAAACCAAAGTGGCTGAAGCACTGGCCATCATCAGGTCTGTGAGATCATAATATGTGGGGCTGCTAAATGGCAGCCCCGCTCTTTTCCAACCGTTTCCATTGACAGTCTGCTTTAAAAAAGATAGATTGACCACTGAAACCTATTCAACCCTAACTGAAAATGAATAATAAAACAGGAAATTACCGCTGGACCATCTGTGCACTGGTATTCTTTGCCACCACGGTAAACTATCTGGACAGGCAGGTGATCAGCTTGCTGAAATCAGTACTCTCCGAGGAGATGAGCTGGAATGACGGCGACTATGCCAACATCGAAATTGCCTTTAAACTGGCCTATATGTTTGGTATGGTCATAGCCGGTCGTGTGGTAGATAGCCTCGGCACCAAAAAGGGCTATGCCTGGGCCACTGGTTTATGGAGCCTTGCGGCGGTGGGTCATGCATTTGCCACCAATGCCTTTGGTTTCATGATTGCACGTGCGGCCCTTGGTATTACTGAAGCGGGCAATTTCCCTGCAGCCATCAAAACTACAGCCGTTTGGTTTCCTAAAAAGGAAAGAGCTTTTGCCACCGGAATATTTAATTCAGGAACTAACGTGGGAGCCATTATTGCTCCGCTCACTGTCCCCATCATTGCCGTTCAGTGGGGCTGGCAGTGGGCGTTCATCATCACCGGAGCCATCGGATTTATTTGGCTGGTTTTATGGCAATTGAATTACACTGAACCCTCAGAAAGCAAAAAACTGAGTAAAGAAGAATACGAATACATTCACTCTGACAAAGAAGATGAAAGTCTGGAGCAGGAAGTAAAACAGGAAAAAGTACCTTGGATTAAGCTTTTAGGTTTCAGACAGACCTGGGCGTTCGCTCTTGGTAAATTTTTAACTGACCCGGTGTGGTGGTTTTATCTTTTCTGGCTTCCGGACTTCCTGCAAAGTGAGTATGGCCTTAGTCTTACCGGCATTATGGTTCCGGTGGCGGTGGTTTACACCATTTCCACTTTCGGAAGCGTGTATGGAGGATACCTTCCGCTGGCTTTTATGAACAGAAATATGCCTGCATTTAAGGCAAGAAAAACGGCGATGTTTTTGTTTGCCCTTTGTGTTTTCCCGGTAGTGCTATCTCAATGGGCTGGTGAAATCAATATGTGGCTGGCTGTTTTGGTGATTGGTATTGCCACAGCGGCACATCAGGCCTGGTCGGCGAATATCTTTACCACCGTTTCTGATATGTTTCCTAAAAAAGCCACCGCATCGGTAACAGGAATAGGAGGAATGGCTGGCGGACTAGGAGGAATTGTACTTTCCTGGGCGGTTCAGAAAAACATGTTTGTGTACTACCGGGAAATAGGACAGATAGAGAAAGCTTATTTTATCATGTTCCTGATCTGTGGTGCCGCTTATCTGCTCGCATGGCTGCTGATGCACTTTCTGGTTCCCAGAATGGAAAAAGTGAAATTATAAATCAAGCCTTGTATAGAAAAGGACAGCTTCCGAGGCAACCTGAACTAAATTTAAGAATTCAACCGATTGCACTAATGAATAACGTTAACCGTAGAGAATTTATAAGCAAAGCCGGACTGGCCACTGCAGGCCTTTTCGGAGCCTCCTCTTTGAGTGAGATATTAGCATCACCAGCTCTGGCCAAAAAGAAAGTGGCCATGGTAGGTACCGGCGTACGCGGCCTGGGTATGTGGAGTAAACCGGTGATAGCCGAAGCTTCGGATATCGTCGAGTTTGTAGGTATTTGCGATATCAACCCCGGTAGACTGAAATATGCTCAGGACTATCTCGGAGGAAACATTCCCATGTTTACAGACTTTGAGAAAATGATGAAGGAACAGAAGCCTGAAATCCTCATCGTTACCACTGTGGATTCAACGCATAGCGATTTTATTGTTCGGGGAATGGAGCTGGGAGCAGATATTGTGACCGAAAAACCAATGACTACCGACGAGACTAAATGCCAGGCCATTCTGGATGCAGAAAAAAGAACCGGCAAAAAAGTAACTGTGACATTTAATTACCGGTATTCGCCGCATCGCCAGAAAATTTATGAAATACTTCGTTCCGGCGATATAGGCGAAATTACTTCGGTAGATTTTCACTGGTATCTGGATGTACATCATGGAGCAGATTATTTCAGAAGATGGCACAGACTGGTGGAAAAAGGTGGCTCTCTTTGGGTTCACAAAGCCTCTCACCATTTTGACCTGCTCAACTGGTGGCTAGAATCAGAACCTGAAACCGTTTTTGCACTGGGTAACCGGGATTTTTACGGAGATAAAGGTCCTTTCAGAAGTGAGAACGGAACCTGCCGTGGATGCTCCCACAAGGGCGAATGCGATTTTTACTGGGATATCACGAAAAATGAGCACCTCAAAAAATTATACGTAGATAATGAAAACCACGACGGCTATCACCGGGATGGATGCGTTTTCAGAACAGACTGCAATATCTGGGATAAAATGGGTGCATCGATTCGTTACGCCAATGGTGTCAATGTTAGTTACTCGCTCACCACATATCAGCCGTATGAAGGGTACCGGATAGCTTTCAACGGAACCAAGGGTCGGGTAGATGCCTGGATTAAAGAATCGGGAGCCATGGAAATTGAAAACTACGATGAGATCATGGTTACCAAAAGTTTCGGAGAGGTGGAATACATTCAGATTCCGCAGAGTGCCGGGCATGGTGGCGGAGATAAGCGTTTGCGTGAGAAGGTCTTCCGTTACCCGGAGAAAAAAGACACCTGGAGACAAGCTGCCGGTAGTCGCGATGGAGCCATGGCCATTTTGGTGGGAGTAGCTGCCAGAAAGAGTATTGCCAGCGGGCAGGCGGTTAAAATTGGAGATTTAACGGATTTAAAGCCGAGGGCCAGGAAGGCTTAATATCTGGTATTGAGATGGGAAAGGCACAGAATGAATTATTCTGTGCCTTTTTCGTTAATTTTGAAAAAAGGAACTTCAATATGACTACAGTAACTCTTGAAGCAGGTGAAAACGATCTTCAAACTTACGGTTTGACAGGTCGTAAGAAGATTAGTTTATTTGAACTTGTTGAAAAGGTAAAAACTTTTCAGGCCAGACAAGCATTGAAAAAATGTCATGAAATAGCCAGAAAAGAGAATTTTGAAAGCGTCACTCTTGATGAGATTAACGCAGAAATAAGTGCATATGGAAATGAAAAAGGTGATCATTGATACCAATGTTTTGGTCTCGGCACTTATTTCAGATTCCTATCCGGCTACTATTATTTCAGAGTACGTATTAGGTAAGCGTGTAGAAGTTTGTATCTCAGAAATCATTTACAAGGAGTATGAAGCGGTACTCAAAAGGGACAAATTCAGACGTTTCCCTGACTTCATTAAAAACGCTGAAATAGTTCTAACCGAAATTTATTCCCAATCAATATTTTTTGAACCTTCGGGAAAATAGATTTAATAGCTGATGATCCGGATAATAGATTTCTGGAATTGGCAATTATGTCAAAAGCCGATTTCCTAATAACGGGAAATACCAATGATTTTACTCTTGAAAGTATCGGTCAAACGAAAATAATTACTCCCAAAGAATTCTGCGAATCAATAGTATAACATGCCCCGTCTAGCCTTCAAAATGAAACTTTTCCCCGGAAAGGAAGCCGAATATCAAAAACGGCACGATGATATCTGGCCGGAATTAAGTCAACTGCTGAAAGATCACGGCATTTCTGATTATTCCATTTTTTTGGATGAGGAAACAAGGAGCCTATTTGGGGTACTTGAAATTGAAGACGAAGACCAAATGGAAGAGTTGCCAAAACACCCGGTTATGAAAAAATGGTGGGCCTATATGGCAGACATCATGGAAAGTAACCCCGATTACTCCCCGGTGAGTATTCCTCTGAAACAAGTCTTTTACCTGCCATGATCAGAGTTCTTCTTCTTTTAATTTTAGCGGCTTTTTTCTCTTTTTCTATTGAAAAACCTACGTTGTATCTTATTGGTGATTCAACGGTAAAGGCGGGAAAAGGAACCGGAGAAAACGGAATTTGGGGCTGGGGCTCTGTAATTGATCCATTTTTTGACACCACACGAATTGCCATAGAGAATCACGCCATAGGAGGCAGAAGTAGTCGTACCTTTCTCACCGAAGGCCGTTGGGAGCCTATCCTTCAAAAAATAAGGAAGGGTGATTTTCTGCTCATCCAGTTCGGACATAATGACGACTGGGCTCTGAATGACACCATACGGGCACGGGGAAGCATCAAAGGAATTGGAGAAGATGCCATTGAAATAGATAATCTGCTTACAGGTAAACATGAAACCGTGCACTCCTACGGATGGTACCTGCGTAAGTATGTCAATGAGGCCAGGTCCAGGGGTGCGGAAGTATTCATTTGCTCCCCTATCCCATTCAATCGCTACGATGAAAACGCAAAAATCCCGCGAAAAAAGGACTTTTATCCTGCCTGGGCCCAGCAGGTGGCCATTGAAACCCGAGCTCATTTTATTGACCTCCATGAAATGACGGCCCGAGTCTATGATTCTCTTGGATATAAAAAGGTTAAAACATTTTATTTTACCTCAAAAGATGATGTTCATACCAATCTGGAAGGTGCAAAGTTGAATGCAAAGCATATAGCGGATGCAATACAACTTACTGATAATAAGCTTTCCGTCTATCTGAAATAGCTTTTACTTCGAAATCCTTTCCATTGATGGAGGCAAATAGCCACTGATCACAATCCGGCTATTAATTCCGGCAAATTTCTGAAATTGGTTTACTAAAAATTCCTGCCCATGAAAAAAGCGTTACGCCGATTCCTTTCATTTTCCTTGCTTGCCATTCTGGTATTTCTTTCCGGCTTGACTACCCTTCTTTTCTTCCCACAGCCGCTTTTTGCCCATCATTATGACCACGGCCATTTCCATGTATATTTTGATGGAGAAATTGACCAAACTACCGCAGACCACATTCTTGACAATGCTTACGGGTTGATTGAGAAATCAGAACTTTTCGATGCAAAAAGATATTATGACGTTTTTCTGTCTCATGGAAATATCGTGGACCGCCTGGAAGATTTGCAAGGAAAAGGACCCTATGCAAGAGCTACTGCCGGCAATATTTTCATTAAAATACCAACTCAGCTGGATCGTGAGCATTTCCCATGGGGAAGAAATCTGGTCAATCTCCCCGAGCTCCTGGCTCATGAGCTTGTACACAACCTGCAGGCTCATCGGTACGGACTGTGGAATTTCAGTCCCTGGAAGCATCCTCCCTATTGGAAAGTTGAAGGCTATGCAGAATACATTTCCAGAGTAGCTATACGCAATCAGAAAGGTTATGATCTCAAAAAGGAGGTTTTCAAACTAAAATTGGAAGCGGAAGCTTCGCCAGATGGCATAGTGAAAATAACCGAAAATTATTATGCACCTCTGGTGTATTATAAGGGTCGGTTAATGGTAGAATATTTAATGCTTATCGAGGGGAGAACCTATGATCAGATTCTGCAGGATAAACGTACCACGGATGAGGTGTACGCTGCTTTGTGCCACTGGGCAGAATAAATAAGCCTTTTCTCAGAAAAAATCAGGAAATTAATTATAAATGAATGAACATTCATTTATATTTGCTAGCTAATGCGATTGCGGGACGAACAAAAAGAGCAGAAAGTAAGAGAAAAAGCCCTGGAACTATTGGTGGATCTGGGCTTTGAAGGCTTCAGTATGCAGAAACTGGCCAAAGCAGCCGGCGTATCTCCCGCTACACTCTACATCTATTTTAATGACAAGGAAGATCTCATTCTTCAGCTAGGCGAGGAGATTGGCCTTATCATGACGGAAACTACATTCAAGGGTTTTGACCCTGAAATGAATCTGGAAGAAGGACTTTGGGTACAGTGGGTCAACAGATCGCAGTATTACCTCAATAACCGGATCGAGGTTGAATTTTACGATCAGCTCAAACTTTCCCCCTATCGCGAAAAACTGGCAGCTCAGATCACGGCCCGTTTCAGCGAAAAGATGGGTCAATTTCTAAAGAAGGCCATAGAGCGGGGCGAAATTGACAAAATGAAACCCGAAATTTTCTGGTCTCTGGCCTTCGCTCCACTTTTTACGCTCATCCGCTTTCATTTGGATAAAAAAAGTATGGGTGGAAAACCCTACCAAATCAGTGAAGAAGACATGCGGGTAGCTTTTTCATACGTAATAGGAGGTTTAAGAAATAAGTCATGATTATCTCGGTATTTAAGACATCACTGAATGAAAATGAGTCGCTTCATTGGCTAATCGAGGAACTGGCAGGAAATCCTCTTGTACGAGACTGGAACATTGATTTTGAAGACTGCGACCACATTTTAAGGGTAGTAAGCTCTTCACAGATATCAGCCGAAATCACTTCATTGTTTCGCCTTAATGGACACCAATGTATTGAATTGAACTAAAAATGAATAAAGAAAGAGTATTTACACCCTATCAGGTCTTTATGATTGCCATTCTGACTTTCATTCAGTTTACGGTTATCCTTGACTTTATGGTGCTTTCCCCATTGGGAGCCATTCTTATGCCCGAGCTGGGAATCAGCACCGGCCAGTTTGGTCTTGTTGTATCGGGTTACGCGTTCAGTGCAGGGCTTTCAGGCTTTCTGGCGGCTGGTTTTGCAGATAAATTTGACCGGAAAAAACTCCTGCTGTTTTTCTATGTAGGTTTTCTGGTAGGTACAGCCTTTTGTGCCTCCGCCACAGATTATACCTATCTACTTCTGGCTCGAATCGTTACCGGAATTTTCGGTGGAGTGATTGGTTCCATTGGTTTTGCCATCATTACCGATATTTTTGAAGTGCAGGTGCGGGGACGCGTGATGGGATTTACCCAAATGGCCTTTGCAGCTTCTCAAATTCTGGGCCTGCCCATTGGATTATACCTTGCCAACCATTTTGGATGGCATTCTACCTTCTGGATGATCGTAATAATTGGTACGCTGGTGGGCTTAATTATGGTAGTTAAAATGAAACCCATAGATGCCCACATTAGCTCCACTGCCGGCCAAAATCCTTTCAAACATCTTCTTAACACCATTTCAAACCCCGATTATCTGCGGGTATTTCTGGCCACTACCCTACTGGCCACCGGCGGCTTTATGCTTATGCCCTTCGGTACCACCTTTGCAAATAACAACCTGAAAATCTCATTGGATGATCTTCCGCTACTTTATGGGATTACAGGTGTATTCACCATTGTTTTCGGACCCATCATCGGTAAACTGGCCGACAAATATGGCAAACTCCAGGTTTTTGTGGCCGGAAGCATACTCGGGATGATTCTGGTTGGCATTTACTGTAACTTGGGAGCCACCCCGCTGTGGATCATTATCATGCTCAATGTGTTCCTTTTTCTGGGTATAAATGCCCGCATGATTTCATCTTCTGCCCTAATTACTTCTATTCCAGACCTCAAAGACCGCGGGGCTTTTATGAGCATAAATTCCTCTGTTTCGCAGGTATCGGGTGGTATTGCCTCGGCCATTGCCGGCATGATCGTATACCAGCGAACCGACGGTTTCGTAGAAAATTATCCACTGCTGGGTTATGTAGTAATCGGGTCAATGATAGCATCTGCCGCACTCATGTTTATGATTAATTCGCTCGCTGAAAAAAGATCAAAACAAAGTGCTCCGGTTGCAACACTTGTGGTAGATTAGGCTCATGAACTTTGAATTAAAGGAAATTGGGCCTCAAGAATTTGACAAGATTCAATCACTCGCCCACCTGATCTGGCCCGAAACTTTTGCAGAAATACTCTCTGCTGAGCAAATGGCGTATATGCTGGAGATGATGTATAAGCCCGCGTCTTTGGCAAAACAACAAAGTAACGGCTGTATTTTTCTACTGGCCCTGGCCAATGGCGTAGAAGTGGGATTTGCCAGCTATGAACTCAATTACAAAAAAACCGGGAAAACTAAAATTCATAAACTGTACCTGTTGCCTGAAACACAGGGAAAAGGTTTTGGCAGAAAAATGATTGAGAAAATTGCCGAAATAGCCATAACAAATCAAAATACATCGTTGATTCTCAATGTGAATCGCTATAATAAAGCGTATGAATTTTACCTCAAAACGGGCTTTATCAAAACGGGAGAAGAAGACATAGATATTGGCAATGGGTTTCTGATGGAGGATTTTATCCTGGAAAAAAATCTGATTGGATAAGTCAATTATACCAGACAGCATATCGTTTTCTACGAAGCTCCAAAGCCAGCTGTTCCTCCATTTTGAGGGCCTCCTCGCGACTCATCAATGGCAAATGCTGGTATAGACCCGGCCGCAGATACAGCCCGTATTTCTGAACGATTGCAGAGGATAGTTTATAGCCACTTTTATTTCTAAAACCAGTCTTATGCTGCAGAAAACGCTCTTTGGGTGTTTTGCTGGTCATGCCCACATACAAACATTCCAAAACGCCGTTAAATTGTGGATTAGCATCTCTGAATTTCCAGTTTTCGGTGTACACTTTTTTCGAAAGTTCAATAACATATACCCGGTATCTATTCTGTTGATTTGTTTTAATGCCAGACATATTCAATCATTGAGGAATTCATTTTGCCCTTTATTACTTCACAGACCAATCAAAATTACAAAAAGCCACTAAAAGAAAATTCCCGGATTTTCACTTCCGGGAATCTTCTTTGAATTTGTAAACCTTAGTACGGCAGTAAGCCTTCCGATTCATCCGCACTCGGCCCGTATGGACCCGGAATCGGAATATCCAGTAAACGCAAATAAACTCCTAACTGAGCCCGGTGATGAGCATTTTGACCGAAAGCATGGCGTACAGCTTCCCATTTGGTGGTTTTTAGCCAAATCTGTTCACCCGAACACATCACCCACTCGTTCATCAAAACATCATCCGTTGATTTTTCCAGTGCATCAAAAGCCGTGGCAAGTGAGTGCTCAAAAATTTCCATCAGCTCGGCATTGCTGTTAAAGTTTCTGGGGTTCCACTCCATTTCAGCGAAATCCCATTTATCATGCAAAAGTGCATTGATAAACATATCAGGAATTTCGGCCAGATGCACCGCCAACACACCCAGTTTCATGCTTTTGGGGTGCGGTGCCCAGTCATTTTTACCCTCAGGCACCTGTTTCAGCATTCTGCGGGTTTCCTTACTTTCCTCTTCAAGTTCCTTTTTAAAGGCTTCAATAAATGTGATCATAATTATCTGTTGTTAAGTTCTATTTTATTGGTTCGCGAAGTATCGTCTTGAGTCTATCCGGGTTCGTTTTTCTGAAATCTGAAAGATAGATTTCGTGATGATGACCATTCCGTTTGAGGTCATTGGTAAGCATAAATCCCATGATTTTTTCCAGTGAAAAAGGCTCCGTATGGAAAGGACCAACATGTAATACCTGTACGAATGAGCATTTTTCAATCACAAACCATTCAGGTCTTTGCAAGCCCTTCTTTTTTTCAATCTCACTAATTGCCTGCTGCAAAAGAGCGGCATCAATAAAATCAGGCATTCTGATTAACAGACGATACTCCCATTCATTGCGTGGAATATCCAACGGAGTATTCTCCATCAGTACATGCCCGTATTTTTCTTCATCGTACCACCATTGCCCTTCCAGCGGCGGAACTCCAAAATCCATTCCCGCAGCTTTAGCCAGAAATTTAATTTTATAGGCTACCGGATATAAGGAAGCAAGGCTCTCTTTAAAACCGTCTCCGTCGGGGTCACCCTTGCCTCGCAGCGAGATATATTGAGCCCTGGGTAAATCTACCCGTTCAGGTTTGGCAGATGCCGAGTAGTACGATTTGTAGGTCTTTTTAAGATCTGTTTTTGACATTTCCTCTCTGATTACCTTTCAAAGATGAATGCCTGAGGTGACAGCAGTATGTCAGCAGGGTTTAGTAATCATACATTTTCTTTCCTTCCAGTAAACGGTCAATCATTACATTGATTCTGTTAACCGTAGTTTCCATGTTTTTGGCCTGCAAAATCCAGTCAATGTAATACTTCTGGTTGCGTTCGGTCATCGTATCAAAAAAGGCTTTTGCTTTAGGAAATTCCTCCAGGCACTCCTGAATTTCCTGCGGGATCACTACTGAGGAATCATCCACAAACAAAATGACATTCACGGTATCTCCCTCCTTTTTCCCGATCTTCTTGCGAATTTCTGCCTTTAAGGGCAAAAAGAGCCGGCCATTTCCCATGGGCATCAGTTTATACTGACTCAACTGATAATCGTCTACCGAACCTTTTACGGTTTGCCAGCCAAAGGGTTTAGTTTTATCGGGAATTGCCTGTTCAATAATCACGTAGGTCCAGCCCCCTTTTCCGGGAAATTTCTCTACGGTAAGAATGCCGTCGATTATTGGTTTTTCCATACGCCTAAATTCTGTGAGATTATTGACATCCCTATGTCAGCAGACAAAAATATTCTTATTCGATACGAAGAAATTGTAACTTGTCATCACAAAATCAACAAACTGCATGAACCCTTTCAAAAACCTTTCGCTTCCATTGGTGGCAGCACCCATGTTTCTGGTTTCAGGCCCCGAACTTGTGATTGAAGGCTGCAAAAATGGTATTGTAGGCACATTTCCCGCACTAAACCAACGCAGTACAGCGGGATTTGAGGAGTGGGTAATTCAAATCAAAGAAGAACTTGCCTCCTTTGAGCAGGAAACCGGGAAGAAGGCCGCTCCTTTTGGGGTCAATTTGATCATACATCAAACAAACCCAAGAATCATGGCAGACCTGGAGGTAGTCATCAAACATCAGATACCTCTAATTATTACCTCTTTAGGTGCAGTTTCTGACCTGGTCAATGCCATACACAGCTACGGTGGCCTGGTTTTTCATGATGTTATAAAGAAAAGACACGCAGAGAAGGCCGCTGAAGCCGGAGTAGACGGTCTCATCCTGGTGTGTGCAGGTGCAGGTGGCCATGGCGGCACCTTAAATCCAATTCCGTTTGTGCAGGAAGTGCGTAGTTTTTTTGACAAAACCATTATTCTTTCAGGAGCCTTGAGTTCTGGCAGAGATATCGCCACTGCTCTGCAAATGGGAGCAGATTTGGCCTACATGGGCACCCGATTCATCAATACCAGCGAGGCCAAAGCCAGCGACGCTTACCGCCAAATGATTATTGACAGCGGCACCAAAGACATCGCCTATACGGCTGCGGTATCGGGTGTTCATGCCAATTTCCTCATTCCAAGTCTGGAGAGCAATGGAATTACCGCTGAAATGTGGGATCAAAAAAAGAAAATAGACGTATCCACAGAGCTGGATACTGCAAAAGCCGAAGCCAAAGCCTGGAAAACCATTTGGTCTGCAGGCCAGGGCTCTGCCACCATTCATGATACC